>JADHNB010000059.1 GCA_016779705.1 Candidatus Poseidonia sp. | reverse complement strand
TTTTTTTCGAGAAGGCCAGGACGGTGGCTTTCAGCGGTGCTTCCATCGTGCGGTTTCGCGGTTGAGGAACGCTTGGACTCCGATTTCCTTGTCTTCGCTGTCGAAAAGATTCGCAAAGGCTTCCGCCTCGGTGGCCACGCCTTCGGTCAACCCTTCGTCCAGGGCTGAACGAACGGTTTGCTTGCCAACCTTGAGCGCATGCGAGGATTTGCTGCCGATTCGGCGAGCCATGGCGAAGGTGGTTTCTTCCAACGCTTCTGGCGAGACCACGTGGTTCACCAGGCCGATGCGATGGGCTTCTTCAGCGGGGACCATGTCGCCGGTCATGATCATCTCGTGGGCTTTGCCGTAGCCCACCAAGCGCTCCAAGCGTTGCGTGGCGCCGTACCCGGGGATCAGGCCGAGGTTGATTTCCGGTGTTCCGAAGGTTGACCGGTCGCTGGCAATGCGAACATCGCACGAACACGCCACTTCGCACCCACCGCCCAAAGCGAAGCCGTCCACCATGGCGATGGTGGGTTTGGACAGGTTCCACAAGGCCTCAACGGCGTTGTCCCTGAATTTCTCACGGATGACGTCGCTGCCTGCATCCGCAAACTCCGTGATGTCGGCCCCGGCAACAAAGGCGTGGGGCTTTGCACGCTTTCCTTCGGGAGGTGCGTTGGGCGGCGCACCCGTGACGACCAGCACGCGCACCTCGTCCGATGCCTCCATCCACGCACAGACCTCCTTCAGGGCCGCCATCACTTCGGCGTTCAAAGCGTTGAGTTTGTCAGGTCGATCGATGGTCAAGCAGGCAAAGAATCCAATCGATTCATCTTCGCTCAACGGGTGAAGGTCCACCTTGGTCACGTCGCTTTGGGGGGCGTTCATGAATGCACTGAACCGCTCCCTCTTCTTCATGTCATCGTCAGCCTCCAATGAACATCAAGCAAGGTATCATATCCGGCTCCACCCTCAAACGGCCATGACTGCCTCGTCCTCCCCGATGGTCAGTGCTAAAGACATGGCCAAGAAATACGGTGACTTCATCGCCCTTCACCCGTTGAACGTGGAGGTTCATCCCGGGGAATTTTTCGGCGTGTTTGGGCCCAACGGGGCTGGGAAATCCACGTTCATCAAATTGTTAACCGGCCAATTGCGCCCGAGCAAAGGCCGCATTGAGGTGCTTGGTGTGGACGCGGTGGCTGACCCACAGAAGGTCAAAGCGAACATCGGCATCGTCCCCGAATCGGAATCTCCCCCTTCCTTCCTCACGCCGGTGGAGTTTCTCGAGTTTGTCGCTCGACTCCGTGGGGTTGAAGACATGCACGCCAAGGTGGAACATTGGCTCGATTGGTTTGGTCTCCAAGAAAAACGGGACACGATGTGCAAGGATCTCTCCAAAGGGCAGCGTCAGAAAGTGATGCTGGCGAGTGCTTTCATTCACAAACCAAAGTTGCTGTTCTTGGACGAACCTTTTGCTAACCTCGACCCTATTTACCAGCGAAAATGCCGGGAATGGTTGCTCAACCACGTGGCCGAAGGAGGGACGATTTTCCTCTGCTCTCACGTCTTGGAAATGGCTGAACGCATGTGCAACCGCATGGCCATCATCAACGACGGGAAGGTCTTGGCCGCGGGAACGGTGAAGGGGTTGAAACTCTCGGAGGAAGAAACGTTGGAAGACGTGTTCATTCGTCTGGTCGGTCGTTCCATTGAAGATGTGGAACGCTTGAGCGATGAAGGTGTTGTGGACGATTCGGAGGAATGAGCATGTCGGGCACGTTCATCGAATCTCGTCCATGGACGGACGAACCCTTCGATGGAAGCGCTAACCTCGGGACCGGTGCTCATGGCGTTGCCCTGAACGAACCCCTTCGAGGTTGGTCGGCGTTTTCGGCGACGTTCAAGGTGATGTTCATTGAAGAAGCCCGCAAGAGCGTTGAGTTTGCCAAAAAACGGCAAATGGTCTTGTTCCCGCTCTTGTTGACCTTGGTGACGGCGATTTCCACCATCGGACTGCAATTTCTCGTGGGGGACTCGAGCGCTCAAACCTCTGATATCGAATCGAAAACCTTCACGTGGCAGGAGCTCCGATTTGCGCTCCACCTTCCGCTGTTCATGTTTTCGTTGGGCATGGGTACGTTTGCGTTCATGGGCAGGGACGCGATCGTCCGCCGCACGGCCACGAAAAACTACCTGTTGGCGGCCCCAGCTTTGCAACCCCTCCCCAATTCCATGGCCCATTTCACGTATTTCGTAAAGGACATGCTGTTCTACGTCTTGTTGATCCTCACTCCCATCATCGGCGGCATGGCCCTTGGCATCCTGCTCGATGGCGTGGCCGGTATACGGACGCCGCTCCTGTGGTCCTCGCTACCGTGGACCTGGTTGGCGATGGCCACGACCCTCGGCCAGGGGTTGGCGCTCTCGTTTTTGGCCTCCTCCCTTTGGCTGCGGGGACGCCCGTTCACGTTGTTTGGCCCCGTCTTGATCGTCGTTCTCGGGGTTTCGGTCGGCATCGGCGTCCTTCCAGCCGATCTGTTGCTCTGGGGCCTCGCAGCACAAGCCAGCCAAAGCGGCGTGGCGATTCTCCTCGGCCTCGTCCTGTCCATCGGGATTGGCTTGATGGCCTCGTTGTTGATTTTGGATGATTTCGATGTGAGCGTGGTTGAACAAGGCGATTTGTTGGAACCCATGTACGGTCGGCTGGGCTTTTTGGGGCGGGGGGAAATTCGTCTGATCGTGGCCAAAGAATTCGTTGATCTTTTCCGTTCAGGGGCCATCAAGAAGATGACCGTTTCCTATGCCATCCCGCTTCTGGTGTTGCTCGGCATGGCGTGGCTGGTCGACTTCGCCGAGGCTCCCATTCCCATCAATTTGCTCTCCTATGCCCCCTTCCTCGGCTTTTTTGGGTTCAATTTTTATTCATGGTTGACGATTCTTGATGCGCCCGATTTCATGAACGGCCTCCCGCTGAAAGTTCCCGATTTGATTCGGGCCAAGGTGGTGGTGTACTTCCTTGCCACGTCCTGGATCTCGTTGATTTTCATCGTCTTGATGGCTTGGCGATTGGATGAATGGGCTTCCTTGCCCACCAGCATCGTTGTGATGTTTGCCAACTCGATTTACATCGTGGCCCTTACCGCCTTTTTGATGGGCCTTCGACCCAACAAAGCCATTTTTGATGCCTCCATCATGGTCTGGTTTTGGATTGGAACCGTCTTACCGCTGCTCGCCCTCTTCCTGCTTTCGTTCACGCAAGGGGACGTCGGTTTGTACGGAAATTGGTGGGAACGGGCCAGCCAAGACGGCTTGGCGGCCACCGCTCAAATGTACGACGAAACGATGGTGCAACAAGGATATGTTGGGATGATCGCCATCTCCATTGGCTTGATTTTTGCTTCCGGCGTGCTGTGGAAATTGATGGACCGTCGCTGGGGCCGAGCCGAGTTCTCAAACTGACCCTCCGACTCCGTTGCGCAGGTATCTTCTTGGGGCTTCGTCGTTGGCCTTCCTTTCATGACTCGGGTCGTGGCGGTGTGCGGCATGCCCGGCTCGGGGAAAGGCGAATTCGCGGCCATTTTGGCCGATGCTGACGTTCCCGTGGTCTCCATGGGCGACATGATTCGAGCGGAGGTACAGCGTCTTGGCTTGGAGGAATCACCCTCCATTTTTGGCGAGGTGGCGGCCCGGTTGCGCGCTGAACACGGCGAAGACGTGCTCGCTGTTCGGTTGTGCGACCGGGTGGACCACCTTTTGCGCGACCATGCGTTGGTGCTCATCGAAGGCTTGCGTGGCACGGCCGAGCACGCGGTGTTTGCTGGACGATGGGGAAACGAGTATCGAACGGTTGCCATCGTCGCCGACGCTGAACTTCGCTTTGCCCGCATCCAACAACGGGGGCGTTCTGAGGATGGCGACCGTTCGGCGTTTGAGGCACGCAACGAACGCGAATTGGGCTGGGGTCTTGATGTTCTGATTGGAAACGCCGATGATGTGTTGCCCAACGAAGCCGATTTGTTCGCGTTTCAAGCCCGCTGCTCGGCTTGGCTGAACGCCACTTTAGCGCCTTGAGAGAGGGCTTGGTGCCGAGTTGAAAGTTTGCCACAGCATGCCGTTTTGGTGGTGATTTTCACCCAAGTGTTATAGTCGGGGAGATGTTGTAGCGAATTGCATTCGGGGTGTCGGTGACCATGGCAAGAAAAAAAGGTGGTGGCGGCGGACGTCAGCGAGGACAGCAACGCGCCCAATACGACGAACTCGACAAATACCCTGTCATGCCCCCTCACGCCTTTGCTCGCATCGTTCGTGACAAAACCACGCTCAACATCATCTACCAAATCATTGAGCCCCCGCTGACGAAAAAAGAGCAAGAGCAACGTGACGAAATCATGGACATCTTCATCCGTTCGCTCACGGCCAACATCGAAGAAATTGACTCCAATCCCGAGGCGTACGTTCGTACGGCCATGGACAAGGTGATCAAATCCTACGCCATGAAAATTAACAAGAAATCCAAATCCAAGATTTTCTACTACCTGCGACGCGATCTCATCGGCTACGGGAAAATGGACGTGCTGATGAACGACGTGAACGTTGAGGACATTTCCCTTGACGGGACCAACGTCCCTATTTTCGCCTATCATCGAAAGTTTGAGTCCGTCGAGACCACCTGCGTTTGGGAAACCGACCATGAACTGGAATCGTACGTGATCAAGCTCGCCCAGCGTTGCGGTAAGCACATCTCGGTGGCGGACCCGTTGTTGGATGCGACGCTCATGGACGGGTCGCGTATCGTGATGAAGTTGGGTCATGAAATCTCAACTCGCGGTTCAGCGTTCTGTATTCGACGGTTCAAGGACGACCCGTTCTCACCGGCGGACATCGTCGCGTTCCGAACCATGTCATCGCTCATGGTGGCCTATCTCTGGATTGCCTTCCAAAACGAAGTCCCGATGTTGTTTGTGGGCGGTACGGCCTCTGGAAAAACAACCACGCTCAACGCCATGTGCATCTTCATTCCCTGGCAGATGAAAATCGTCTCCATTGAATCCACCCGTGAAGTCAACATCCCACAGCCGAACTGGGTGCCTGGATTGACTCGACAAGGGTTCGGTGGTGAGAGCGATGACGGTGTGATCGGTGAGTTCGAGTTGCTCAAGGCGGCGCTTCGTGAACGGCCCGAATACATCATTGTGGGTGAGATTCGTGGTGCTGAAGCTTACGTGTTGTTCCAAGCCATGGCCACGGGCCACTGCGCCTATTCAACGGTCCACGCCGACTCGGTGCCTTCGCTCGTTCACCGACTTGAGAACAAACCCATCGATATCCCGCGTGTTCTGCTCCCGGCGCTTGAAGCCTGTTCCATCCAGATTCAGACCCGTATCAACGGCCGCCGTGTTCGACGCACGAAGCAAATCGTTGAGATCGTCGGCATCGACCCCAACTCGATGGAAGTCATCACCAACGAGGTGTTCCGTTGGGACGTGACCAACGACGACTTCGTCTTCTCTGGAAAATCCTACGTGTTGGAGAAAATCATGGTCAAGATCAACTACAGCCAAGAGGAGATGCGTCGGGAATTGCGAACCCGCAAACGCATCCTTGAATGGATGGTGCTCAACGACATTCGGAAGGCCGACCAAGTTTCCCAAATCGTCACTGAATACTACGTCCGACCCAACGAAATCTTGGCACGTGTTGACGGCCTCAAGTGACCAACGAACATTGAGAGGGAGGTGAATTCATGGACTTGACGGCCTGGCAGCGAATTTGCAATCGCTTGTTGGGCGGCATCGTGAAGAAACGGGCCCGAGGTGACAAGGAACTCTCGGCCAACCTCGTCAAAGGCTCCATGGGCATGATGCCCGAAGTGTACCTTGCCACGGTCATCGTGACCACCGTTGCCATCACGCTGATGTCTTGGGGTTTTGTTGCAATTTTCTTCATCCCCGACATCGGCGTCATTGCGTTCTACGAAAGCATCCAAGACGCCTCCTCCATCGACCCGTGTTTTGAGTGGGAGTATTGGAACGCCGCTCTCATCGACCCGTCGCTGCCGGGCAACGGGTGTCCCGACTATCGCCTGCAAGTCTTCCCTCCCGTGTTGAAGTTGATTCTCGTGGCCCTCGGCGGTTTCATCGTTCCGTATGCGGCGTTCAAATTCAACAAGGGCGGTGCGGCCCGTGAAGCCACCCGACGTGGTGACATGATCGAGAAGTACCTTCCCTACGCCGCCTCCTACACCGCCGCAATGTCGGCCGCCAACGCCACGCCGGGCAAGATCTTCAGGTCCTTGGCGATGAACAAGGAGATCTACGGCGACGTGGCCGACGATGCTGCCATGATTTATCGTGATATCACCCTGCTGGGGTACGACTTGATCACGGCGATCAAGATGAGCGTGGACCGAGCGGCCTCCGTTTGGTTGACCGAGTTTTTCCAAGGCATGGTCGGTACGCTGACCGCTGGTGGCCAACTCAAGCTCTTCTTCCTCAACCGTGCCGAGCACTACATGCGAGAGAACCGGACCCGTCTCGGGGTGTTCCTCGAATCGATTGCTCTGCTCGCTGAATCCTACATTGTGGTCGCCGTGGCCATGCCTCTTTTCCTGATCGTTATGCTGGTCATCATGTTCTGGGTGTCGGGTTCGGGGGCTCAGATGAGTGAGGGGATGCTTTACGGTATCGTGCTCGGCTTCATCCCCATGATTCATATCGCGTACGCCATTTTGGTGTGGACCAGCAGCAAGGAACAAGATATGTGAGAGGAGGTGAAAGCGTGGCTCGGAAGAAGGAGAAAATCGTGGTCAACCTCGACTTGCCGAAGGACGACACCACCCTCACCCGTCTGTACATCATTCTCTTCATCTCGGTGATCTTGGGAATCAGCAGCGGGTTGTTCTGGCTGACCAATTCCGGCTTCGTCCCCACGGCGAACGGGGAGCCCATGTTCACCAACCTCTACTGCGGTGCCACCGCTCAGGACGAGGTGGGTAACCCGACGGGTGAATTCTTCCAAACCAACCAAAAGCCAAGTTACACGCAAAACCAGACGTGTGCCATTCTCCAAGATCGCCCCGACCGCATCACGTGGGAGGGTGAAGAATGGACCATTGTCACCAAACGAGGGAAAAATTTCGATGTGCCCGGGGTACCTGAAGACGCCACGGGAGGTGCCACGGTCCTTCAGCCGTTATGGCTCAACTGCACGGTCGAGGCCGCCGGGCCCTACGACTACACCGTCGCTGTGCGAAGTTCTGCGGGTAAGATTTTGGAATACAACAACGCCACGGCCAATCAAGGAAACTGCGGTTTCGAAATGGTCACCATTCCTCCCGACTCTCGGTATGAATTGGTCTTCATGACCACCAACGAAAATCAGTACCTTTCAACGGTTACTTTTGACATGACCGTTCACTATTACGACGGCATTCCCACGAACATGAACAACAAGTCGCTTTGGCTTGGGCCTGCACTCGAACTCGGTCCTGTCAAGTTGCATCCCACGATTTTCCTGAATTTCTTCGGGTTGACCTTCTTCTTCTTCATCTTCCCGGCGTCGTATTACTGGGAAAAGGTCGAAGAGGCCAAAAACGAAGTTGAAGAGAAATTCCCGGATTTCCTTCGTGACCTCGCCGAATATTGGAAGGGTGGTCTCTCGATGACCGTGGCCGTTCAAACGCTGGCCACCTCGGAATACGGGGCGTTAAACGACGAAGTCAAGAAAATGTCCGACCAACTCAGTTGGGGCATCAAGTTCAGCGATGTGATTCGCCAATTTGCTGATCGGGTGGGCACCCCGCTGGTGCAGCGAGCCATCGCCCTCATCGCCGAAGCCGACCGTGCGGGTGGAAAAATTTCGGACATTTTGGTGACGGCGGCCAACGACTCTCGGGAATTGAAGTTCCTTGAGGGTGAGCGAAAACGCGCCATTGGTTCGTACATCGCGGTCATCTGGACCTCCTACTTCGTTTTCCTTGGTGTCATCGTCGTTCTCGCCAAGGTGTTTATTCCCGCCATCGCCGGCAGCAACTCCGGTGGTGAAGACGGCGGCGACAGCGGAGGTCAGACCATCGGGAACATGACCATCCGCAACATTGACCCCTTGTTTTTCTTGACCATTTTCTATTACGGTGTGACCATGCAAGCGTTGGGGAACGGTTCCATGGCTGGCTTGATGGCTACGGGGCGCTTTTCCACTGGATTCAAACACTCTGGAATGATGATCGTCGTGGCCTTGTTGGTGTTCAATTTCGTTGCCTTTTCACCCGACCTGATCGGCATTACCGAAGTTCCCGGGCTCAACCCTTCATCGGGAACGTTCGTCCCTGCGCCTCTGTATTGGGGGTGATGCCATGCGTCAGGACGAAGAGGCGCAAATCCACATCTTGGAAATGCTCACCTTGTTCTGGCTCTTCTTCATGTCGGCCACCTTTCTCATTCGAGTCCACGTCCCCGACTCGCCTTCGGTGGCCCTCGACGCCTCCTTGGAAATGGCCGGGGAAGATGCCATCCGCTACGGTTTGGGTCTTGAAGCCGAAATCAACGGCGACAATCGCTTGGTGGAATTGCTCGCCGACGACGACCGCGAGGGGGCGTGTGAACTGCTCCAAGCCGCCATCGCCCCCGGAAAGGAGGCGAATTGTTGGTTGGCCAAGGACAGCTCCGTGGCAACGCCGCACGGAACGGTGGGGACGCCTGCTGGTGGTACCGTCGCCGTGCACCAACTCATCGGCATCGGCCCGTACGTTTGGACGGTAACCCTTGATGTCTGGGCTCGCGGAGGTGGCGCCTGATGAAGTCAACCTCCCTGCAACGCTCGCAAGCCGGTCAAATGCTGCTCGCTACGGGGGTGGTGTTGTTGATGTCGCTGCTTTCCATGGCCATCTTCGGGGTGAAAGTAGCGGGGCTTACTTTGCCTCACGAACCGGCCTCTGACGATGTCATCGTCACGACCGAGGAGGTGTTGGCGGTCATCGCTCCGTTGACCCAGGCCCGCACGGACCTCTGGATGGAAGGTGGCCTTGAGGGCATGGAAGCCGCTGAATTGGCGCTCGATACGGTTCACGATGATTTGCTTCACCACGGTGAACTTCGGGGTGTTGAAATCAAATTGACTGAACTTTCGGTGGTTGAGGTTGACGCCAACACCTTGTCCGTTACCGGTGAACTTGGGGTTTCTGACGGTGAAGCCATGTTGAACTTCGACGTGGCTTTTACGCTCACGGTGTGATCACGCCTCGTGTTCCCTCACGGCTCGGTTGAGCAGGGTAACGATTCGCTCAACGTCGTCGTCCACACGTGTGGGGTCCACGGTGGGCCAATTGGCAATTTTGGCACGCTCGATGAGGCCGTCTTGAATGGCACGAATCCGCTTGAAATTCGCCAAATATCGGTCCGAGCGTCGGTAGGAATGAGCGTCCCGAGCCTTGAGCATGTTTTGATGGGCACGCTCTTCGTCCACCGTCATCACGATGCCGAGCGCAACCCCCCCCGCTTCTTCCCATGACCGAAGCAGTCGCGCGCTGGGGATCAGGTGCACCCCTTCGAGCAGGAGGTCAATGCCTTCTCGTCGAGCACGTTCCACCGTGGCCATGATGCCCGCCTCAACGGCGAGGCACGTTTCGTTCCAGTCCAGCACCGCCTCGCCGCTCTCCCCCGTTGAAAAGGAAGAACGGTGGAGGGCCTGAACAGCCCCTTCGTGGTCCGTGGCACGCATGATTTCGCGAAT
>JADHNB010000004.1 GCA_016779705.1 Candidatus Poseidonia sp. | reverse complement strand
GCGGCGGCGCCCGTGATGAGTCCACCGGTCTTTTGCAAGCCGTTGGCCACCGCCAGGGTGTTGTCCCCCGTTCGTTCCCATTCCTCATGAATGCGCGAGAGCATCAGCACCTCGTAATCCATGGACAAGCCAAAGACGATGCAGAACATGATGACGGGGTTGCCTGAATCAATGGGTTGGGCGGTAAAGTTGAGCAGCGACTCGCCGTAGCCCCACTGGAATACCCAGACCAACATGCCGAACGAGGCGGAAATGGACAGGATGTTCATGGCGATGGCCTTGATTGGAATGATGACTGAACGAACTTGGAGGAAAATCAACAGAATGGTAGCGATGAGGATGAAGGCCAGGGCTCGAGGAAGGTTGTCGGCGATGGCGTCGAGGTTATCGGCGTTGTAGGCGGCAAAGCCGGCCACGAGCAATCGGTCGTTTTCCCCGGTGAAGTCGTCCAGGAATGCGTCTCGTTGGTCTCGGATGTCTTCCACCATCATGCGCGAATCGACGTTGGTTTGGGCGCCGACAAGCTGCAACGTGATCATGGTGGCGTTGTCGCCCACCAAGGCCGCTCGGAGGCTTTCACGCATGGCGACCTGTTCAGCAGGCAACCATTCGTCCTCCGCTTGCCAGAATTGGACCACTTCGTCAGCACTCATGTTCGGTGACGGCAAGCCGACGCCGATGCCTCCGGAGGCCCTTGAATCGTTGAGCAAGCCAACGATGTAGGCGTGCTGCGTTCTCAGGTTCGTCTCTGAAAGCGGGTCGGCGCCGTCGGTGTCGATGACGAGGAAGATGGAGTTCGCCGCTTGGTCAGGCCACTCTTCGTCGATGATTTCCATGCCCATGCGCGATTCATCGTCGGGAGGGAGGGCCTTCCACGATGACAGGGAGAATTCAGCGTAGGCAAACGGAAGGCCGGCGCCGATGAGCAACACCAAGGTTGGAATGAGCACCGCCCAGGGACGGTCCATCACTCGCTTGGCGATGCGTGCCCACATCCCGTCGTCCTTGGCCGACATGTCCAGTGCAAAGGGGATTTTTCCTTTGTTGACCCGAGGGCCCAACCACGCCATCACGGCCGGCAGGACGATCGTGGAATACACCATGGCGATGCTCACGGCGATGGTGCCGCCGATGCCGAGGGAAGGCAGGGATGTGTTGGTGAAGAAGAGCATTCCCATCAAGCCGATGGCGACGGTGATGCCGGAATAGAACACGGCTTTGCCGGCCGTTGCACAACTCATGGCGGTGGCCGTTCGCACGTCGTGGCCTCGAGCCAGTTCTTCTCGGAACCGGTTCACCAAAAAGAGCGAGTAATCGATGGACACCCCGATGCCGATGAGCGAGATGATGTTGGTCGCATAAACCGTTACATCGGTGACGTTGGAGAGCCAAATGGTCATGCCGATGGCCGCAAGGACGGTCCCGACGCCCACGCCCACGGGCAAGAGGGCGGCCACCAACGAACCGAAGACGATGCCCAAGATGAGCACCGACAAGGGGCCTGAAACCAATTCGGCTTTGATGAGGTCGTTCTTGATGCGCTCGTCAAAGGTCCAATCAATGGCGATGCCGTCGGTCATCCAGCCGTCAAACTCCCCCTCGATCGTTACCGATTCGTGAAGGTCGGACATGATGGCTTTGGCCTGTTTTCGGTCGGTGAGGAAATGAACGGTGTTGATGGCGTACGAACCGTCCTCACCGGTGACGAACACATCGCTTCGGTCCACCTCTTCCACCTGCCACGAATACTCGATGGTGACGTCGGGATGCGATTCAAACGAGTTCAGCGCCTCTTGCACCGCACGTTGCCACTCATCACTCGAATCGTTCAGGCTTGGATGGTGGACCACGTAGCGAAGGGTTTGGCCTCCGTCGTCGCTGTCGGTGGCAAAGCGTTCTGAAATGAGTCGGCCGGCGTTGACCGATTCAACATCGTCTTCCCCAAAGCCCTCTGCCCAATCAGCGCCCATGGACATGAGGCCGGTCATGAGGATGCACGAAACGAGACCAAACGCCATCATCGCTTTTCGGTGGTCGTGGATGAACAAGCCAAGCCGAAAGAAGGCTCGTTTCTTGAGCATCTCGGGGTCGGTCGCACCCTCCATGCTTCATTCGGAAAATCATGAGTATTTCAATCGGCGTCTTGGATGCCCACACAGCGTCAGGCCTTGTTGGTGGAGGTGGTGGGCACGTTCAAGGACTGGGTGGGGGACAGGGGTTGCATGAATCTCAAGGACCACATCCGAGGCATCCCCGATTTTCCCATCGAGGGCATTTTGTTCTACGATATTTCGACCCTTCTTCGGGAACCTTCGGCGATGGCTGCATGTCTGGACCAACTCGAACACGCCGTCAAGGCATGGCGACCCGATGTGATCGCCGGCATTGAGAGCCGCGGTTTTCTCTTTGCGGTGCCCTTGGCTCAACGCCTCAATCTGCCCATGATGATGATTCGGAAGGCCGGGAAGTTGCCCGGCGATACGCGTTCCCTCACCTACGACCTGGAATACGGCACCGACACCGTTGAAATTCAAGCCGACGCTTTGCAACCGGGCCAGCGCGTGGTGATTCTCGATGATTTGTTGGCGACGGGAGGTACCTTGGCCGCTTCGGTGACGTTGTGCGAACAGACTGGAGCTGAGGTGGTTGGTTGCGGTGTGGTGATCGACCTCCCTTTCCTCAACGGGCGGGATGCGGTAAACGCACCGGTTCATGCACTGGTGGCCTACGACGCCTAACGGTGGTCCAGAAATGATTCAATTTTAGGCTCCAAGGGGCTTTTTTGGCACCCGAAGTATATTAACCCCTCTAAGACTAAGGTGATACAACCCTACAGGAGAAATGAACATGGGATTTGAGCAAGATATTGGAAATTACTTCAAGTTTGAAGAACGAGGTGCCACCTTAAACGGCGAACTGAGAGCCGGATTGACGACCTTCCTGACGATGGCGTACATCCTGCTGGTGAACCCAGCCATGCTGAGCGTCGGTGGTATTCCGTTTGACGATGCGTTGTTTGCAACGGCCATCGCCGCCTTTGTTGGTTGTGTGGTCATGGGGCTTTGGGCCAACCTTCCCTTTGCCCTGGCACCCGGCATGGGCCTGAACGCCTACTTCACGTTCGCTGTCGTGCTCGGCATGGGCATCGACTGGAAGATTGCCCTCGCCGCTGTGTTGGTTGAAGGTATCATCTTCCTCATCATCTCGATTCCTCAAATCGGATGGCGAACCAAGATGATCAACGCCATCCCCAAGGACCTGAAGATTGCAACGGGCGCCGGTATCGGTATGTTCCTCGCCATCATCGGTCTGCGTGAGATGGGCTGGATTCAAGACGACGGTGCAACGCTCGTCAATCTTGCCAACACCGAAGCGTGGGGTGCTGGTGGGTACGCCATCTACCAGCACGGTGCCGTGATTTCCATGGTCGCTCTCATCGCCATTGCCGTGATGATGGCCCGTGGCATCAAGGGTGCTATCATCTACGGTATCCTCGGTGCCTCCCTCTTCGGCTGGCTTGTGGGTGCGTACGACCCCTACAACGACTTCGTCGCTGGCGGCGCAGGTTGGGGTTCTCCAGAAGCCACCTGGCCTGAGGAAATCTTCGGATTTGTCGGGATGCCCGACGAATCGCTTGGGGCCGCCTTCGGGGCCCTTGGGGACGTTGGTGACAACCTCGCCGACTTCATGCTGGTCATGATCGCCTTCCTCTTTGTTGACATCTTCGACACCGCTGGAACCCTCTACTCCGTGGGTCGCCAAGCCGGCTACGTCAACGAGGACGACGAACTCCAGAACTCGGAAGAGGCCTTTATGTCCGATGCCGCTGCCACCATCGCCGGTGCCATCTGCGGTACCAGCACCACCACCACCTACATCGAGTCCGCTGCGGGTGTGGAAGAAGGCGGCAAGACCGGCCTGACCGCCATCACCGTCGGTGTGTTGATGCTCTCCGGTTTGTTCCTTTCCGGCCTGTTCAAGGCCATCCCCACCTTCGCTGCCGCCTGCGCCCTCGTGATCATCGGCGGCATGATGATGAAGCAAGCCACCGAAATCGACTGGGACGACAAGGAAATGGTGTTGCCCGCTTTCTTGACCATGGTCTTGATGCCGTTCACCTACTCCATCGCTGACGGTATCGCTTGGGGTGTCATCTCCTACGTGGCCATCAAGTTGGGCATGGGCAAGGCCGACGAGCCAAGCCCCATCATGTACGGTATTGCCGTGTTCATGTTGATGTTCTACCTTGGACCTGGCAACGAGTCGACCTTCGGTTGGTTGTTCAACACCATCTTCTGAGCACCGCAAGGCGTTGTGAAGTTGACGGCGTGAGGTGTTGTTGGGCCGGCCAGAGGCTGGCTCACACGAGCACGTCGAAGGTGTAGATGAAGCCCAAGAAGGCGTGGATGAACACGAGGTAAACGATCAGGTCAGCGGCTCGTCCGTGCTTGAGTTTGGTCGTGGCGAAGGATTCTCCTGCTTCCCGCTGCGCTCGAGCCTGTTTACCGTACCTCGTCATCACCACCATCAGGGCAAAGCCCACCGGACCCATGAAACCGTGAAGCGATTGGGGGACGAGGGCCGCCACCACGTCCTCGCCGTTGTACCAACCGGTGAACCCCCGAGCGGCAAAGGCCAGCAGGATGACGCCTCCGGTGGCCCAAAGCAGGCGTTCGCCGTTCGCCTCATGGCGGGCCAAATGGGCCGCTCGCTCAGCGCCTTTGAGTTCGTACGACTTCTTTCGCCATGCGTACTGCCACCACACCCAAGCGACCAGGCCTGAGGCGAGAATGGGGTGCAAGAGCAGGACGGTCAGCGGCACGATGTCCATGGAGTCTCGTCGCGGCGGAGAGGTCGTTGGTTCAAGGAAGTATGTGTTTTGACGAAAAATCGGCCATGTCCGCTCATCGGTGGATTGAAAGGGCTCTCGTCGTGGGGGGAAACGAGGGGATGAAGGGTTGGACGAAACGCACATGGAAACCTGTCTCAAGGCAGCGTTTTCCAAGCCCATGGCGGGTAATGCGCGGGTCGCCACGATGAACCGAGAAGCGGCCTCAAAAATGTTTGACAAACCGCTCATGGCGGTGTTGTGCGTTGCAGCCCATGAGTTGGAGCCACCAGCCGCCGAAGACGATGATGACGGTTCCAATCAGCGACGACCCGCCATGGCTCGCCCTCGCGGACGTGCTCGGCGGACCGGTCGGAGTTCCGGGCCGTCGTACATGACCTGGCTGCATAAACCCGAGGAGATCGTCAACGAGGCTCCCTACACCACCGCCTACCAGTTGGCCACCCTCTTGATTCACAAACAGTTGAACGCTGATGATTGGGACGAGGCATGGAACGTCAACGAAACGACGCTCCGAGAGACCTGCATGGCCAAAGGCGTCCATCCGGTATGGCATTTGATCGGTGAAAAGACGCCCCTGTTGGGCCAGTTTTTGGCGTTCCCCAAAGCGAAGGTTGCCAAGTCCACTACCAAAAGCCAACTCTCAACCGAATTTTTCTGGGTCGACCCACGAGATCGAGAAGCGCTGGCCACCGTCTTGAAATTGGCCACCGCCGGGGTGGACGACCCCGATACCAAGGTGGCGTTGCAGAAGGCGACCAAGCAACTCACGGGCGGCCGGTCCGTCACCTTGGACGACTCGTTGCTTCAACTCAAAGGACCGCTGGCCTTCGTGACCTATCTGCTTCATGTTCACAACCGGGATGAGCCTCCGGCTTCCGTCGTGAAGGCGTGCGAAGGCGAAGACGCAGACCTTTGCGCTGCACTGATGAATTTCCAAGCGCTGCAATTGGGGCAAATCAACGATTGGTCCAACCTTGTGGCGAGTTCGAAAGACGATTCGCTCACGGTCGCTCTCCAAACGCTGGCTTGGCAACATGCGCCCGCCGAGGCCGAAGCGTCTCCTTCGGCTGAACTGGAAAAGGGACTTGCGCTGCTCAAGGCCGCCAACGTGCACGAAGGTAGAGACCGATTGACGTGGTGGCGACTGACCGCCCTGCTCCGAGAAGGCGAGCAAGATGGAGCCATGGAGGTTCTCGGTGGCCTGCGCTTGGACGGTTCTTCTGACGTGACCGATTTGCTGCCGCTGGTCGTTTCCATGAACGATGATCGAGCCAACGCTTGGTTGATGGGTTTTATGAACGACGTGGACGAGCAGGCGCTGCTCCGTGTCGTTCAAACTCCTGAACTGGAGGCCTCGCTTCGGTTGACCGCTGCACGCCGCCTGTGCGATGAACCCGGGTCTTTTTGGGACGAGATCAAATCATCGGTGCTCACCCTTCTGCTCGATGCCCTGGACATCGAACGCTTGGCGACCGTGTTTTCCAACGACAGCATGCTGGCCATGCAGCATCCGTATGCGGCGCTCTTGATCGCTCAGTTGGCGCCCTCCTCGGTGGGTGCCAAGCATCGCTCGAACATTTTCAACAGCCGTCGTCAGGCCTTGCAAGCCATTCACGGTGCCGAACTTCCTGAAGTCCTCTCGCCCGTGGCCGAGCACCTTCTGTTGTTGATGGAAGGCATTTACAAGGAAACGCCTGAACTGGTCGAGGTGTTGAACAAGAGTGCGTTGAAGGCTTTCTCACCCATCAGCCGGGCGATTGCTGAAGGCGGTGTGGTCAGTGAAACGCATCTGAACAATCTGAGCAACGGCCTTGATGACCTTGACCTGTCGGCCGTCGAACGTCGCTTGTTTGAGGTGATGATCATGACCTTGTCCGTGAACGGTCACCTGCAGGCGTACAGCATCGGCATGGCCAACCCTGAGCGTGCGACCCAACTCGACGACCTTGTCGCACGGTCCGGCTTCCCGCTCCGACTGGTGAGTTCCGTGTCACATCTCGTGATGGAACACGATTTGGGGCTCCCCAATCTGGTGATGTGGTACCAACAACACGACCCGCTTTCTCCTTGGGCGCCGCTGACCCGTGCCGCCCTCTATGCGGCCAACGGGGATGAGCTCAATTCAGCCCGGGAATACTCCCGAGCGGCTGAAGTGTTCACCAAGGTCCGAGGCGAAACCGCCGAACGCTCCGACGTGGCGGTGGAATCCGACGATGACGACTCCGCCCTGGCTCTCCCGCTGGCCCTTTATCGAAAATCCTTGATTCATTACGCCCACGCCACGTCATGGGCCGAAGCGGTGGACCTGCTCGACAAGGTGCCCTCTCTCAAAACCGCCATCACGGAGCGGTTCAAACTCTACCTCCGAGTGTGTCACAAAGCCTCCGAGGACACCAATGAAGCCGCTCGATTGATTCGTAAGCACGTTCAACAACGCATCACCGTCACCGAAGAAGACGTGGAGGGCAACCTTGTTGAACGCACCAAGACGGTGTACAACGAAGAAGAATTGGATTTGCTCCGCAATTATCCCTTCGAGCAAGCCCATTTGTTGCCTCCAGAGCCGTTCCTTGGACGGGTGACGGCTGCCTCAACCCACATCAGTCGGGACCTGCGCCGCACTCGGACCCAGTTCGAACATCAATTCCGACAAGCCATGATGAGCCTGTCTCCCTCGCTTGACGAAGTGTACGAGATCGCCAAGAACGCCGCCGAAGACGGCGCCTTCGAGGGCTTGATGTACTTGGAACGAGCTCAAAATTCACCGAAATTTTCCATCACGTCCCTCAAGCGCCTTTCGATGGTGGAGCAGTCCTTGTTTTCGATGTACAAAGACGAGATTCCCACCTCGAAGCGTCGTTTCCTCCACAACCTTTCGCTCAAGCCTTTGGTGATCATGGACACGAACGTCCTCGTCGACGCCTTGGTGGAGAAGATGTTCCAGCGCATGAACCTCATCTTTGAAACCAATTTGACGATGATGGGTTCGAATCGGTTCCACCACATTTTGCTTCACCACGCCAAAGCGAAGCGTCTCCATTTGATGATCCCTGACGACGTTCGGGGTGAACTCCGCTTGATCGCCAAGGACCAACGCTTGATGCATCGGTTCAAGGGGGCAATGATCGACATGGCAAGCATCGAACAAACCCTCAACTCGGAGGTCATGAGTGAATTGGTGAAGGACGTGCTCAACGAGTTCACCACGTGGACGCCGACCAGCGAAATGTTGGCCGATGTTCCCGAGTCCTCCCAAGCGCTTGAAGCGTTCCTCCTGCATCACAGCGAGGTGTTTGAGGAGCTCACGCAACTCAAGGAATTGCGTTCCGTCACCGTCCGAACCGAACTCGAAGGCCAAGCCATCTATCCCGAGTCCACCGATCTTGACATCTACCGGCTTGCCATGCACCTTTCCTCGTTGCCGTTGCCCGATATCGGCGCCGTGCTGGTCGCCACGATGGACGGCGATTTCACGTTGCTTGACCGGGCCATCGAAGAGCGGTTTGGCTTTGGCGTCACCAAGAACAACCGAACGTTGAAGCCGTGGCTTGGCTCTCAAACGAACTGAGGCACGCCGCCTTTTCGGTTGGGTTTCAGCGGTTGCTTGGCCAATTCATCGAGGAAGGTTTTGCCCAACAGCATGGGGCATTTCAACTGGCTCCGGTCGGCCACAGTCATCTCAACTTTGTAGGTGATGCGTCCCACGCGAACGTTGGCCAACACGACGTTTCGCTCCTGGCTTCCCATGGCGTTTCGAACCTTGACTTCGCCCACGACGGGCAATCCCAAGGCTTCAGCGAGGCCTTGGTCAATGGAGCAACGCTTGGCTCCCGTGTCAATTTTGGCCTTGGCTCGAATCCACCATTTCCGTTCTTGGGCCCCCTTGATGCTGACCCAACGGGCGTCGTAGGAGCGGGACATGGCTCTATCCCCACTCACATGTGTTGAATCATGGCTTCGCCGAAGGCGCTGCAGGACAGCAGGGTGGCGTCGTCCATCAATCGCTCAAAATCGTAGGTGACGGTTTTGTTGGAAATGGCCCCTTCCATGCCTTTCACGATGAGGTCGGCCGCTTCGCGCCAGCCCATGTGCCGGAGCATCATTTCCGCCGAAAGAATCAGTGAACCGGGGTTGACTTTGTCTTGTCCAGCGTACTTTGGGGCCGTCCCGTGCGTGGCTTCAAAGATGGAAATACCGGTGTCGTAGTTGATGTTGGCTCCGGGTGCAATCCCGATGCCGCCAACTTGAGCTGCCAAAGCGTCGGAGATGTAGTCTCCGTTGAGGTTCATGGTGGTCAACACGCTGTACTCGGCGGGTCGAGTGATGATTTGTTGGAGCATGGCATCGGCGATGACGTCTTTGATGACGATCGTGTTGCCGGTGTTCGGGTTTTCCAGCGTGCACCACGGGCCTCCGTCAAGTTCAGTGGCACCAAATTCCTCCTTGGCCAGCGTGTATCCCCAATCTCGGAAGCCGCCCTCGGTGAATTTCATGATGTTGCCCTTGTGGACCAGGGTCACGCTGGGCTTGTCGTTGTCAATGGCGTACTGAATGGCAGCACGCACGATGCGAGCCGTCCCTTCCTTTGACACGGGCTTGATTCCGATGCCCGACGTGTTGGGAAATCGGATTTTATCGACGCCCATTTCGTTTTGCAAGAAGTCAATCACGCGCTTGACCTCTTCACTTTCGGCTTCCCATTCAATGCCGGCATAGACGTCTTCGCTGTTTTCTCGGAAGATGATCATGTCCACATCGCCGGGGGCTTTCACCGGTGAAGGGGTGCCGTCGTACCAGCGGACCGGACGCACGCAGGCGTAGAGATCCAAGTTTTGACGAAGGGCCACGTTGAGGGAACGAATGCCGCCTCCAACGGGGGTGGTCAAGGGACCTTTGATGGAGACCAAACCGCTCATCATGGCGTCCAAGGTCGCTTGCGGGAGCCATTCGCCGGTGGCGTTGAACGCTTTCTCACCGGCAAGCACTTCGGACCAAACGATGCCTCGTTCGCCACCGTAGGCTTTGTTCACGGCAGCATCGACGACGCGAATCATCACGGGCGTGATGTCAACGCCGATACCGTCGCCTTCGATGTAGTGAATCACCGGGTCGTGGGGAACCTTCAGCGTGCCGTTTTCCATGGTGACCGGTGTACCTGTCATGTCTCTCGCTTTGAGCGACAAGCATCTCCTTCAAGAATGAACCGCCTCTCCTCCGTCCATGCAGGGACGCGTTGAATGGACCCAAGGCACGGGCATGGTAGGCATCAACGCCGCCGGTCAACGAATTGAGATGGACTGGGAAAACGGCCCGTCGCCCATGCAGTTAACCTTGCAAATGGTGGGTGCGTGTTCCCTTGTGGACGTGGTCGTCGGGTTGAAGGAGCGTTCCTTCTCCAAAGTCTGGGTTGAGTTGGATTCCACGAGAGCGGAGACCACGCCTCGCCGTTTTACGTCCATGACGATGGTCTACCATGTGGTGGGCGATGTCCCGTTGAAACTCGTTGAACGTGTGGTGGAAAAGAGCCACGAAAAATACTGCAGCGTGTCAAATTCGCTGGACCCTGGCATCACGATCGATTGGCGGGTGGAACTTCACGCTCCCTCAGAGGCTTGAAGGCCGACCCTGTTGGGCCAAGGCGTTGGTGAGGGCCTGGCAAAGCGAATCGTAAAGCGGCTTCCAACGGGCGTGCAATCCTTTGGGAGCGGTCAGCGGTTTCCAATCATCATCGGCGGCCACCACGGTGGCGAACGGCTTGATCTGTTCACCGCCCATGTCGATGATGAGAGAGAGGTGGTAGGCGTCACGGTCACGTTGAATCGTGAGGCTCCCTAAATCGGCATGACCGCCGTCCAAACAAGCCATCAACCGTTCTTCATCAAGGAGTTCTCGGGCGAGGGTGGCCAGCAGTTCTTCAACGGTCTGCGATGCCATGCCGAGGGGCTCGTCCGTTTGAACGGTAAAGGGTTCAAACTCCGGAGCATCCTCTTCGTCATCCATGAAGGCGGCGAGCGGGTCGTAAACGTCCCCAACCGGGGGTGCATCGCTGTCAACGGGCGTGTTCAGTCCCAACGCGGCGTAGATGTCCACGTCTTCGTCATCGTCTTCAGGCAGTTCAAAACCGTCCATCATGAGGAAGAATGTCGCGCTTATCCTACTTAATGGTGGGTTTTCCATGCACCGACTTGCATCACCGATTGGGATGAAGCAACCCTCATACGGAACCTCCGAAGAGGTGGGAGCATGGGGGAGTTTCGAGGGCTTCTTGTCTCCGTGCTCCTCGTTGCGCTTCTGTTGCCCGGCTTGGGCTCTTCTCGACCGGACGGTGTTGGAAGAGAAGCCAATGACGGGTGCTTTTGTCACACCTACGCGGACGCCACCAAAGTGGTTCTCTCCGGCCTTCCCGAAGCGTATGAAGGCAACACGTCCTACAACCTGACGTTGACCGTCTCGGGCACCGTAGACCCGGTGGAGAACCGGTCACAAGGGGGTTTCAGGATGGTGATTTCCAACGGAACGTTGGCCTTCAACACCACCTTGATGCAGATGCTGGAAGGTGGATTGACCCATACCGAAGCGGGAAGCCACCATCGATCGTGGACCGTTGTATGGACCTCGCCAGAGGACAACGCCAGTCGGACCACGTTCACGGTTCATGGCAACGTGGTCAACGGAAATTTGGCCAACACCGATGATGCGTGGTCCACCCTTGAGGTGGTGTTACCGGGCGTTGAGCATTCCGGGGACCTGATACCCAACGAAGGTCTTGATGGTGTGGACACCCTTGACCGCGTGCTGCTCGTCGCCGGTTTGGTGGTCTTGGGCGCGTTGCTTTGGTACAGCGTGCGACCGTGATCAGTTCACGAATTCGATTTGGCGATTTCGCAACGCTCTCAACTGACGGTTTTCCATCGAGCCGTGAATCTGCGGGCTTTTGACGCCGGTGATGACGACCATCACTCGAAGGTCATCACCGTGTTCAGGTTTGGCGTCGGCCCCCCAGATGATTTTGGCGTTGGGTGAAATCTGTTCGCTGATGAGTTGAGCGCAACGTTCGGCTTCCCCAAGCGTCAAGCTTTGGCCCCCGATGACGTTGATGAGGGCGCCTCGAGCGTCGCTCATGTCCATTTCGAGAAGCGGTGAGTGGAGCGCTTCCATTACGGCGGCCTCCGCACGACCTGGGCCCTTGGCGGCCCCAAGGCCGATCATGGCGACGCCACCACCCGAACTGATGATGGCTTTCAAGTCCTCAAAGTCAAGGTTCACCATGCCGTCGCTGTTGAGCATCTCCGTCACGCCGGTGATGGAGCGCACCAACAGTTCGTCACCGACCCTGAAGGCACTGGCGAGGGGAAGGTCCTTGACGCCCTCAATTTCCAACAGACGTTCGTTTGGAATCACCAAAATGGTATCGCAATGTTCCCTCAAGCGTTCAAGTCCCCATTCGGCGTTTTGCCGGCGAAGCGAACCTTCGGACTTGAACGGGTAGGTCACCACCGCAATGGTGAGGGCGCCCTGAGCCTTCGCCAATCGGGCGATGTGGCCCGCTGCACCGGTTCCCGAACCGCCGCCCATGCCGGCGGTGATGATGGCCAGTTGAGTGTCGTTGGTGATTCTGCGCAACACCATTTCCGATTCGAGTGCGGCGGCTTCGCCCTTGGTGGGGTCGCCTCCTGCGCCACGGCCTCTCGCCGTACGGCCGATGAGCACCTTTTCCTTGATCGGCGATTGAAGCAACGCTTGGGCGTCCGTGTTGATGGCGTAACCCGTCACGTAGGACGATTCGAACAAGGACTCGTCGAACAGTCGGTTGACGGCGTTGCATCCCGCTCCGCCAACACCGTAGACACGGATACGCGGTTGGAGCGATTCCAACAAGGCAAGCAATTCCTCATCGCTTCCCTGGTCGGGTGCCGGTTCGCGAGGAGGGAGTCGTTGTTCCTCCTCGGAGAGCTCAAGGACACGTTCAATCAGGTGGCGCATGGGTGAAGTTCCCTTGTTGACATTTTCAACCTGCCGCACCATTCGCTGGACGAGCCGGCGGTTTGGCAACCGCTTCGTTTGCGCCGAATCAGTCCCGGAGGCCTTCTTCGGTGACCTGGTAGACGCATTCACCGTCGGGCAAGTTGGGCGAGTCGACCAGTCGAGCGATTCGACGGCCGCCCTTGGCCTTGCGGAGGTAGAGGCGGAAGGTGCTGGCGTGAGCCAAAATGTGACCGCCGATCGGCTTGGTGGGGTCGCCCCACATGGCATCGGGTTTCGAGTGCACTTGATTGGTCACCAGCACCAGAGCGTTGTTGACATCGGCCAGTTGCTTCAAGTCCTTCAGGTGGCTGTTGAGCTTTTGTTGGCGGCGTGCGAGCATGCCTCGGCCAATGAATTCAGCACGGAAATGGCTGGTCAGCGAATCAACGATGATCATCTTGACGTTGAGCCCCTTGCTCATGCGCTTGATCTCGTCAGCCAAGAGCATCTGGTGGGCGGAATTGTACGCCCGGGCGACGTGGATGCGAGAGAGCACGTATTCAGGGTCAAGTCCGTGACCTCGGGCCATCTGGGTGATGCGCTCGGGGCGGAAGGTGTCTTCGGTGTCGATGTAGAACACGTCGCCATCCAAACCGCCTTGGTCCACGGGCAGGGTGCAGTTGACGGCGAGTTGGTGGCCGATTTGGGTCTTGCCGCTTCCGAATTCACCGTACACTTCGACCAAGGCTTGGGTTTCAAAACCGCCGCCCAAGAGGTCATCGATGGATTGCACCTTGGAGGAGAGCTTTTGCACCTCTCGGCGGCGCTCGAGCAAGGCATCGCCGGAAACGAAGCCTCCAATGTTGGCCATCTTCTTGGCTGCGGCGATGATCTTAGCAGAGACCGCTTCGCCCAGCTCAGCTTCTTCGGCCAGGTCGCCGGGCGACATCACGGCGAGCGCAAGGAGTTCCTCAAAACCGGCTTCTCGGAGTTTCTCGGCGGTAGCAGGCCCCACACCGGGCAGGTCTTCGATGGTCAGTTCGACCTCCTCTTCCTCCGTCATTGGAGGAGCCACCTCTTCCTCAGGTGCTTCATTCTTTTCAACTTCGATGTTCACGTTTGTTTTCGCTTTGGTCGGCATTCTTCATCCCTCAATCCCCATCTCATCGGCCCTCCCTATATGAACGAACGAAGGAGGGCTCGCCGTGAATCTGGCATCAGCGGAGGTGTCATTGAGCGGAAGGTGGCTCGCAGCGAATCGTTTTTTCACTTTTCGTTTTGATTTTTCGAAACTGAAAGTGAATCGGCAACCCCATCGTGGTCCTCTAGCGCAAGCGGGTTGGGTTCCGATTCAACGGTCTCGTAGAGGATGCTCACCATGTGGTGAAGGTTGATGGAATCGTTGCCCGAATCGATGCTGACTTCCAAACTCCAGGCGCCTTTAACGAGGTTGTACTGATTGTGCGACCACGCTGCTTCTTGCCCGTCTCCGATTTGTTCGGTGTGAAAGGCTTGTTGTTCACCGTCGGGGTCGTTGAGGTGCCAGGTGACCGTGACTTGCGTTCCGGGAACCAATTCGTTGGGATTGGTGATGGTGGATTCGATGACGATTTTCTCTGGAGCGTCGCACCGGCAATCAGGCACGGTTGAGAGGGTCATCGGGGAAGGGTCGTCGGTGTTGGTTTGGGTCCAATCGATCTGCTTGTCGATACGGATGGTCACGTCGATGGAAGCGGTGTTGTCGCTTTCGTCCGTGGCGCTGAGCACGGCGGTGAACAACCCGTGGGTGAGATAGGTGTAGGTGAGTTCGGCCTGGTCGTTGGCGTTAACGGTGACGGCGTTGGAACCGTCCTCATCGTCACCGGGGTCAAGCGTGAACGTTTTCATCGCGCCGGCCTTGGACGTGACCCTGGCGAAATCAAACGCCAATTCAACGCCCGTTTGGGAGATGACGGCGTTGTTTTGTACCCGCTCGGTGATGGTGCCGGAGGTGGCGTCGTAGTGGACGTTCATGGTGATGGGTTGTCCGTTGCCGTCGTCCTCCAACGGGGCGAGGCAACCAGCGAGGCTGCCCAAGACCAGCACGGCGAACAGGCCAATGGATTGGGCTTGACCTGCTCCCATGGAACTCGGTGGGGGCTTCCTCCTCATGAAACCACCCGTTTTTGGATGATTTCATCAACGGTGGTTTGAAAACGGTGAACCGTGGGCGTTGGTTTAGCGAGGTGGGGTAGTCTGGATATCCCGTCGGGCTCATAACCCGGAGATCGATGGTTCAAATCCATCCCTCGCTACCATCAACCATACTGATAGTAATCGTGTTTTGGTTGCAGGCTGTCCAACGCTGATTGAAGGCGAGCGTTCGCCGCCTGTTCGCCGGCCATGATGGCGGCTTGCTGGGCCTGAAGTTGCTGCGCCGCTTGCTCGCATGATGAAGCCAGACCGCTCACGGTTGATGCGGCCGTGCTGAGCGTGGCCACCACGCGCTCGAGCTCCACCTCAGGCGAGGCCGTGGGTTGGAGGACAAAGCGACCGTTGGTCGAGATGACGTTCCCTGCTGCGTCAATCGCTGCGAGCAAGCGTTGAACATGCGCTTTGGTCGGCTGGGCTTCCACGGCAGCCTGCGCTGCGGCGAGGTGACCCGGAGCGAGTTTTTCGCACCGAGCAAAGGCTTTGGCCGCCGCCTTGGTCTTCCCGGCGGCCGCCAACAATCGCCCAGCACGAAGGTGGTCTTCGTGTTCGGGCTGCATGGTGGCCAACATCTGTGGAGCATGCTTCTCAAGCACCTTCACCAACGCCTTTCGCTCGCCGTGCATGCGTTTGATGGCCTTCATGCTCTGGTCGGCTTTGTTGCGCAAGAGGTAAACATCGCACATCAAACGCAGACCTTTGAGGAGGAAGATTTGTTGTTGCGGGTCCCGTTTTTTGTTGGACAGCATGAGGTCGCAAAACTGCGTGGCCATCACCTCGGACAGTTCGAGCCGCCCTTCGTCCATGTACCGCTCGATTTGGAGCAGGGTTTGGGACGGGTCTTGCATGCCGAACATGGGAACAGGCGGTGAGAGCAGGCGGGTGGCTATGGAGCCTTTGCTGATTTGCGGCCGAGAACCTTCGCCGCCCTTTAGATACCAGCGCCACCGACCCGTGGCCATGACCAAGCGCCATCTCCTCGCCGTCAGCGGCACCCCCGGCGTTGGGAAAACGCAACTCTGCCAGCGACTTGAGCAAGCGGGTTGGGCGGTCCGTTCGTTGGCTGCCTTGGCCGAGGAACACGGGTGTTTGGGCGACACGGACGAGGTGGACGGAGCCGCTCCCATCGATATTCACCGGCTTGCCGACGAGTGGGAAGGGCCCGAGACGGGGCTGCATGCGGTTGACGGGCACCTCGCCCATTTCCTTGACGTTGATGGCGTGGTGTTGTTGCGCTGTCATCCCGAAACGCTCCGCCAACGGTTGGAAGGGCGTCGCTATCCGCCTTCCAAAGTGCAGGCCAACGTTGAATGGGAGTTGATGGCCGGTCATTGGTCCGAACTGCTCGAGTTTGAGTTGGATGTCCCCGTTTTGGAATTGGATGCCGGCGTTCAGGACACCGCCTCACTCCTCGCTACGGTCATCGACTGGGTAGATGGCGGGTTGGTGAGCGAACCCCTCGAAGAAGCCGCCCTCAGCGCCATCGATTGGCTTGAACAATCGCCACCGTGAACCTCAACGGCTCCACAAACCATAACACCCCTTCGCAGGTGGTTGCCCCATGGCTCTTGAGAAGATGCGCCGCCAGTGGGAAGCGGGGCTTCAACCCGTGTTGCGCGCGTTTCACCGATTTTCCCCGGCCACCATCACCTGGCTGGCTTTGCCGTTTGGCGTGGCTGGCGGCGTGTTGGCCATGTACGCTCCCGAAAACGCCTCAGGCGGCGGGTGGTTGTTGGGCGGTGCGTTGATGATCGCCTTGGCCATGCTGTTTGACGGGTTGGACGGGTCGCTTGCTCGAGCCAAAGGAGAGGTCACTCGATGGGGGGATTATCTTGACCACACCATTGACCGTTTGCTCGACGCCACGTGGGTGGTTTGCATCAGCGCCTCGGTCTTCGTGGGCGACATCACCTTGGGTTTCGCTGCAGCGTTCATGACCCTGCTCGGTTCCTACATGGGCACGCAAGCGCAGGCCGTGGCGGGTGCACGAAACTATCGCGGTTTCTCGCGAGCGGATCGGACCGTGTTGACCCTGCTTTCATTGGTGGTGATGGGCGTGATGCTGATTGCCGGTTGGTCCACTTCGGCCGCCTACCCTGCCCCTTACGACCACATCAACGTCAACCCGATGAGCCTCATCGTGTTCATTTCTGCTCTAGGAGGCATCTGGACGTTTTTGGTTCGTTTTGCCCAAGCGCGCGGTGAAATTCAGGCGCTGGACCAAGCCGACCCGTTGCCTCAACCCGACGTCACCAACGAAACGGATTCCACGGCTTGATGGCGACCTCAAAAACGGCCGTGTATCGGGATTTTTGACACCCTCAAAGCGACATAGTCATAACGGACGAAGGCTACATATGCGTTGATGGGTAGTCCTACGGCTGAACAAAACGGAACTTTGCGCGCCGTCTTTCTCGTTGCGGTGATGCTGCTCGCCTTGGCGCCGGTCACCCCCTCAGCGGCCGATGCAAACCTCGGCACACCCTCCAACTTGCAAGCGCAACACATCAACGCCACCTTTGATGTCGCCACGGAAACCACCACCATCACGTGGACGAATCTGGAATCCACCAACATCAACGTGCTCAACGCCTTGTTCAGCGCCACCTACAACGTCTACCGCCACACCTCCATCATCAACGCTTCAAACCTCGCTTCGTTGACGCCCTTCATGACGGTGGCGGCCTGCGATTCGGGATCGGCCGGTGGCAACCCGATGAACTGTGACGAAAACGCCCATCCGGGACACATCGTGGAATATCCCGTCTCCCCGGGCACCAACGGCTCGTTTTACTACGCCATCACGACCTCGTTGTCCAACGGTACGGAAGCCGCTGAATTCCTCTTCAACGGGTCGCACCTCTACACGCCGGTTCAGGAAATCACCCAGCCGGTTCAAACGCCCTTCATCATCTCGGCTCTTTTTGACCCTACAACGAGCCAAACCACGCTGAACTGGTTGAATTACAACTCCATCCAGGCGGTCCACCCCACGACTGGCCCCGATGCCTTGCAAATTCGGATTTGGCAGACGTCTTACCCCATTGACCGCAGCAACGGCGTGTTCCTGCCCATCACCGCAACACCCATCGCCGTGGTGGACGCCACCAACACGTCCTACGTCGTTGACATTCCGCCCAGCACCCAACAGGAGAGTTACTATTCCATCACGTACTACCTACCAAATTGGTTTGGCGCCGGGCAAGATTACGAGGACCTTCGGTTCGTAGGCCAGAACACGGTCGGTCCGGTGACCGAAGACAACAATCCTCCTGACCAACCCATCCTGCTTTCGGCGGAATTCGTGCCCAACCCACTCGATGGCACGGGGTACACCAACATCAGTTGGGGCGATGTCGCCGCCGAAACGGGTGAAACCTATCGCGTCTACCGCTCGGACCAACCCTTTGTCACGGTCTTGCGCAACGACGTTGAACTGGTCGTGTCTGGCATTCTGGAAGGCATCAACTCCTACCAAGTCCAGGTTCCGCAAGGCTTCCTCGGCTATTCGTACTACTGCGTGGTGACGGTGGACGCCACCGGCGTCATCAACACCGACACCACCGGTGATTCTTGCACCAACGCCATCGAGGAGAACGCCTTCTACGGTTGGGTCGCCGAGCCAACCAACGTCCACGCTGAATTCATCGGTGACCGCACCACCCGCGTCACCTGGAACGACCAGCTGGGCATTGAAGGTGAGATCTACCACGTTTGGTATTCCACCTACCGCGTCAACACCGGTCAGTTCGTTGAAAACGAGACCCTCATTTATTTGGGAACCGTGAGCGACGGCGTTGGTTACTTCGACGCCGAAGTCCCCGCCGATGTGTACCGGACGAACTCCTTCTATTGGGTCACGTCTGAAGCCCTTTATGGCAACGTTAACGGGACCTATCACTACACCAACCTCATTCAGAATTATTTCCAAGTGCCGTTTGAAGACACCTTGGCTCCCAATCCTCCCCGGATCAAGAACGCCTATTCCATCGGTTCGATGAACCTCGTGAGCCTCGAGTGGTTTAACGAGGACGAAGCCAACGAAACATACGCCATTTGGCGCCATTACGGGGCGCCCTTTGGTGAGGATGAGAACGACTTGTCCACCATTGAATCGGACGGATGGGAATCGGTGCTTGACACCATCGAAACCACCGTGGAAACCGGCGATACCATCACCCGTGAGTTCACCATCCCCAGCGATGTTGACCGAAACGTGTGGTACGCTGTGACCATCACCGACGAATGGGGCAATTTCAACGGTGAAATCTTTGCTGGCTTTGGTGGAAACGCCTTCAAGGTCGCTGAGGACACGCTCCTGCCCAACGCCACCCTGACCGTGGTGGATGGTGACGGTGCTCCGTATGACAGCACCACGCTGGTGGCCGGACAATACAGCCTCCGCGTCCAGGTCAACGAGGACCTCGGCACCACCCCCACCATCAACATCACCACCTTGACCGGCGGCGTTCTGACCAACGACGAAGAACCGCTGGCGGTGCTCAACGACAACCGCAACAACCCCAACATCGGGCCACTTTACACCTACGATTTCAGCATCCTCGCCAACACCGATGCGGGCGACATGGTCGTTCGGGTTACCATGGAAGACGAGTCCAGCAACGTGGTTGTCCAATCCTGGGGACACCTCTCCATCGATGCCCAACTCCCCGTGGTGAACATCTTCTCGCCCACGCCGGCTTCTGACGGCTCGAAGTACCTCTACGGTAACCGAATCAACGTGCTGGCGGGCGCCACCGACGACGTTGTCATCACCTCGTTCCAGTACCGGTTCACCTACCACTACGGCGGCTTGACGGGTTCGCCCGTGTCCACGCCTTGGGCCGACTTGACCGGCATCACCGACTTGGAAGGCAACAACCGCTCCTTGTCCGCCAACATGGAGGTGACCGCCGGGAACTTTGAGGCCGGCAAGCACGCCATCACCGTACGAGCCACCGACGGTGCCGGCAACGAAGTTCAGAAGCGCGTGGAATTCATCGTGGATTTCTGCCGAAACCGCTTGGACGGGACCACCGTCTGCAATTACGAGGAGGACCTCAAGCCTCCGGTGGAACCCGAGACCATCACGCCAGGCTTTGCCGACCCGCCGTACGTGATCGTGTGGGTCATCGCTGTGGTGAACCTCTTGGCCATCGTCGTTTCCTTGATGATCATCCAAGTGGGCATGTCGGGGCCAAAGAAGAAGAAGCGGGGCGACGATGATGAAGACGATGAATCGTGGATGTCGGAATTCATTGGCACCAGCCAAGACCTTGACATGGACGCCGTCACCGGAACCGGTGCCGCCGCAGCCCCTGCCGAAAACGAGGAAAAGAAGGAGGAGGCGAAATCGGCTCCAAAAGAGGACGATGACGACCCCTTCGCCATCAACATTGTTCAGCGTAAAGAACGCCGCCGCAAGAAGAAGGATGAGGAACCGGATGACGACGATGACGACGACGACGACGATGACGACGACGACGCAGATGACGACGACGATGATGACGACGATGAGGCAACGAAGAAGCCTGTCCGTCGAGCCGTTGGTCGTCGACCGGCACCCCGCAAGGCGCCCGTCAAGCGTCGGGCCGTGAAGCGAACGTCTGATGAGGACTGAGGTTTCACCGTCTTCACCTCCAAGGAGCCCCGGCCACCATGAGCGAATCCACCGTTGTTGGCGAGCATCAAGACACCCCAAACGAGGTGTATCCTCAAACCCTGCTCGACAGTTTGAATCCGTTGCAGAACAAGCTCAACTGGTTGCTCCTCGCCGTCCCCATGACCCTTTACTTTGAATTCAGCCACAACCTGCAGATGGCGTTTGTGTTCTCGATGGTGGCGATTGCCCCCTTGGCCTTCCTGATGGGCAAGGCAACCGAGGAGATCGCGCTGCGAACCGGTGAAGCCGTGGGGGGCTTGCTCAACGCCACGTTTGGCAACGCCGTGGAGATGATCATCGCCGGCATGGCGCTTTACGCCGCCTCCCAAAACCCCGATTTGGTCGAAACGATGGTGACCGTCACGCAAGCCTCCCTCATCGGCTCCATCCTCGGAAACTTGCTGCTGGTGTTGGGATTGGCGATGCTTTACGGCGGACTCAAGCACACCGAGCAAGATTTTGCCTCTCAAAGCGGGCAGATGAACGGGGCGTTGTTGGTGATGGCCTTCGTGGCCCTCATCGTTCCCTCAGCCTTCCATCACAGCGGGGGCTCAAGCGACGATGTTCTGAGGTTGTCCTACGCAACCGCCTTGATTCTGCTTGTCATCTACGGCTGCTCGTTGTTGTTCCAACTCAAAACACACGCCGCCTCCTTTGAATCGGGCGGGCACGGTCACCACGAAGACCCCCAACTCAGCGTGAAGGACGCCTGGAGTTTGCTCATCCTCGCCACCGTCTTCGTGGGGTGGATGGCCCACGTTCTCGTGCACAGTTTGGAGACCACCGTCGAGGCATGGCACCTCCCGGAATTGTTCATCGGCGTGGTGCTGCTTCCCTTCTTCGGCAATGCGGCGGAGCATTTCACGGCGGTTCTGGTGGCCGGGAAAGACAAGATGGACCTCTCCATCGCCATCGCCATTGGCAGCAGCGTCCAAATCGCCTTGTTCGTCGCTCCGGTCATGGTTCTCCTGGGGTGGGTTCTCGGCGTCGGCTTGCCGCTTGAATTTGGCTTGTTGGAGACGGCCGCCACCTTCGTCTCGGTGTTCATCACCATCGCCATCCTCGCCGATGGGAAAACCAACTGGTTGGAAGGCGTGATGTTGCTGGCGTGTTACGCCATCTTGGGCATCGCCTTCTTCTTCATGTGAGGTCGTGAAGGTGCGAAAACAGGAGACCATCGGCTACGCCATGGTGGGTCTCGCGGTGGTGCTGGTGCTCTTGGGAACGGTGGGTTTCACCGTCGAAGGCGAACTGACCAACATCACCACGCCCACCGTCCCTGAACGTACCTTCTTTGCCGACGACCCGCTTCCCGAGCAGAGCTTTGCCGTGTTTGTGTCCGCCACCCTGACCTTGACGTGGGACCGGGACGATATCTACGTCGTCATCGCCGATGAGGATGAAAAGAACACCTGTGAATCTCAGCCCACCGGGATCTTTAACGAAGGCGGGTCCAACTCGTGCGGACCGTTTGACACCGACCTGGTGGCTTCGGGCAGCAACGGCCAAGATGGCTTGGTTTGGGAGGTTCAGGAAGGCACGTACTTCGCTGGCATCGGCACGCTCAACCAAGGCGGCCTGCCCGAGGGAACGGTGGTCGATTTGGCGTACAGCGTTGACTTGCAGGCAGGGTTTGCAACCTACTTCATTTTCGCCCTCATCGGCGTCGGTGGCTTGGCGTATTCACGCGTGGAGTGAATCACTCCACACCGTCATAATACGTCGCCACGGCCTCGTCGATCTCGTCGAGGATGGCCGTTTCGTCCACGGTAAGGGTGGTACCGTTCCTTCGCAGCGCCTGCCCGTTGACCCACAGGTCAAGGCACTCCGCCCCGTTGAAGATGAGGTTGGCCAAATGGCGATTGTCCGAACGGCCCCGTGGCCGCATGCGGACATCGTCGAGGTTCCACACGGCCCAGTCGCGGCTACCTTTCGTGGCGAGGTCCATGGCCTCAACCGCCGGCAACAGCGTGGGGTCCCAATGATCGTGCCGTTGAACGAGGGTGGCCAAGCGAGCCTCGCCTTGCATGTTCAGGCCGTTGCCCGACGAGGCTGCACCGTCCGTTCCCAAACGCACGTCTACGCCGGCTTCCAGGTAGGCCGGGAGCGATAAGGTTCCGCCGCACGCCAGTTTCATGTTTGACGACGGGCAGTGGACGGCGGTGGCTTCGTGTTCTTTGAGCAACCGGATTTCGTTCTTCTTCACCCAGGAGGCGTGGGCGCAAATCGTGCCCGGTTGGAAGAAATCAAGGCTGTCGAGGTACTCCACCGGGTACAAACCGGTCTTGGCGTGGCAATCGGCCACTTCTTTGCGCGTTTCGCTGACATGGATGTGCAAACGTGCTTGCCGCTTTTCAGCCAAGTCGGAGGCTTTGCGAAGCGTTTCTTCGCTGCACAAGTAGACCGAATGGGTAGCGATGGCGTACTGGACCAACGCATCGGCATCGTTGTCCGCCAGCAAACCGTCCAATTCGCCCAGCGCCGAGGCCGCATCGGGGTGACTGGGCAAGGCCGAATCGCTGACCGGGCCACCGACCAAACCACGCAACCCTGCGTCGTTGAGGACCTGCCCCGTCACGTGGGGGAAGAAGTACATGTCCGCCGCAAAACTGCTTCCGGTTCGAATCATTTCGGCCGCTGCGCAACGGCTGCCCATGCGAACATACTCGGGCGTAATGCGCGATTCGGTGGGGAAGATGGCCTCGTTCAGCCAGCGGTGCAACGGAAACCCGTCGCTGAAATCTCGGGCGTTCAACTGCATGGCAAGGTGCGTGTGCCAGTTTTGGAAGCTGCGCGTGATGAGGCGTTTCGAACCGTCAAGGTCTTCCATGACGTCTTCGTCCCCGTTTGACGGGGTCCACGAACCGTCGGCGTGGAGCAGGATGTCTCCCGTGGTGCGCTGCCCTCCACGGTCGTAGAGGACCGTGTTGCGGTAGCGCACGGGAGGGGCTTCGCTCATGGTGAGGCCTGCTGTCCATGCTTCAAGAACGCTGAGGTTTGAACCGAGGGTCTTATGTTTGATTGGGACAGCGGCAGGTTGCCGCCACTGTGGCTTAGTTGGTAGAGCATCTGATTCGTAATCAGAAGGTCGGGAGTTCGAGTCTCCCCAGTGGCTCCTTCATGCGTCGTGCTTGACCTTGATGTCAACGCCGAAGGCCACCGCACTTTGTTCCAGCGCCACCACGCCGGGCAACGGACGTCCAGCGATGTAGTCCAGGCAAGCCCCCCCGCCCGTGGAAACATGGCCCATTTTGTCGGCCAAACCTCGCTTGGCCACGAGGGTGGCCGTGTGGCCGCCGCCCATCACGGAAAAGCCCGAGGATTCAGCGCAGGCGTTGAGCATCTCGATGGTGCCCAAGGCGAAGTCGTTGTTCTCAAACACGCCCGCTGGGCCATTGAGAATGATGGTGCCGGCCCCCTTGATGGCCGTGGAGAGGTGGCGGACGGATTGAATGCCAAGGTCGTGGAACGGGGCTTCCAAGGGGAAATCATCGATGGAAACGTCCACGCGGTTGCCTTCGATGTTGGCGGCTAAATCCACGGGAAGATGGATCTTGTTGCCGTGGTCGTTGACGAGTTCCTTGGCTCGCTTGACGGTGGCTTGCCATTGGTCGCCAAGTTGACTTTTGAGAAATTCTCGATTGCCTTCACCGATGTCGTATCCGGCCAAGTCCAGCAACAGGTTGGCCACACCGCCGGTGGGCCACAGGGCGTCAGCGATGTTGTTTCGCAACATGTTTTCGGCAACCTCGATGGAATCGTCCACCTTCACGCCTCCCAAGACCGCCAAACAAGGGCGCTTTGGTGTTTCAAGGGCTTGGTCCAACTTGCTCAACTCGTTGTTCATCAATTCACCCGCCACGCACGGCAAGGTGCTGGCAAAACCAACCACGGAGGGCGCAGAGCGATGGGCGCAAGCAAAAGCGTCGTTGACGTACATGTCGGCCACGCTCGAGAGGCGCTGGACGAGTTGGGTGTCGGCCATGGCGGCGATGTCGCCCTTCATCGTGGCCTCGTCTTCGTCCATGCGGACGTTGTTGAGCATCAACAATTGGCCAGGTTTCATGGCCTCGATGGCTTGCATCGCTTTCGGGCCGTGAATGTCGTTGACCCACTTCACCGGGCGTCCAAGGAGTCGTCCAAGTTCACGGGCGTGACCCAACGTGCTGGTGAAGTCGTAGCGGCCGGGCCGAGATTGGTGGGCCAAGAGGATGACCTTGGCTTTCGACAGTTTCCTGAGGGTCGGGAGAATCGCACGGATGCGGGTGTCGTCGAGGAAGGTCTTGGTGGCCGGGTCGAGCGGGCTGTTGATGTCCACGCGCAACAACACGGTTTTGCCGTCGACGTTGACGTCGTCCAAGGACAGGACCTTCGCCATTGGCCTCCCCACGAGCGCACGGTTTTTGATTCCTCGCTCCGAGTTCATGGGGCGCGCTCGTCGGCGTGGGGTCGCACAACGCGCGTCACCGGCCGGTGAAGGGCGCGAAAGGTGATAAGGCCCGCGAAGCCCTTCGTCCCCATGGCCGATGCACCGCCAAACGACAAGGCTCCTCTGGAGGGGGCCCGTCGGCGTGCCTCAACCGCGACCTCAGCGTTCGGCGTGTCAAGGCGAGAGGGTCACGATGCGAGCCTGTACTACACCAGCCGACTCAACGAAGGCTTGGTCAGTTCTCGCGAGGTCGGCCCCGCCCAAGGCCTCCCCCAGGAACGGTTGGACACGGTTGTGTGCGGCGATGCACGGGCGCTGCCGCTTCCTGACAACTGTGTTCACTTGGTCGTCACCTCTCCCCCGTACAACGCTTCGAAGGAATACGACGATGACCTCTCGCTCAAGGAGTACCTCACCCTGCTCCACGAGGTCTTTGCAGAATGCTACCGAGTGTTGACCCCTGGTGGGCGGATGGTGGTGAACGTGGCCAACCTGGGCCGCAAGCCGTACATCCCGTTGTCGTCCCACATCAACATCATCATGGCCGAAATCGGGTTCTTGATGCGCGGGGAGATCGTTTGGGACAAATCCGCCAGCGCCGGTTCGTCGTGCGCTTGGGGGTCCTTCCAATCGGCGTCCAATCCCTGCTTGCGAGATGTTCACGAATATTTGCTCGTGTTCTCCAAAGGCGACTACAAACTGCCCCGTAGCAAAAATGAACGTGAAGCGGGGCGCCTGGATACCATTCCACGGGATGATTTCATTCAGCACACGAAGTCCATCTGGTCGTTTGCCACTGAACGAGCGTCTCGAGTCAATCACCCAGCGCCTTTCCCGGTGGAATTGCCCAAACGCTGCATTGAGATGTACACCTTTGCCGGCGACATCGTCCTTGACCCCTTCAACGGCTCGGGCACCACCTGCGTGGCGGCCAAATTGCACGGACGGCATTACGTTGGTGTGGACCTTTCACCCGAGTATTGCGCCATCGCCGAGGAACGCTTGGCCGCCACCCCTCAAGGGCAACTTGAGACGATGCGCACTTGAGGGTCTGTGCCGCCGAACGGGTTTTGAACGGTTGCCCGTCACCGATGAACATGACCGAGTGGGCGCCCACCGATCTCATCGGCCCCGAAGGGGAGGACTGGCGCGTGCCGGTCTCCGAGTTGGCTGCTCGTCAGGCTCGTTTGGCCGAGATGCTCGAGGAAGCAGGTTTGCCCGGGGCCCTCATCCAGCACCCCGTTGACCTCTACTACTACGCCGGCGGCCGCCAAGACGGGACGCTGTTCGTTCCCGCCAAGGGAGCGGGTGGCAGCGTTGAGGCGGGCGGCGATGGCCCCGTGGCCTTTGTCCGTCGCTCGCTCAAGCGAGCCGTTTGGGAAGCCGGTGACGACGATGCCCCGCACCTCATCGAGGCTTTTCCCCGACTCTCCGTCTTCGCCGAGCATCTCCAGAGCAAGGGCGTGACCGAAGCTCCAGCCCTGCAATTGGGTGAAGCGCCGGCCTCGTTCTCCGCTCGGTTCGCCGCCGCTCTTTCCTCGTTGGGCGAGGCGGGCGACGCCACGGGCGTCGTGCACCGTCAGCGCGAAGTCAAATCCGCGTGGGAACTTGACCAAATGGACACCGGGGCCTCTATTCAAATTCGGATGTTCGAGGCGGTTCAGGCCGTTGGCGGCGAGGGCGTGAGCGAATTGGACATGGTGGCGGCGGCCGAAGCCGTGAGCCGAAGCGAAGGCTTTGGCGGCACGGTCCAAATGCGCCGCTACCCACTTCAGTGCGACCGAGGCGTCATCGTCGCGGGTCGCGCCGGTGGAATTCCATCGTTCTTTGACTCGGCCATCGGCGGCACCGGTCCCCATCCGCTCAGCGGCATGGGTTCGGGTTTTTCCAAGGTCAAAGCGGGTGAACCCGTGCTGGTCGACCTTGTTCATGCCCATCGAGGGTACATGGTGGACACCACCCGCATGTTCGTGGCCGGTCGTCTAAGCGATGCTTGGCAAGAACGCCTCGATGACATGCTGACCATCAAAGAAGAGGTGGTGGACGTGCTCGACCAAGGGTTGCACTGCAGCCGAGCTTGGGAGGCCGGGTTTGCGCTGGCCAAGGACCTGGGTTACGAAGACCACCTGATGGGAACCAAACCCGACCAAAGTCGCTTCCTCGGCCATTCCATTGGTTTGCAACTGGACGAGTCGCCGGTGGTGGCAATGGGCTTTGACCGCCCGCTTCCGGTGGGCGGGACGATGGCCATTGAACCGAAGGTGGTCTACGGCGAAGGCAGCGTGGGCACCGAAGACACGTGGGTTCGAGATGAGGACGGCATGCGCCCGATCACGGCCGACGGCGCCTTGCCTTGGGTGATGGAGTGGGATGCATGACACAGGATGTTCAAGGCGAAGACGTGTGCGAGAAGACTTCGGGGTGGACCCACGAGGACGTGGGCAAACGCATTCCAAAGCGGGAGACCCCCAACGGGACCTACTTCAACGAACTCATCGTGAACGTGTTCTGCTCCATGTGCGGCGCCGAATTTATTGGGCCATCCCGTGAAGCGGGCGGCTTTTTGGGCGGACACGAATGCCTCCATGCTTGGGAGTTCAACCAAGTCTTGGGTCGGGACGACGGCCTGACCGAGTGAGCCATGTCTGCCCACCACATCATTCAAGGGCGGCAGGAGGTCAACGGGGCGCATGGTCGCCAAGCCCTATTCCGCCAGTCACATCGCAGCGGTGGCCGCCCACTACACCACCATGCGTCTTTCCGGTGACGTGAAGGAGCGGCTGGTGACCTTGTTGTGCGAGGAACTTGACCGATTGGTGCCTCAGATGGAATCCCAAACGCTGTCCCAAGACCCTGAACGCAAGACCCTTGACGACCCGCAGCGCAGTCGGTTGAACTACAACCGGACCCGTGAATTGATGATCGACCGCATCGCACACGTGGAATCCGTCGGCTCCGCCGCCGTTCAAGCGGGCATTGACCATCTCGAACAGCATTTGGCCCAGTTGCTTCGTCACGCCGCCGAAGCCGCCGAACGCGACCGTGTCGCCACCATCAAACCCCGCCACCTGGACCGAGCCGTGCTCAACACCCAACCCACCGAGGACGATGAGGCAGGCCAAGACGGTGGTGAGGCCAGCGCTGCCGAGGAATTTGTGGCGAGTCAGGCGGGAGGGTTGTTGACTCCCACGGCCTTGTTGTCCATGGCCAAAAGCATCGCCGGCATGGGCGTCACGCGGGAAGCGTTGGACGAGTTGCTCGACCTCTATGCCGAAGTGCTGGAAGACCTTGAGGAAGACATCCGCAGCCATGCCCAATTGGGCAGCAACCCGATGCATTTCATCGAGTCCATCAACGCCATGAAAGGCATGATGACGCTGGGTTGGATGCGTTCTCGCCTCAACCGAGCAGCGGACCATGCCAAAGGTCGTGACGCCAAGGTCATCGAGCTCCAAGACGTCATCAACAGCCAATCCTACGCTTAGGTGAGCCTCATGCTGCTGACGCCGCTTGACGACATCGAACGGTCGTTGGGCACCGAACGCCCGGCTCTTCTCGTCCTCGGGCGTCCTTCGTGCGATGATTGCGTGGCGTGGTACGCCGCCTTGTCCGCCTGGCAACCCCCTCGCCCGCTCGACATCCACACGCTGGACCTGACCACGCCAGAAGGCACGGCCTTCAAAGCGGCGAATGCCTGGACCGAGCACATCGACTTCATTCCGTTCAACGTGCTCTATGTGAACGGGGAACCGGTTGAGCACTGGACGGGAGAACGTCTGGAACGGCTCGAGCAGCGGTTGGAAGCGTTGGAGGGTTGAGGTTGGCGCTGACCTCAATTCTGATCTCGGCGGTCCTCGCCGGCGTGGTGGCCACGGCGGTGACGGTGGCCATCGAAAAGTGGGGCGGCCTCATCGGCGGGCTGCTCGGCACGGCCCCGTCCACCATTGTTCCCGCCGGCATCGGCATGTACCTGGCGGGAGGCGAGGAAGCGCTTGTCTCGAGCATGTCGGTGGTTCCGCTGGGGATGTTGCTCAACGCCTTGTTTTTGGGCGCCTGGCTCGTGCTGCCGCGTTGGTTCGAAACATCGTCTCACCCGCTCCTGTTCACCACCGTCTCAGCGCTTGGGCTGTGGGTGGCGATGGGTTTGACGATGCTCTGGACGGTGGAGAACGTGCTCAACGCTCACCTCTCCGAACGACGTCTTGCCGTGGCCGGCTTCGCCCTTCTCTTCGTGGTCGTGGCGTTGTTCAACGCTCGCCCCCAACCCGCCCCCAAGGGGAGCAAATCGGTTTCCAAACAGGTGCTGCTCGCACGCGGGGTGATGGCGGCGCTGGCCATCGGGGTCGCCGTTTGGTTGTCGGGCCTGGGCGAGCCCTTGCTCGCTGGACTGGCCAGCGTGTTCCCAGCGATTTTCCTCACGAGCATGGTGGCGTTGTGGTTGGCCCAAGGCCCCACCGTCCCCCGTGGTGCAGCGGGTCCGATGATGTTGGGCGGCGCCAGCGTGGCGGTCTACGCCAACGTCGCCATGTGGTCGCTGCCCGCCTTTGGCGTCCTGCTCGGTTCCCTCATCGCTTGGTTGGTAGCGGTGGTTGGCTGGTCGTTGCCGGCCTTTGCCGTGCTTCGGGCGGTGCACGCCCGTGTCCAGCCGGTGGCATGAGCGGGCGCCCATGGGTCGTTCCAGGGTGCGCCCGGGCACCGGTTGCCTCACATCAGGGGGTGAAACGGCTCAACGGTTGATGGCGCGGGTCCACCTTGGAGCAGCGGGAATGTCGACCACCTCAAGGTGGACGAAGGTCACGCCTTTGATTTCCCCGATCCGCTTTCGCAACTCGTCAAGATCCAGCAAGCAGCACGGGCAGTGAGGGCGAGGAGGTCGAACGGTGAGGTTGACCTCACCGTCTTCGGCGATGTCCACGCGCTGAACGATGTTGAGTTCGGGGTACGGGCGAACATCGTGGGGGTCCTTCCACGAGGCGAGCAATCGGGCGACGCGTCGTTGAAGCGCAACATGCTTGCGGCCGCCCATGGTCAACCCTCATTGGTCGTCGTTCACCAAGGCTTCGGCTTCGTCCAAGTTCAATTCGGCCAGTCGCCCTTCCACTTCGCTCAGTTCGCTTTGACAACGCTTGAGCAGGGCCGTGCCCTCTTCAAACATGGCCAACGTTTCGTCGAGGTTTTTTCCACCTCGCTCCAGTTGGCTCACCAGTTCTTCCAGTCGTCGTAGGGCTTCATCGTAGGTCATTTCTTCGGTCATGCGGGGTCCTCCTTTGGTTCAATGGTGTGAATGTCGGCGTGAGCGCTCCCGTCAGCGAACTGAAGGCTGATGGTTTGCCCTTCGCTGAGCCCAGCGATGTTGGCCACCACGCGTCCTTCGTGGTCCTGGGCCATGGTGTAGCCGCGTTCCAACACCCGTTTGGGGTGGGCGGCGGTCAGCGTGGCTTGGAGGCGAGCCAGCCGCTGATGTTCCTGCGCCATGCGCGACTCAAGGCTTCGGTGGAGGCGATGATTCAGCCGCCCAAGGTCTTCTTTGGCACGGAACAACCCCTTTGACGGGGCGTGCTTGAGGCGGTTGGTGAGCAGCGAGAGGTGCTGACGCCATTCGGTCAACCGACGTTTGACGGCGGCGGAAAGGCGTCCATCGAGTTCGTCAAACCATTGCTCCACCTCGTGGCGCACCGGCACCAACCGTTCAATGGCGTTCGAGGGCGTGGAGGCGCGAACGTCGGCCACCAAGTCCGAGACGAGGTGGTCTTGTTCGTGGCCGACGGCTGAAATGACCGGGACGGTGCTGGCAAGGATGGCCCGGGCCACCGGTTCGAGGTTGAACGCCCAGAGGTCTTCGGGCGAGCCCCCGCCTCGGCCCACGATGACCACGTCCACCGGCGGCAGGCCGAGGCGTTGGGCGATGTCGGGTTGGGCGAGCTGTCGCGTCACGGCCAACCCGCGAACGATCTGCTGCGCAGCGTGCTCGCCCTGAACGAGCACTTCGATGACGGTGGTTCGCATCTCCGGCCAGCGGTCGGCCATCAACCGTTTCATGTCCGAGAGAGCGGCCGAATCCGCCCCGGTCACGATGGCCACGTGCTTGGGTAATTTCGGCAAGGGGCGCGAAGGGAGGTCAAGCGCCCCTTCCGCCCGCAGCGTCTCGATGAGTTGCCGCTTGGCTTCCTCCATGGCGCCAAGCGTTTGCACCGGTTGGATGCGGGCGACGACGATTTGCAACCGTCCTCTCTTGGGCCAAAGGTCAACGCTGCCAATGATGACAACTTCGCTGCCAACGGCGATGCGAGGGTCAACCGAGAGCCGGGCGTTGCGCCAAATCACGCAGTCCATTTGCCCCTCATCGTCCCGGAGCGTGAAGTAGACGTTGCCGTTGTGAACGTTCCACGACGAGACCTCGCCCTGAAGGGCTTGGTGTTGAAACAACGGGTCGCTCTTCACCGTTTGCTGAACCAAACGGGCGAATTGACCGATGGGCAACGGGCCGGTCGTCGTTTCGTGACCCGCTGACATGTTCACCCAACGGCCGTCAAGGGTTCTTGAAGCATCGGGCAAGACGGTTTCGCCGTCACAATCGAGGCGGGTTGAGCCAACCTTTGCGCCAGAAGTACGCCATCATGATCACGGCGAAGAGTCCCATGAACCCCATGATGCCCCAAAACCCACCAAACATCTCTTGGGGCAGGTCGTCGTTGTTCATGCCAAAGATGCCAGCGATGAGGGTCAACGGGAGCATGATGGCGCCAACCATGGTGAGGGTCGTCATGACCTCGGTGAGTTTGGCGTTGGACTCGGACAACTGCATGCTCATGTTGCTCAGGTAGGAATCACGGGTGGAGGCGGCACCCGACGAGTAGTTGGACACGCGCTTGACCATGGCGGTGGTGAGTTGGTGAAGGTCGGTGAAATAGCGCTTGACGTTCGTGCCGATCAAGCGTTCACCGGGTTGGAGCGAGCGCATGGTGATGGTGTTGAGGGATTCAATGGATTTGTTGGCTTCACGAAGGTCACCTTTCAGACCGTGCAGGCTCTCCAGGAGGTTGTCGTACTTTTTGGTCGGGTCAAAGACCTGGTACTCGAGGTCGTCCAAGGTGCCCGAAAAACGACCCAGGATGGGGGTCCAATCGTCAGCGATGGCGTCAAGAAGTTCATACAACAAGTAATCAACACCGAGCGCCAAATCTTCCTCATCGCTTTGAAGGAACCGTCGTCCGAACGTGGTGAAGGACGGAATGGGGTGGTGGCGGACGGTGATGAGCAGGTCGCCCTTCACGATGGCGTGAACAAATTCGGTGTCCAGTCGTGCCTGGTTGTTGCGGGCCCGAACCGCAAAGAAGCGATGGTCCTCAAAACGCAACGAGGCGGTGGCGGCTTCGCCGAAAATGTCCTCCACGACCAGTTCGTCAACGGCCACGGTCTCGGCGAGGAAGGTTTTGACCTCGCCGCTGGCCTCGGCGATGTCCAACCACGCCAAGCCTTGGTCTTGGACCGCTTCCAGCGCCTGCGTGAGCGAGAGGTCGGTGGTGTCCATTCGACCTTGGGCCGTGCTGTACAAACGGAACTCGGCCATGGCCGGCGCTGGGCGTTCTTCTTCTAATGGTTTCACTCCGTAGGGGGGCCGTTTTCATTGGCTCTGGCGGCTTGCTTCCGCATCACGCGTTCGTGGGCTTGACGGGCTTCCACTTCCTTCAATTTTTGTTGGATTTTCCGTTTCAAAAAGACGACCACGACGGCGATGGCCACCACATCAATGACGAGAATGAGCCAATCGGAAACCGTCCACGACCCCACCACGGCAACACCTCAGATCGGTGGGCGAATGTCGATGTCAACGTCCCCCCGCGGCTTGCCGATGCAACCCAAACGAGCGCCTTCCTCCACCAGAAAATCGTCGAGCCCCGGAGGCAATTCCTCGGGCAAGGGGACTTCGCCCAGAATGAGGCTCACCATGCAGGTGCCGCAGGTGCCTGACGTGCAGTTCGTGGGCAAGGTGATGCCGCAGGCTTCGGCGTGTTCAACGATGGTTTGACCCGGATTGACGGCGATTTGGCCGAGCAGGTGAGGTCCTTTGAGAAAACGGATGACCGGCGAAGGTGGGGTACGCGTCGGGGGCTTCTCGTCAAGGGTGAGGCCGGCCGGACTTGCGGACATGAGCAGCCCTCATCGTCCCTTTTCTCGCGTCCATCGACCGGTTTGCTTGTTGAAGTAGAGACCGGCTTTCTTCATCCACTTGTTGAACTTGGTTGCCCCGGCACCGGTGCGCAGAATGAAGTCTTCACGGTCTTCTTGGGCCTGGATGTAATCCTTGGCGGCGAGCGTTTGGTCAATCCAGTCGTTGATGTCCATCAAGCCGCCGGCAACGACGCTCTCCTCGACCGCACGGGTCATTTCGTCGGCGTTGGCACCGGTCTGCTCCAAATCCTTCCGAATAAGGTCGCTGACCGAGGAGTAGTCCATCGAAGCGGGCTTGGGTGGCACGGGGTTGCGAGGCGCCTTGTCCGGGTCGATGCTGATGCGTCCACTCCCCTCAAGGAGGGATTCCACCCGTTCGGTCAACGCCGGGGTAAAACTCGTTTCGCATTCCCAACAGATGAAGGCCCACGCCTCGGGTTGGTCCGGGTCACGGGATTGACGGGGGTCCAATTCATCGCCGCACTCGGGGCAGGCGTGGAAGATGAGTGCGGGGACGTGCTGCCGACGGAAGTCGACGATGTCTTGGGGCGTGCCTTCCAGTTCCAACATCTCGTGATCGCGAGCGGCTTCAAGGCCGCGCGTCTCGAGTTGGTCACGGATCTTGACCTTCTGGTCGTCCTTCCCCTCGTCGTTCAGGCTGTTTTCGAGTTTGACGATGAGTTCAACGGTCTTGCCCAGCCGGTTCATGATGAGCTTCTGGGCTCGGAACGCTTCGACCTTGGCGATCTTGAGGCGCTCTTTTTGTTCGGCCAGCTCCGTGAGGACGTCCTTTTGCTTGCGCTGGAACTTCATTTCCTCGATGCGAGACTCTTGCTTGCGTTCGGGCGCCAACACCTTGGACAGGAAGCGCTCTTTCCCGTGGGATTGCGGGCCTGCGGTGATGATCTCAATCACGCCTTGAGCGATTTCTTCCTTGAGCCCGTAGTTCTCCACGAGCATGGCCTTGTCGAGTTTCTTGAGGTCGCCGATTTTGAGGCCGGCGTCGGCGAGTTGGTTGGCCGTGGTATCGTCGATACCTCGGCGGAGCAGTGCAAGATAGGTGTCCTTCTTTGCCATCCCATTCCCCCCGACAAGTTAAGGCGAGCCGACACTCCTAAGAAAAGTCTCTCCCCAAAGCGTTCAATCAAACGACGTGATTTGAAGGTTCACGCCTCTTCTTCGCACGAGGCGAAATCCACGCCCAATTCAGCCCATTCCTCAAGTTCGAACGTTTCGGGCCGTCGCTCCAAACGTGGGTCGTTTTGCAGAGCGTTGTAGGCGCGCATCCAGCGAGAAGCGTGCCACCCAGGGACGCGTGCGATGCGACGGGGGGGGCTGCGCAAGGTGCGTTTGATTTTCTTCCGTCGGCTGGCAAAGGCCGCTTGAATCATCATCACCAGCAAGCGTCGGTCGCAGGGCCAATCCTCGTCGTGCGGGGTCATGCGCAACAACCTGGAGTGGACGCGAGGCATGGGCGAGAACACGTGGGGCGGAACACGTTCCCCCATCTCCACGTCAAAATCCAAGGCGACCACCATGCCCAGTGAACCGACGTCGCTTTCGTATTCCATCACGACCCGTTCAGCGAATTCCTCCTGCACCAGCAGGACGATGTCCTCCAGGGGGAGGGTCTTGGGGTTGCGGTGGTGGCGGGTGATGACGTCGATGAGGGGTGAGGAAATCTGGTAGGGAATGTTCGCCACGATGCGGGTGACGTCATCGGGCCAAGCGACGTGAAGGGCGTCGCCTTCGATGAGCGTCAAGCGCCCTTCGGCCAACGCTTCGGCAAATTCGGTTCGCAGATGAGCACACGCTCCGCTGTCCAGTTCAACGGCGGTGACCTTGCAACCTGACGCCAACAACACTTCGGTCAGGACGCCCGGACCCGGGCCCACCTCGAGCACGTGGTCCTCCACGTCCACCTCCGCCCACGCCACGGTGCGTTCAAGCACCTCGTCGTTGATGAGAAAGTGCTGTCCGAGGCTCTTGTTCGCCGGTTGGAGGGAGCGCAACGCATCGACCAATCGGCGAGCGCCCTTCATGCGGTCACCGGAAGCAGGAAATCGATCAGGCGAGGTTGAAGGTTGACGTCTTGAATTTCTTCAACAAAACGCATGGCCAAGAGTTCAGCGCCCTTGATTTTGGCGAGGGCGTTGAGTTCGGCCATCGAAGCGAACACGCCCACGTCTTCACGAGCCTTGACCATGTTGCGAGCCTTCACCGGGCCGACGTCGGGCAACAACTCAAAGGAATGTTGTTTCAACGAAATGGGGCCGGCCTTGTTGTAAAATTCGTCCACAAAATATTGGCCGTGCTCCTCAATGAATTGCTCGATCATCACGGGCAAATCGTGACGAGCCATGTTGGACATCTTGTCGAAATGGGCCATGCCCAAAATCGCCTTCACCTCTTGGCGGCGGGCGGCGTCCGTGCCGATGTAGAGGCGGTGGTTGAGCGGAAGCATCTCCTTGCTCTTGACGTGCAAGCGGCAGCACTTCATGCCCTTCTCGGTGAGGGCGGTGACCACGCCGGTGGTGGTGTCGTGCTCAAAGACGCGGGCCCAGTTTTCGCCCTTGAGTTGCTCCGGGCGCTCTCGGCGAGGCTGGTCTCGGCGCCCGCCTTGTGGTCGGCCCCGACCGGCTTGGCCACGTCCTCCGCGGCCCTGCCCTCGTCCACCTTGCGGCCGACCGGAGGACGGTTGTCTGTCCGTTCGGTTTTGCTGCGGTTGGTTCGGCTCGGGTTTCGGTTTGGGCTTGGGCACTTCGGTGCGGCCCATGGGAGGGGGGTTCATTCTGAACTTGGACGGGTCGAGCCCTTCCTTCTTACGAGGTCCGCTTGGAGCCTTGATGGAGCGCCTTCGCCGTTCTGTCATGCTTCATCACCGTGGGTGGGTGCGGAAAACCGCATCAGATGACTTGACGCACGATGTCAAGCACAGCGTTGATTTCGCTGTCCTCAATCTTGATGCGCTTGGAGCCAAACACGGCACGAACATCCTCGGGTGCGGCGGGCATCAATTCGGCCAGCTTGGCGGCGAGGTCGGGGTGCTTGGCGCAGGTCTCAACGCCCAAGAGTTTGGTGCGGAGTTCTTCGAACACGGCGGGGTCGGTCTTGATACCGTTGCGAGCCTCGCTGGCGGCCCATTCAGCGTGCTGGAGGGCCCACTTCTGCTCGTACTTCAGGGAGCCTCGACGGTCTTGAGCGTCGTACAGCATCTCGCGAACGGTGGCAAAGTCCAGGAATCTCTCTTCTTCGGTCATGGTGAATCCCTCATTCGAGTGGGCGGAGGTGCTCGGGGCGAGCGATCACGGTCTTCTGCATGTTACCGTCTTTAACCGCAACGATCCAAGCGACGCCTTGGCGCTTCTGGATGAAACCCGTTCGGCCGTGGAAGCGGCGGTGAGGCATACCGGCCTGTTGGCCACCGTCCAACACGATGGCCACGCGGTCGCCTTCTTCGTACTCGTGCATGACGCGGCGGATGTTCAAACGGCTTCGTTCGGTCTTCCGTCGTCGCAAAATGCTTCGGGTGCCCATTCGCTGACCCTTTGAGCGCTTCATTTGGTTCGCCTCCTTTTTCCCCAATTCAGCGCAAGCGCCTCTTCGGAGCAACTCGCCGACTGACCATCCCCATATAAGCACCGCGACGATGACCCACCGCCCTTTCAGGGCGTCAATCGGCGTGGATGTCACCCACGTCCAACCAGAGGACGTTGCACTTGGCTTTGATGAGCGCTGCCACGCAAGGTTGGGTGCGGCCGTTGTCGCCGTGCACCGTTTCTTTGACGTAGGTCCCCGATTCGCAACGCAGGGTGAATTCGATTTCCCGCTGCCCGTCCTCGTTGATTTCGATGAAGGGCGTGTGGGCTTCAAACACGGTCCGCTTACGGATGAGGTCGGAGCGACGGTGCGCCACCCGGTCGGGCGTGCGCTGGGCCAGCTTGATGCCGTTCAAGCCCTCGATGACCTTGAGGATGGTCTCGTCGTCGGGCAGGTCCAACATCGCCGGAGCAGGGGGCAAGGCTTCCACGATGCGTTGAATCAATTCGTCCTTCGTCCCCGTCTTGGCAAGCCCGTGGGTCTCGCAAAGGGCCACCAATTCGGGTTTCTTCATGCTCTTGAGTTCCGCTTCGCTAGGACCGGTGGCGGGCACGTCGATGGGCGTGGCCAGCGGCTTGGTTCGGTCCTCATCCTTGTCGCCGCGACGCTGTCGCCGTCGCTTCTTGCTGCGTTCCTGCACGTCCTCCTTCGTCATGTCCACCGGGGCGGTGAGCACGGCGTATTCGGCTTCGCTCATCGGCTCAATGGTGAAACGAATCGTGTAGGATTTCTCGGCGGGCGTGTCCTTGATGCGCACCACTTCGCTTCGGCTCGAAGGGCGGATGGACGACACCTCCACCGAGCCGTTGGCGGCTTCGTTGATGATTTCCGCTAACTTCTCGGCGTTGAACGCCCGCTTTTTTGGCTCCTTGATTTCCAACACGAAGGGACGACCCCGTCCCAGACACCGAACGTCGATGTCCTCACGACCCATGCCGTGGAAGGCGTGCTCGGTCCCCTCAAAGATCGCCAACATCGGGTTGCCCACGAGGTCTTGGACGCTGCGTTTGTATTGCAGCCCCGTTTGGTCGCAGCGCTCGCACCCGCGTCCTTTGCAGGCTCGGCAAGGCCAACGGGTCTGGGGAATGCCGCGCTCCAATTTTCGGTAGCGCCCGTACACGTAGACCGCTCGCACGTCCAATTCAACGGTGAGCGTTAACACGTCGATGAGCGCCAGAATGTCGGGCTTGTCGTTAACCATCGCGACCCCGTCCAAACGGTCCTTGAGTCGGGCGCCAATCTGGTCGACGAGGGCCGATTTCAAGGGTTCAGAACCGCCAGCGCCCAAGCGCTTTCGAAGGTCTTCCTCCGTGTCCGTTTGGTCCTTCGGAAATCGAGCGCCCAACTGGAGCCGAGTGAGGTCATAGGGTCCAACGGCGTCGTGAATGATATCGGCCAACAGGTCGACTTCTTCAAACAAGTTTTCGCAAAACGGACACAGCGGGGCCGCCTTGCGAGCGTTGGCCATGTGCTGGTCTTGCTCCACCACGCTGGCCCGAACACCAGCCCCGGCGTCTTCGAAGGATTGGCCGTAGATACGCTTGCCACCGACGCGACCCAAACAGGCGTCGCAGGTGCCCTCGCGAACCAGATGTTTGTGACCGGCCGCGGAGGGGGCGCGAGGAATTTCCTCGACGTGGGTGCCCAACTGCATGGCCACTTCCGCCGCATGGGCTTCGTCCTCTTCAACGGGCTCAACGTCGTCCCAGAGGGAATAATCCGTCTCGCCGAAACTGGCGGTGGCGTACTTCATCCAGTCGTCGTCTTCGTCCTCGTCGTCAGGTCGCTTCGCCTCGTTTTCGGTCATCGTCCTCACCACTCTCCTGGGGCCAACCCCGGGGACAGCAACCCTTCCGCTGACGCAACCCTTGATGAAGCCACCGATGCGAAAACGCCGCTCACTTTTGGTCGAGCAGGGTCATCACGCCGGCGGCGATGCCGGCAAGGCCGCCCAGCACCGTCATCCACACGCCCATGCCGGCGCTGGTGTCGAGTTCCGTATCGGGCAACAAGACCCACCACACGAGCACGGCGAGCAGCATCAGGGCCCCAGCGGCGATGGCCGTCCAGTGACCGTGCTTCTCAAGGTTGGCGGGCAGGGCGCGACCGGTTGCCCCGGCGCCCAACATCACGGCACCCAGCAGGCCGGCGAGCGAGCCGACCCACAGCACCATGCCGCCGGTTGAGCCGGCTGCAGGCGTTTCAAGGCAGGTGTCTCGGGCGTCAGATGCATTGGCCATATCGGATTGGCGCTCCTCCGCATCCGTCGTGAACGCTTCAATCAGTTGAACCGTGAACGTATAGGTGTTGTCACAATACTCGGTGTATCTTCCGACTTGAATCACATCAGCATCGGAGGTGTCCTCTTGGCTGGCCGTTTCATAGTCATCTGAAAGGAACGCATACGCAAACGATTTGCATGTTTCCACATCAACCTCTGTATCCTCAAATGAACAATCGATCCGAACGGTGTTGAGTCCTGTGGTGAACCCTTCATCTTCGTTGTTGACGATCCACGAATGACTGAACTGGCCGATGATGGACAGCAGCAGCGCGACCACGATGCACCCCACCGCAGCCCACACCATGGTCGAGGGTCCGCTGGCGGGGACCGGGACGCCCATCGGGGCGTAGGCGCTGGGCGCCGCCATGGGGGCGCTTACCGCAGAACTGGCGCCCATCATCGGGGCGGGAGTCGCTTGAATCGGCGCTTGGGCCGCCGGTTGAACGGCGGGAACGGGTTGTTGGGACATCGGCGTGGGCGCCGGCGCGGCGACGGGTGCGGAAACACCGGGGACGAAATCGGGGTAATGCTGACGGGTGTAAGCCAGTGCATGTTCGGGCGTGTGACCCATCGCGAGGACCTGCTGGTAATAGTCTTGGGCGGCGGACATGGATGGGCCTTGAATTGGGAAAGGTATGATGCTTACGCCAACAGCGGTTTCGTCATGCGCCATTGGACCGACGGGGCCTTCACTCGGTGCGTCGGAATCAATAAAAGGGGGCGTTCCGAGGAACGGGTGGGTGGAATTTTTTGGGCAAAGGCACCGTCTTCACCCGTTTCAAGCATCGCTTGGCCCTCTTCATGGAAAAACGACGGTCGGCGATGTCCGTCTCCCACCAGGAAGCCATGAAGTGGTACGAACTTCGGAAGGAGAGTTACGAGGCGTTGATTTCGGCCGTGACACCCTACGTGAACCAGGATGCGGTGGTGTTCGATATCGGTGCAAACGTGGGGTTCTTCTCTCGTTTGCTGGCTGAGAAAATCGGTTTCAAAGGGTCAATGTACTTGTTTGAACCGCTTCCTCATCTCGCCAGCCTCTGTGAGGAAACGTTTCGCGACGTTTCCTACGACGCCCACGTGTTCAACTATGGATTGAGCGATAGCGACGCTGAGGTCGATATTTTCGTGGCCAGCAACGGCAACCTCGGCTGGAACACCATCATCCAATCGAAGGCCTCGGACGACATGGAACGTGTTCGCATCCAACTCAAACATTTCGAAACTTGCAAACCGGAGGCCGTCCCGACCTTCATCAAAATCGACGTCGAAGGCTCGGAATACCTTGTCCTTCGTGGCATGCTGGACTCCTTGAGGGCGTGGCCCCAACGCCCGGTCATCTTGTGCGAGGTTGGCTGGGGAACCTCTCACCCCCAATGGGACGAGGAATTGGCGGTCTTCAACGAACTCAAAACCATCGGCTACACCTTCTGTGATTTGGAGGGGTCGGCCATCGACGAAACGTCCATCTCGCGCACAACCGATGTGCTGTTGATTCCGTCCTAGGCAGCCCGACGGTCGTCGCCTGAATGAAGCGAAGGCCAAGAAACGGCGCCCGGTTCACCCGCGGTGGACGAATGACGTCGCCGCTCAGGCTTCCTCGTCAGCTGGGCTGGAGGTCGGGGGATGCGGCAGGTCTTCGTGGCTTGAGATGAGGCCAAGGGCGGCGGTGGTCAACACCAAACTGGCGACGAGGGAGAGGGCGATCATGGCGGCCGAGAAGATGCCAAAGTTGCTGAACAGCCCCATCGGCGAGAGGGCGATGACGAGGAAACCGGCGATGTCGGAGGTGGCCGAGCCGAGCAGGGCCAAGCCGCACGCACCGCCCACCGCAGCCAAAGCGTCGCTGTGGGATTCCCCGTTTTCCCGCCCCTCACGGTACCGTTCGGTCACGTGAATGCAGTAATCGATGCCGACGCCAAGGGAAATGGTGGCGATGGTCACCGTGACGATGTTGAGCGAGGAGCCCGCCACGTACATCAGGCCGTAGAGCCAAATCACGACCAGCAGAATGGGCACGAAGGTGACGACCGCTTGCTTGGGCGAACGGAAGCCGATGGACAGCGAGGCGAGGACGAACAGCGAGCCGAGAATCAGCGAGGACTGCATTTCGTCTTGCATGGCCGTGGAAGCGGTGTAGCGGGTGATGGGTCGACCCGTCAGCATAACCCACGTCAGGGGTTTGTCCGCTTCCTCTTCGCCCGGTTCTTCGTAGGTGCCGCTGGAGAGGTTGGTGAAGACCTCCAAATCGCGCCACACTTCGGCCACGCCGCCTTGCATGCCGGGGAAGTCCTCGGGTTGCGTCATGCCAAACCGAATCTGCATCATGCCGTAGGCGGCGGGCTCGCCGTTCACGTCCAACCACGGCCGGGTCGGGTCGAGGTCCACCTCGGGCATGATGTAGAGCTGGACGATGCTGGCGGGGATGTCAGGAATCGGGCCGACGCCGGGCACGCCGTTGAGGGACAGGAAGCCGTAAAAGAAGGCCAAACAGTCCCGGTCCGTGGTATCGACCAGCGGGCCGTTGCCCGCCAACGAGCAGTTCATGCCAAACCCGTCCACCTCAGGCTGCCAACCGGCCGCCTCAAACGGTGCGCTGTCGAGCACCAAACTGCCCTGAGCCGCGAAGACCATCTCGTCCAAGGCCAGGATGTCAATGGTGCCGTCGGGCTGACGAGTGATCTTGTCCGGCACGCCTTCGGGCAAGGCGTCCATGTCCTGACGGAACGTGTCAATGGCCGCAAACACCCTCGGGTCCAGCACGTCCCCGAGGATGAGCAGGTTGGCCGGCTCGCCCTCATCGGCAAACCGCTTGGACAATTCGTCCACGCCCACGGCGAAATCGGAGCGCTCGTCGAGAAAATCTTCCACCGCGAAGTCGCCTTCCAGTTGGGCCATGCCAACGGCGGCCGGCACCGTGAGCAACACGGCGATGAGGGTGATGACGGTGGAGGTGCGACGTTGACCCGAGCCGTGGGTGACGCTTCGCAACCACGCAGGGTTCACGAGCGATTTGACCTCCTTGTGGTTGCGTTTGGCCGCCCGTGCGTCCAGCCAATCGTCGGCGCTGACCCGCAGAAGCGGCGCCCAAAGACCGGTGAGCAAAAACGCCGCCAAGATGCCCAAGGCCGCCTCGATGCCGAAGGAGCGCAAGGCAGCGATGTCGCTGAACAGGTTGGCAGCGAAGGCCGCCATCGTGGTGATGGAGGTCAGCGTGATGGCTCGCCCGACCCGAGCGAGCGTGATGTGGCCCGCTTCGTGGCTGGACTTGCCGTTGGCGCGCTCCTCCTTGTAGCGGTGGAGCGCGTGCAAGGAATCGTCAATGCCCAGGGCCAGCACGAGGATGGGCAGCAGGTTGGAAAATTGCGACCGAGCGATGAGGCTCAACCCCAACCATCCCGTGAGGTTGGCGAAGTGGCCGATGAGGCCTTGCATCCAAAGCAACGCGGCGCCCAACGCGAACATCACGATGACGACGTCCGACCAGCGGCGCAGGCTGAAGAAGAGCAAAACGACGATGGCCAAGCCCATCAAGGCGATGAGCCCGGCGCTGGATTGCAGTTCGCGGTTCACTTCCACGTTCACGCCTTGGCCCAAGAGCAACGTGACGGTGGTGCGGTCGTGGCTGCGAAGATGACCCTCGAGGTCCATGTAACTCCATTCGGTGGCGCACCCCTCGCCTTGGGCTTGAAGTTCAAGGCATTGCGCTTCGGTGTACTGGGGCGGATGGAGCACGAGTTGCCCGTCCGCCAAACGATAGCCGCCCACACGGAAACCTTCGTCGGTGAATTGAACCTGCTTTTCTTGATGGGCGTCCTTCCACACGACTTCCCATCCCATCGTCTCCAGTTGCGTGCGGTCAAGTTGCACGAGCAGCCAGGTGGAGGAGGCCGTCCAGCGGCCTTTGCCCCAGAGCGCCCCTTCCCACGAGCCGTCTGCTTGGAGTTGGCCGAAAATCGGGCCGTCTTGATACGCCGTGTAGTCGGCCTTGAAGCCACGGTCCAGCGACAGCCATCGAAGGAAATTGTTGTCCGAAGCCTCGGCCATGCGGGCGGCCGCCATGTCGATGTGGGCTTGGGTGACGTTGGGGTCGTCAAAGGTCAAGCAGGCCAAGGGAAAGCAATCGGTCCAGTTGGTCGGGGGGTCGGTCACCACGCCCAGCGGGGTGAGGCCCGGTTGGGTGAGGATGGAGGTGTTGTTCATGAAGCCCCGAAAGTGGTCGGAGAGGGAGATGGCACCGTTGGAGCGGTGACCCGTGACGTCGTTCACCAGCGGCTTGAGGGCCGGTCCCAACGGGTGTTCCAACACCAAATTCAGCTTGGTGTCCAGTTCCTGAAGCACGGTGAGGTTGAGGATACCCCCCGTGGGCGCGTCAATGCCGCTCCACGGCTCGCCGGCTTCCAGCATCTCGGATGGAGGGATAAGGGAGGCGTAATCGGGCGAACCGTCCGCCATTCGGGGAACCGGTGTCCAGTCGTTCACCTCGGGTACGTAAACGGGGTCACGGGTGGAGACGAGAAAGCCGAGAATGATTTCGGAATTGGGGAATTCCTCGTTGACCAGCGTCTGGGCCGAAAGTTCGGGTGACTCCATCTCGTAGGATTCCATGTCGATGGGCTGCAGCGCGGTCATGGCGCCGGGAATCATCAGCAGCGTGAGCAGCATCACGGCGATGTGAGCGCCCCGCTTGCGAGGCAAGAGCCAATCCGCAAGGCGGTCGTAGCGACGGCTCATGGCCGAAGGTCCGTCAACTGCCTTTTGAAGGAATGTTTTCGCATCGTTTCCTTCCAAATTTCTGGCGATGGTTGATTAACCCGCTGTGGGTCAAAAAACTCCCGGAGAAGGCAAAGATGGACCTCAATGTTCGGTACGCTTCGTCCATTGATCGTGCTAAATTATTCCTTGAAGGTAAGAAAAAAACGGCGAAGGGCACTGCCATCAGCCAAACAAATCAGTTGAAATTGCTTCAGCACCGGGCCGACTGCCCTCTCTGTGGGGTCGTCTTTGAAGGGACCAACCACAACACGGAGCACATCCATCCGCGTTCCCTTGGGGGAACCAACGATGTCAACAACAAGATTCAGTTGTGCAAGAACTGCAATAATTGTCGCAATTCCATTCTCCAACGCATGTTGCCTCCACCCCCATTTCACAAGAGCTATCCTGAAAATTGGGACATCGTTCGAGACTTGATCGTGTGGTCTGAGTTGACCGTTGATGATGGCCTTGGAGCCGGTATAGCCTTGCCAGATGTCC
>JADHNB010000058.1 GCA_016779705.1 Candidatus Poseidonia sp. | reverse complement strand
CCTCAATGACGACCAACACGCCTCCTGCACTCCCGCTTCCCGAACCGCATGAACACGACGGGGGGTGGTTTCTTCCTGCCCCCCTTGCTCAGCGACTGTACGAAAAGAGCGCCTTGGGGGTTCTCTCCGAGAACGGCGGGATTGTCCTCACACCAGAGGAGCTGATGTTTTGCCACTGGTACCGGCACGTGCCGTTGCCCGGTCACGATACGACATGGTTCAGCCGTGAAGTCAAACATCGCTCGGAACTTGCTCTCCGTTGCATCGCCATGGATGTGCTTCGCAACGGTGGCGAATTGGTGGTGCCAAGGGTGAACCTGGTGACGCGTTTCCCAACCCTGCCAGCGGTCACCTGGGCCGTCCGCTGGGAGCGTCACGAAACATGGACCAAACACCAAGGATTCAGTCAGATTCGTGTTCATCACGCCCAAGAATCGCTTGATTGGGATGAATTGCACGAGTGGGTGAATGAGGTGGTCTCTTTTGGCCATCGGGCGGAGCTGTGTGTCATTGACGATGAATTTGACGCAACGGTGTACGAACTTTGCTTTGAGGACCCATCGGGTGACCAAATCACGCTGTCGTCCTTGTCCTTGGAACAACGAACGTACGTCACGGAGACTTGCACGGAGGCCATCCCCATTGAGGGTGGATTTTTTGCGGAGCACGCCGATGAGTGGCCGCTTCCAGCGATTGGATTGTGTCACTTCTCGGGTCGTTTTCTGCGTCAGGAGGAGCACGACCACCTCATAGGAAACCATCATTCGCCCCATGCCGAACTCTATTCAGCGTTGGTGAACCGAGGTCTGTTGCTTCGTCCGGGATTCAAGTATGGATGCCGTTGGCGTGTTTACGAAACCGACATGATGGCCGAACATGCTCCATGGTTGGTGCAACCTCGTGTGGAAGCACCTCGGAACTGGGAAGAGGTGTGCCTCTCGGTTCGGCTTGCTGAAGGGGTCAATAAAAAGTGGTTGTGTGCCATGAGGTTTGGAGACAAGTTCTCATTTTTGAACATCAGTCGTAAAGCTTGAATCGTGCTCGTCAACCGGTCGGCCCCACGGGTCTAGGGGAACGTTGGCGGCCGTAGGTTCGGGTTGTTCCATAACGACCCTTGGGATTGATCGTGCGATGGCTGGGAGCGCCGTGTAAAGACCCAACAACCCGATGACAATCGCCATGATTTCATGTACATCCAGCATTGACTGCCCCATAAAACCGTGAACGGATTCAGCTTGCAGTTCGACTTCAAGTTCCCAGGTGAGGCCTTCTTCCGTTGACAACACGACGGATCCGAACACCAGCATGTTCTCGGTCAGTAAACCGTTTGGGTCAACGGTTAACGTCATCACGCCATCGTTGAGATTCAGGCTCTGTGGCCCCGTGGCCACTCGGTTCAACGGTCCGTCGAGGTTCACCGAGAGGAGTTGGTTGCCGGACCCGGTGGACGCCACAGGGACCGCCAACGTGGTGATGCTGTAGGGGTCAACGTTGCTCTGAAATCGCTCGACCACCGGAATCCGGTTCATGGTGTGAACGCGGTAATCAAGGTCAAGGACGCTTTCACCACACTCAATCGTTCCGCGGAGGTTGAGGTAGGTGTTGCCCATGCCTTCCTGCTCGAAACGAAGGATGGCGGGCATCGTTTCTGTATCAAGCACGACACGACGCCCGTCGCTTGATTCTAGCGAAGCCTTGCAAGCAGTGGTGGTGGGTTGAAGTTGAACTTCAATGCCCTGGTTGGGAAGGATGGTGGCGCCGTGATTGGGCAAGTCCAAAGAAAACTGTGGGGTGCAATTTTCAGCCGTAAACGCCACCGTCGCTGTTCCGTTCTCGATGGAGACGATGGCCGTCCATGGAACCAAAATTCCATCGTGGTTTCGAATGGTGACGCCTTGTTGACCAAACTTGGTGTTGTTGGTGAACAGGTCCGAGGCTTCTCCTTGGTTGATTCCACGGAGGAGTTCGTTACCTTCATCCGCCTCGATGACCTTCAGCCAGGGGAGGTCCGGGTTGGTGTTCAATTCGTTTTGTTCCAAGTCCCCAACACTTCGGTCTTGGTAGGTCACCAAAACACCATGGCCAGGGAGTCGTTGATCGTACCCGTGGTCAGAGCGGTGTTCAATAAAGATGGATTCCTCTGGCCCAATGGCGACTTTCAGCACCGCTCCTCCTTCGGAGACGCCCTGCAAGTCGATCGTCGGGCCGATACAAGGTGAAGGCGCCGTGGCTGGCCATTCAAGGTCAACCGTTTCGATTTGTGGAGCACCGATCAAATCCAACGTGGCCCCCGATGGGAGAGCTGGCCACCGACCTCCGCCGTTCCAATTGCCGCTGGCCATGATGTCCCAGTCACCGGGGCCTTTCCAGGATTGAAACGAATGGTCGTCATGGACCGGATACAGGTCCGCTGCACCCATTTGGTGGAGCATTTCGTGCAACATGGTACCCACACCACTGGAACCGGTTTGCAAACTTGCCATGGTGTAATGAGGAACGGTGAAATCGTCGTTGACATCGATGGTGTCTTCAAAATGCGTGAAGTGACTCCAAATTCGTTGCGCGATGCCAGGACTTTCCTCCTGCCCTTTCGTGGTGTGGAGTATCAACAATCGATCGACGGTTCCGTCGTCGTTGAGATCGTAATCGCCCCATAAGACGTCACTGCTGATGGCATGAACCACCTCTTCGGCGAGCATAGCTGGTAAAAATATCCCATCGGCGTTCGTGTCTTTGTTAATTCCATCCTCTCCGTAGGCCGACAAGGACTGGGAGGCTCGGATGACACTGGGATGGACATCAACACGAAGGGTTGCTTGACCCATGGACATTTGCTCCAGGTAGGGGACAGCGGCCTGTTCAAGCAAGGTCACGGCTTCATCGGGACCCCATGCTTCGCTTGCCGAATGGTCGGGGAAGTCGGTCACGACAACAAGCCACCGCTCATTTTTTTGAAGCCCGATGAGGGGTTGATCATCGTCTTGGTCGACCACGATTTGGCGTTGTTCCAACCAACGGTCAACCTGTTCTTCATTGAACCAAACCCAACCCGCTGAAGCCAAGAAGCAGAAGGACATGACCAAGGCCAAGGTCCGCTTCATGACACCATGTCGTGGTGCATGGGTTTGAACCTTCGTTGGTCATGGCCCTGCAATTGATGAATTCAAAGGCTAACCGTCAAGGCCGTTGGTGAACACCACCGGTTGTTGGGTGTAAGGCCCCCAACCTTGGTCCTCTGGCAGGTGAAGGACATCGTCCAGGAGCCAGCCCTGTTCATCCAAAGCGTCGACCAAATGAGGAATATTTCCCATGTTCTCCGCACCGTTCATCAACGACGTGAGAGCAAGATTCAGGTGAAGATCGGTTTCCAAGGGGCTGACATGATGGTGTTGAAGACGCATCAAATCCAAACCGTGGAGCCGGGCTTTGGTGCGAGTGATGTTTTCTCGAAACATGCGTGGGCACGCCCGGGTTGAGCATCCCGTCACCACCACATCCGTCAGACCTGTCCGCATCACATGCTCAAGAATTTCTTCTTGTTGGGTGACCGAACGGCACAATCCTTCAACATGCATCATGCTGTAGCCGTTGGGACGCACACTTGGCCGATGCTGATGGGCACCGGAACAAGCACAATCGATCAAGCCGTATGTGCGACGACGTCCTTCTTGGTCAAACCGTGGTTTTGCCACGCCATATGCGCTGGGAACGGTGTTGTACCAACGGCGGCCCAGGGCTTCGTTGGAAACTACGTAGGCAGCAAGAAGCGGGAGCGTGAGCGATTGGGCATGGTCGGGTACGCTCACCAACATCAACAAGGAACCCAGGCCATACAATCGCCAGCGAAACCAGTCGGCTGAGACCGTGGTCAACAATCCAAACCGACCGGAGAGGTAAATCAGTAACCAACTGATGAGGACCAACCATGAAATCCAAACCAAAAACAAGGCCAGCATGACCACCTGAACCGCGTTGTATTGGCCGGTAAGTCCTGCCTCGGCATGCTGTTGGTGGCCAAACCGGTAGAGTTCAGGCAGGACGTGGGTGATGATGACGTACGCCATGGTCACCATCAGGATGGCCCCAAGAACGGTCCATCGCTGGAGGACGCGATATTCCGAGACCAGCAAACCCGGTTTGGCAAATTTATGGGTGTTGTAAAGGAGAAGCGGCAATACGGAAATGATGCCAAGAAGCAAGGCCGAAAACCAACGAACAGCGCTCCATTGCGCTGGGTCGTAGACGTTCATGCAGGCGTGTTCGCATGGTTGGAGCACGGACAACATGAAACGAAGCCCATCGTCGACATAAAGCGACCAGGAAATCGTGAGAACGGCTGTTGTGACGAACACCACGGTCACCCGCAGCGAGAGTTCGTCCAAGTGTGACTGTGGGGGCGCTTCACGGTCCGTTGAAAGCAGGATGGACATGCATGGCCCCTCAAACGAGGTCGGTGTAGGTCTTGGAAGCCCGTGCCTGTACGATGGTTCGGTAGACACCGAAAACGGCCCACAGCGTTAGCATGCCGAGCACCAAACTGTATCCCCATGGTTGGTCGCTGTCAACAAAGGAAGCGAAGGCCACCCCAAGGACAGCGGCTAAAGCGCCACGGCGCAAGCCTTGTGGAATGGCCAGACTCTTATCGAGATGGGTGGGTCCACCGCCAAAACGTCGTTCGTAGAACTCGCCTTGAATCACGGCAGCGACGATGATCAAGGAAAGCGTGGTCCAATAGTAGAGGTTCCCGTTGGTAAAGAAGTCATGAGCAATCCCCTCTTGGCGCTCGGCTTCGGCGGCTTCTGGGTCTTCTTCAGCCACAAACAGAGAATCGTAATCTCCAACGCTGATGGTTCTGAGGGCGATGTCTTCTGACGTGGCGATTTCCGTCGCTCCGGGTTCGCTGATGGTGAAGGTCAGGATGTTCCATTTGTCGCCTTCGTCAAACGCACCGTTACCGTTGACCGCGTTTCCAACCAATTTGAAGTTCACAGGGCCGACGTCCTCCGAGGGTGCGGTCCACGTGATTTCCCAACCATTGCCGGGTTCGGATTGTGAAAGAGCTCCGGGCTCATCGTCCACGGATTTACTGCCTTCACCTGGCGTCAAGGTCCCCGCTCCATCGTCCCAAATGAGGTATCCGCCACCTTCGTTTGAAGCGTGTTGGAGGCTGATGGTCATGGTGTAGGATTCGCTTAGGTTGTAGGCTCTTGGAACTCCCGAAATTGAAACGACCACTTCCGTTGAGGGCGCACCTCCGCCGTGACACGTACAACCGGTATCGATGACGAGGTTACCGCCGTTGTCCCAAGGAGGCCCGTTGGGATTGCCCAAGACAGGCGCAACGAGCATGATGGACAGCAAAATCATCAAGCCGATATTCCGCGTGTTGCGCTGCACCAACTCACCTCGTTTTTGCCACCGGCCCTCGCTCTTTGAATGTTGCTTCACGGCCACCCGTCTGCATCAGAGTTCCTTGATGGCGTTGTTAAGCCCCGTCATCATGGCTTTTCCATCACCAAACAACATCATGGTCTTGTCCATGTAGAAGAGGTCGTTGTCCACACCAGCATAGCCCACGGAAAGGGACCGCTTCACGATGACCACTGTGCGGGCTTGGTCGACGTCGATGATGGGCATGCCGGCGAGCGGTCCTTCTCCGGTTCGAGCCGCAGGATTGCACGTATCGTTAGCACCGATGACAACCGCAACATCACATTCAGGGAACTCCGGATTGATTTCATCCATCTCGATCAGTTTCTCGTATGGAACATTGGCTTCAGCCAGCAGGACGTTCATGTGGCCGGGCATTCGTCCAGCAACAGGGTGGATGGCGTACTTGACCTCGGTATCGAATTTCTCTTCCAAAAGGTCACCAAATTCCTTGACTTGATGCTGACACTGAGACACCGCCATTCCGTAGCCAGGAACGATGATGACTTTCTGCGCACCGTCAACCATCATGGCCACTTCGTCGGGGTCCGAGCCCACCTTGGTGCGAGTCACCTTTTCCTTGGTGGTGCCACCAAAGGACTTGAACAACACATCGGGCAAGGTTCGGTTCATCGCCTTGCACATGATGAACGTCAAAATCAGTCCTGAGGCTCCCACCAGTGACCCTGCAACGATGAGCACGGGATTGCTGATGATGAACCCGGTGAAGGCGGCTGCAATGCCTGAAAGGGAATTCAACAAGGAGACGACCACCGGCATATCGGCTCCACCGATGGGTAGGACCAAGACGATGCCCAACAGGCAGGAGATGCCAATGATGGCCCAAAGGTAATCCGTGTTGGTTGGGTCGTTGATGGACATCACGATGAGAGCGAGGACGCTCACGGTCAAGAGGACCTTGACGGGATTGAGCCAAGATGGACCCCAGGTGGGCGTGCTGAACCACTTTCCGAAAATTTCAACCCCGCCCTTCAGTTTAAACATGGCCAGAATCGACCCGGTCAAGGTCATCCATCCGACCAAGGCGGACAAGCCAGCGGCGACCACGACGACCTGGAGGGTCAAGCCGGTGGGCAGGTTAAGCGAGGTGTCTTCGATGTATTTCCATGACTCCGACAGGGCCACCAAAGCAGACGCTGCCCCACCGAAGCCGTTGAACAATGCCACGAGTTCGGGCATGCCGGTCATTTCGACCTTGATGGCCATGATGATGCCGATGATGGAACCGAGGATCAACCCACCAGCGATGAGTTCCCATTCCATGCCGCCGTTGGACAATTGCATGTCGATGACGGTGGTCAAGACCGCCACGAGCATGCCCAAGGCACCGTACTGATTGCCACGCGGGGCCGTCCGTGGGTGGCCCAATTTCTTCAATCCGAAGATGAAGAGGGCAGCGGAGAGCAAATAGCCGAGGGGAATCCATGCTTCCATCTCAAGCCCTCCTGTTTTTGCCAGCGATCATGTTCAACATACGATTGGTAACGGCAAAACCGCCCACGACGTTGATCATCGCCAAAACCAACGCAACAAACGCCAACAGGCCGGACACGGCCGTTTGCCCACCTTCGTAAGCCACGTTGGCACCCAACAGAGCCCCAACCACACTGATGCCTGAAATGGCGTTGGCCCCGCTCATGAGGGGCGTGTGAAGGGTGGCTGGAACTTTCGTAATGAGTTCAAAACCGAGGAAGATAGCCAACATGAAGAGGGTCAAATTTGCAATGAGTGAAGCTTCAGTAATCATTGAACCACCCCAGCCAATCGTGTTTGTTTTTCATGGATGGAACCGTCCTTGCAGATCAACACACCGCCCATGCCGCTCACGTAAAAATCGGAGCCTTCAGGGGCGCCGACCAAAATATCATCATCATCTGAAATCACGACGCTCCCCGAGTCCTTGTCCACCAGGGACATGAAAAAGGTGGTGAGGTTGTTTGAATACAGCATGGAGGCGGTGTTGGCCAGGGTCCCAGGTAGGTTGGAAGTGCCCACGATGATGACCCCGTTTTCGGTGGTGATCACTTCACCTTGAACGGTGTCTTCGCAATTTCCACCGACATCGGCATTCATATCAACGACGACGGCTCCTGATTTGAAGTTGGCAACCGCCGATGAAGGAACCGTAATGGGGGCGGGGCGGCCGAATATTCGTGCTGTGGTGACGATGATGTCAGCGTCACTCGCCACACCGCAAACGGTGTCGTTGACTTTTTGGATGAACTCAGGCGTCAAGGGCTTGGCATAACCGGATTCGTCTTCAAAATCGTCCATTCCGTCCACTTCGATGAATCGGCCACCCACGGATTCAATTTGTTCGGCGGCTGACTTGCGAACATCAGAGGCGTACACCACCGCTCCCAATCGCTTGGCGGTCGCAATGGCTTGCAGACCAGCAACTCCGCTGCCCATAATGACCACTTTTGCGGGGCGAATGGTGCCTGCGGAGGTGGTCATCATCGGGATGCCTTTGGGGACTTGGGCGGCGCCGAGAAGGACGGCTTTGTAACCTGCCAGGTTATCTTGACTTGAGTTCACATCCATGGATTGAGCCCGTGATAGACGTCGTGGGATCATGTCCATTGAGAGCAGAGTAATGTTCTTGTCAATGCATGCCTTGACGTATTCTGGATGCCGGAAGGGGTCGGAAACGCAAGCCAGGTTCGTCCCAGCACCGATGCCGTCGACACCAGGGAATCGGATGCAGACAATGTTCTCGCATCCAAGCGCTTCTTCTCGTGAAACGATTTTTGCTCCGGCTTCCTCGTAATCTGCGTCGGCGTAGTTTGCCGATATGCCAGCACCGGCTTCGATAAAGACTTCGAATCCGGCGCGGTTGAGTTTCTTCAAACTGGAGGGGACGATGCCAACGCGGGTTTCGCCTTCGGGTTCCTTTGGTACGCCAAGTTTCACAACATCACCACGTGAACAGCCCGCCATGGAGGAGGGGGCTAAATCGCTCCACAGAAAGGAGGTTTTTAGATGCGACGCTTCAACAAACTCCACAGAGGGTGGAGCCCGCTCTGGAGAAGTTGGTAATTTGACCACCATCGTGCTTATGGACTGCATGCCTCAGCGGCTTTTCAACAGGTGGATTTCATGGCCAACGGACGTCGGAAAATTGCGGTAATTGGAGCTGGAAACGTTGGGGCAACGTGCGCCTTTGTGCTTGCACAGATGAAAATTGCAGATGTTGTTTTGCTGGATATTTTTGAAGGATTTGCAAAAGGGAAAGCCTTGGACATGTCCCAAAACGCCACGGTGTTGAATTACAACGGGACGGTGACGGGAACCGCCAATTACGAAGACATCGCAGGTTCCGATGTGGTTGTCGTGACCTCTGGTTTCCCACGGCAACCCGGCATGACCCGTGAAGATTTGATCGGAAAAAATGCAGAAATCGTGGCTCAGGTCGGCCAAGGTATCAAAGAACATGCACCTGATTCGGTGGTCATCGTCGTTACCAATCCGCTCGATTTGATGACTTACCACATGCAACAAACCACCGGATTCCCCCACCAACGGGTGATTGGCCAAGCCGGTGTCTTGGACAGTGCCCGAATGGCGCATTTCATTGCTCTCGAATTGAATTGCGCAGAGGAAGACGTTTCTCCGATGGTTCTTGGCGGCCACGGTGACACAATGGTGCCGCTGCCGCGGTACACCACGGTGGGTGGCATTCCCATCACCCAACTCATCTCCAAAGAACGCATTGAGGAGATCAGCGCCCGTACGGCGAGCGGTGGTGGCGAGATTGTCAAATTGCTGGAACGCGGTTCCGCTTTCTACGCCCCCGGCTCAGCCGCCGCCATCATGGCAGAATCGGTGCTCAACGACCGGCGTCGTGTTTTGCCTGCCTCGTGCTTGCTGACGGGTCAGTACGGCCTGTCCGATGTGTACATTGGCGTTCCGTGCGTGCTCGGGGCCAACGGTGTGGAGCAAATTTTCGAACTTGAGTTAACGGAAGAGGAATTGACCTCCCTCCAAACCTCGGGTGAATTTTACAAGAAGCAACTCCGTGACGTCTTGGGTTACTGAGTTCTCACAATGCACAAGCTTTCCTTTTGGCCCACCGTTGTTGCTCCATCAACAGGATTGCGTTCTCGAACGAGCATGTGCCCCTGCTTGCCCCTTGAACGCATTCTGGTCAGGACTTCTTGTCCAATGTAGCAACCCTTTGCAGGATGAACCAATGATCCGAGGCCGCAGGCTAACGGGTGGTGATGCGGCGTGATTTCATGACCGTGAAAAGGTAACAAGTGTTGAACTCGATGTTCGTTCCATTGCTCCAACGTCCATGACGGTTGAAACGTCATCTTTGCTGGTACAATGTACATCGTTCCAAAGAAACTAGGGTGGACGGTGGTCCCCTCCGGAACGTCTTCGCCCTCCGTGCCAATGTAGACATGATTGAGAAGCGAGATGTCGCTCACCGAGATATTTCGACCAAGAATGCGTTCCAACAGATGTTCCAACAAGGCTGTTTTTTGTGGTGCGTGACCAACGAGAACCACGCGCTCGCCGAGGTCCAGAACTTCACATACATCGATGATTTTCGCCGTGCGAAGTGTGAACACCGTGGTGCAGGAACCGTCGACATGGTTGGTGGACAGGCCGT
>JADHNB010000057.1 GCA_016779705.1 Candidatus Poseidonia sp. | reverse complement strand
TTTCTTGAGGTTCGATGACATCGTCGAGCCACCCGTTTCGTGCAGCCACGTAAGGGTCGCCGAATTTTGCTTTGTATTCGTCGACCAACTGGAGACGAACGCTCTCCTTTTCTTCGTCAGGGGCTGCGTTAATTTCGCGGCGATGGATGATGTTCACGGCCCCTTCGGCCCCCATCACCGCCAGTTCGGCCGTCGGCCAAGCGACGTTGTAGTCGCTTTGCAGGTGCTTGCAGGACATCGCCAAATAGGCGCCCCCGTAGGCTTTTCGAGTCACCAGCGTCAACTTGGGCACCGTGGCTTCGGCGTAGGCAAACAGCAACTTAGCACCGTGACGGATGATGCCGCCCCACTCTTGGACCACGCCGGGCAAAAAGCCGGGAACGTCCTCGAAGGTGAGCAACGGGATGTTGAAGGCGTCGCAGGTTCGGATGAAGCGAGCCGCTTTGATGGACGCATCGATGTCAAGGCACCCGGCCAGAACCTTGGGCTGATTGCCAACCACACCCACCGTGTCACCGTTCATTCTGGCAAACCCAATGATGATGTTGTCCGCATACAAAGGGAAGAGTTCCATGAACTGGCCGTCGTCCACCACGTCTTCCACCACATGGACCATGTCGTAGGGTTTGTTGGGGTTGTCGGGGACGATGTCTTGCAACGTATCGTTGGTTCGATCGACCGGGTCGCCGCTCGGCACGTGAGGCGGGTCGGCCATGTTGTGGTCGGGCAAGTACGACAACAACGCAGCGGCCAACTCGCAGGCCTCCTCTTCGTCTTCAGCGATCAACGAAGCGATGCCTGAGCGTGATGCGTGGAGGTTTGCTCCGCCTAATCCGGCAGCGTCGACTTCCCCGCTCAACACCTCGGGCGTTTCGAGCGGAGAGGAGAGGAACAATTGCCCGTGCTCTTCACCGAGAATGGTGAAATCGGAAAGCGAGGCTGCCAGGGCCGACACACCGACCACGGGGCCGAGCACCAAACTGATCATGGGAATGCGTCCGCTGCACTGCACCAAGCGGTCAAGCATTTCACCGGTTCCAGCGAGCGCGTTCACACCGTCTTGAGCACGCTGACCGCCTCCGTCCCACATGCAGATGAGCGGTGCTTTCGCCCGCTCTGCCATCTCGACCACTTTGGCAATTTTGAGCGCATGCATTTCCCCCATGCTGCCGCCATGGACGCTGAAATCTTGGGCGAAGCAGTAGACTCGTCGGCCTTCAATCGTGCCTTGGCCGGCGACCACACCGTCGCCCAAGGTCTGGTGAAGAAACATGTTGTGGTCGTCGGTACGGTGCGTCACAAAGGTGTCCAACTCAAGGAAGGAACCCTCGTCCAAGAGCAAGCCAATGCGGTCCCTGGCCGTGCCTCGCCCGCTTGAACGGATCGCTTCCTGGCGCTTGAGACCGCCCCCGAGCCGAGCGGTTTCCCGCTTTGAACGGAGGTCCTCCAAACGAGGGTCCTGATTGCCTTCCACGATTTTTCCACTCCTTCTCGGTTCTTGATTCAAGCGCTCATTCTTTCAAGGTCTCGCGGTGTTCCCCGCACAAGTTCTGGGTCATGGCAGCACCAACGTCCATGTTTTGGGAGAGCACCCAGTGAAGTTTCACCGTCGTGGCTTCCGGCGTCGAGTTCACGCCGTGACCCAGCAGACCCATCGATTGCTGCTTTCGTCCCTTCGAATACACGTTCATGTCCACGGGGCCGTGAATGCACTGATTGACGATCACCACGGGCAGTTCTCGGTTGACGCAACGAATCAGTACCCGCCACAGTTGTTGGTTTTCCGGGGCGTCGTTTTGGGGGTCGTCAATGGGCAAATGGCCCAGTCCCGTGCCGTGGATGACCACACCTTGGACACCGGTGCCCACCACCGCTTCAATGTGCTCGGCATGGAGCCAAGGTCCAGCGATGAATTGGGCGATTCGCTGGCCGGTTTCGTAGGTGCTCGCTTGGTCGGTCACGGGACGAGTCGGGAGCTCGGATTGGAGCGTTTCGTACCACGGCTCGAGCGCCGTGGTGTACCCGCTGGGCGTGTTGGTGATTTTCGCCATTGGTTGAGCGTTCACCGGGTGGAACGCATCTCGCCGGGAGGAGTGCATCTTCCGCACCCCCAATCCAGAGTGAACGGCCATCACGCCGTCGCTCGATGTATCGTGCATCACGACCACGACGCTGTCGCCACAGTCGCCCTTCGGCACGGGTCCGTGAGCCGCCCAATGCACCGCCGCGAGCAGGTTTTCGGCGGCATCCGAGGAACCGCGGTCGCTTGACCGTTGGGAACCAACCATGGCAATGGGGCCTGCGGGGCGGCCGCCGTTTCCGGCAAAGGCGAAACTGATGGCGGCCGATGAAACGTGAAGCGTGTCGGTTCCATGAGCGATCACCACGCCACGACAGCCGGCAGCAAAGGCTTCCGAGCAGGCCTTGGCCATGATGTTCCAGTGTTGCGGACGGATGTCATCGCTGAACATGTTCCCAATCTTAACGGCGTCGAGTTGGGCGATGTCGGCCAACTCGGGCAACGCATCAAGCAATTCTTCCGGTTCAAAGCGGGCGTCCACCGCTCCGGTTGCATAGTCCACCTTTGAGGCGATGGTGCCTCCCGTGTGAATCAACCGAACCCGTGGGAGGTCGGTTTGCTTCTCAGGAGCGTTGAGTTGTAACTCCGGTGGGCCTTCGGGGTTGCCGAGGTGTTCGGAGGCGAGCAAGGCCGTCGCGGGAAAACTCACGTTGTAGCCGTTGTCCAACTTGATGGTGATGTGATTGGGGGCGGTTGGAGGGAGGACAAGTCCCGTGTGCTCCACTTGCCCGTTATGAGTTTCGAAGGTGGCTTTTGCACGGGTGCCGACGTCGGGGGCTTCCACCATGCCCAAAGGGTGGCGGAGTCGCCCCATCAATGAATCGCTTCACTGAGAGAGGTCCTTGACTTTCTCAACCAAGTCCATGCGTCGCAGCCGCCAAATGCCGATGGGCGTCATCGCCACGGCGATCACCACGACCCCCGCCATCAACTGGTAGGCCACGCTTGGGACGATGACGATGGTGACGAAAAACTGCCAGGAGGAAAAGGACGCGGCTAAACCGACGGCGCCGCCGTAGGCAAACGCCACGCCGACCATGCCGCCGATGATACCGATGAGCAAACTCTCGAAGAGAAGCATGAACCCAAGGCTTCGCGTGGAGGCTCCGAGAACGCGAAGGGTTGCCAGCTCGAAGTCTCGCTCGGCGACGTTCATGATCATCGTGTTGAACATGACGGCAATCGTGAACATGAGTCCCAAGTACATCATCGCCTGGAAAATTTGGGTTTGTTGGTCGATGAGGCTGTTCATGCCGTCGATGAGCGTTTGTCGTTCAACCAAACCCATCGACACCTCGGCCAAGGATTCGTCCACCGTCACGCCTTCAGGCAGTTCAAGGTACACCGAGGTGGCGTTGACGCCAAGCGACTGACTCAAATCGGCTCGGAGGAAATACATGGTTCGTGCCAATTCGCCACGCGTGATGCCGACCAACTCAACCTCCTGCTCGGCACCGTTCACCATCACGGTGTGATGCTGCCCAAGCTGCCAATCGAGAAACGTCACGGCTCCTTCGTCCATCATGACCTGAGCGACGTTTGATGCCGCCTTCGGTGACGCTCCTTTGATGATGTTGACGCTTCGCATGCCCGAATCGTAGGCGTCAAAACCCACCAGGGTGAACACCCGTTCCAGGCCGTCAGCATCGTCCACCGAACCCAACGGCATCTCGATAAGGGATTCATGGTTGGCTCCCCGAGCCTCGGCCCAGGCGATGACCGCGTCTTCACCGCCTTCGGAAACGTACACTTGGGCATCCCAGGTTTGTTGGTCCTCCAGTCCACCCACAATGGTGTCTTGGAGGCCGGCGGACATCATTTGAACCGAGCCAAACAGCATCAAGGAAATACCAACAGCGAGGAAGGTCATCGTCAACCGAATCGGCTTACGAACGCTGGACCGTACGGAAAGGCCCAGGGTGGTGGGCATCCATGCCGTGAGGCGGCGAAGGAGGTTTGAGCCGACGCGAACTTGGTTCTGACCGCTCAACACTTCAAGCGGGTCGAGCCGGCTCGATTTCCAAGCGGGGAACGCCCCGGAAAGGAAGACCACCGTCATCGTCGGGAGCATGATGTTGGCATACAGAGCGAGCGGAATCTCCCGTTCGGTGATGGGCAGTCCAACGATGCCTTCGTAGATATTCAGCATCCCGTTGACGCCCCACGGCCCCATCAAGGCACCCGCAAGACATCCGACGGCGCCGATGACGAGGGGGGCGATGAGGTACCCCATCATCAACGAGGTCCGGTTCACCCCAAGCGTGCGAAGGACAGCGATTTCCTTGGCTTGGCTCTGGACCAAGCGTTGCAGGCTCAGGACAATGGTGATGGAAGCGATGGCAGCGATCATGATCGTGAACGGAACGGTGGTTCGCTTGGCCCCTTCGAGATCTTGGCGCATCAACTCTACCGGCTCGTTTTGACCACGGTCACGAATTCTTCCTTCCAATTCGGCGGTTTGAAGGGCCTCGGTCACTCGGGCTTTGACCTCGTCGATTTCATCGCCTTCGTAGGTTTCCGTGTCGGGGAGGTCGAACGAAGGCGTTCCTTCAACGTCGAGCAGGAGGGTGTTGCTGGTGCCCACCGTGGTGTTGGTCAACCGAGCCATGCCGCTGTCGGAGAGGTACCCGACCACGTATTGGCCAGGTTCGGGCGGGAAGAGCGAGCCTTCGGGAGCCATGAACACGTGAAGTGGATGATACCCGATTCCAACGATGGTAAACGATGCCGATTCACTTCCAGCTCCAATGACCACGGTACCGTCGAGGGCGAGGTCAAGGGCTTCGACGACATGAGCGTCGATGACGATTTCGTCCGCAGCCGAGGCCACGCGTCCTTCCGTCCTCCCGGATGGCATCCACACTTTGTCAGCGTTGGCCGTCGCTGGAATTCCGTGCCACAGCGCATTGATGATTTGGGTCCCGGATTCGTTCGTGTGGAACATGGTCCCTTTGACGATGCTGCGTCCTTCGCAGGAATCCAACGCCGGTGAGGTGCTGGGCCATTCGGTGGTGAGGGTGTTGCAGAAGGAGGCGACCTCGTCGGGTGACCATGCCGCGCTTCGGTTGTCAATCCAGAGGTCGGCCAAGTTGGCTCCTTGGTCATCGTCGGCTTGCAAGGTTTCGTACATCCCGTCAAGGTTGTGCGAATACCCGCCAAAGGTGATGCCTGCAAAAACGCCAACGGACACCATCAACACCACGGCGAGCAACCGGAGTTTGGTTCGCCAAAGGCTCCGTGCCAGCCGTTTGTTCAGGAGTGCGGACACGACCTCACCTCATGCTTCTTCGTCGTTCCCTGTTGATTCGTCGGAAACGATTTTTCCGCTATCGATGCGAATGACTCGGGTGGCGTATTTCACCAAACCCTCGTCGTGCGTAACAAAGACAGAGGTGATGTTTTCTTGTTGGCAAGCGCTGACCAAGGCTTCCATGACCTTGTTGGAGGTTTCCGTATCCAGATTGCCGGTCAGTTCGTCACCCAAGAGCAAGGTGGGTCGTTTGGCGATGCTGCGAGCGATGGCCACGCGCTGTTGTTGGCCACCGCTGATCTCACCGGGAAATCGGTTCACCTCGGCCTCCAAGCCGACCAGTTTCAGAAGTTCCTTGGCTCTCTCGGGGTCTTTCTTTCCAGCCAATTCTTGGATGAGGAGGATGTTTTCCAACACCGTCAAGTCCTGAAGGAGGTTGAAGAATTGGAAGACATAGCCGATGTTTTCACGGCGAAACGCCGTCATTTTCTCCGACGCATATCGTGGGACTTCAACCCCTTGAAACGTGTATGATCCTCCGGTCGGACTGTCCAGCGCCGACAAGCAGTTGAGCAACGTGGTTTTTCCGGACCCGGAAGGGCCGAGAAGAATCACGCGCTCGCCTTCATGGATGGTGAAATTCACTCCATCAAGGGCTTTGACGACCCCGGCGGGTGTTTCGTAATGGCGTTGAATGTTCTCCATGTGAAGCAAGCGTTGGGCCATGATGCTCGCCTCGTCGGGCCCATCCCCTGCTTATAGTGTTCACTTGGGAAGGCTCGCTTGGTGCCGGGAGCGGGGCTCGAACCCGCGACCTTCGGATGTCTCAGACACCACAAGGGGCTTTGCACGTCATACGATCGCCTTGAAGGCTGCCCTATGAGTCCGACGCGCTACCAACTACGCCACCCCGGCCTACCCTTGCGTGAGCCATTCCCTCTTTGAAGAAATCGGCGGTCCAAGGTCATCCTTTGCGTGGAACGGTCCACCGTAGTGTTCTAACACTTGCTCGTTCCCCGCTGGGCCATGGTGGACCTCAAAACGGCCATGGCGGCGGCGCAAGCCGAGCGCAGAAAGCGTGATGGGGCCAAGAGTGAAGAGAAGAAGAAACGACGCTCCGGCACCGATTTGGGCATCGAACCGTTTGACCCTGTCAAATACGCCAACAAAGAAAAAGCCGATACCGCCTCGATGTGGTTGGTCATCGTTTACGCCTTGGTGGTGACGATGTTGATGCGTTATGTGCTGATGCCATCAACGACGCTTGACAAGACCGACGTCCTCTACTTGTTGCCGCTGACCATGATGATTCTCATCCCCCAGATCCATCGTTCGGTGATGCCCGAACGGTTCAAGGAACATTACACGAAAGGAACTTGGTTCAGAGCCTTTTTCTTGTACACCTTTACCTTCCTCTCCCTTTCCTTTTTACTCGTCAACCCGCCGTTTGGGGACATCGTCGCCCCTCAACTCGCTCAAGATTGGGGGATTGCCATCGAACAGGACGGGAACTTCACCTATGCCGATGACGTCAAAGGCGGCGGCGTCGAATGGACCTTGGACGAGGGGGAGTACATCGCTGGAGGAGCGTGGCTGTTATTCGGCTTGGCTGACAACGTTGACGAAACCGGCGCCAACGTGAGCGTGATCCACGAATCTCCACTGGGCATCACGACCTCCGTTGATGCAGACCCTTCGTTTTGGGATGCGCACGGCGATGAGGTGGGGTCGTGGCGAACCGCGAACAACAAGTCTGCTCCCATCCTCCTGCCTCACAGCGAACTGGACCAACCTTTTGCCGTGTTCTTGGGCAACGGATTGGCGGTTGGTACGCACACCGTTCATGTTGAAATTCTTGAACAGGGCGATCCTTGGCAGAACGTCCGGAACTACGTCTGGACGTTCACCGTTCACCCGCCGGATGCCTCAGGAGAGTAAATCCGAGTGCGTGAGGATTAATTCGTTCAGCAAGCGGTCAATTCGCTGGCGGTCATGGAACTCCGCCGCAAACGCATGCATGCTTCGGGTGCGCCTTGCTCGGACCAACGGGGCCAGGAAGGTCCAACACATCGCCTCACCAATCGTTCGTTGCCATCGGTGCATGTAGTGAGTGATTCGGCTGGAAGATACCTTGGTTTTCCCGAGGCTTCGCTGAAAAGTGAAAGTGAAACTCAATTCAACAAGGTCACGATCTGGGCGGTCAATGCATCGAGTTGAATCTGCTCACCGCCGCCCTCCACGAGGCGATAGTCAATTTCAGCCATCCACTCGGTGAGTGAAAGCTTCGCAGGTTCGGTCAAAAAATCGGCGCTGTAGAGCTCACGATGCAGTTGATTGACGAAATCCGTGCCGGCCAATCCAAATTGGTCAAGCAATTCTCGTAGGCGTCGTCGTGCGACGTGAAACCCATCGTCGCGACACGCCATCAAGTATTGATGCAAGGCTTCTGGAGGGGCCGTTGCGGAGGTCTCGTAAACCAATGAGCGGGACACCGTGGTGTTCAGTGCAGCGGCCACTTGCAACGCCGTCAAGGCTTTTCGCAAGTCGCCTTGGGAGATCCTTGTCAACGCCTCAACCGCTCCTTCTTCCAGCGTGAGGTTCTCCAGCGCGGCCACGTGCTCAATCTGCGCCGCCACGTCAGCGTCGGCCAACGGTCGGAATCGGAACACGGCGCATCGGGATTGAATCGGCTCAATGATTTTCGATGAGTAATTGCACGACAAGATGAATCGACACGTTTCGGCGTATTGTTCCATGATGCGACGAAGTGCCCCTTGGGCATCGTGGGTGAGCGCATCGGCTTCGTCGAGGAAGATGATTTTGAACGCTGCACCGCCATAGGGTTGGGTTCGAGCAAATTGCTTGACCTTGGTCCGAATGCTCTCGAGTTTTCGCTCGTCCGAGGCGTTCATTTCCAAGAGGTTTTGCCGAAATTCCGGTCCGAAAATATCCTTGGTCAACGCCATCGCCGCCGTGGTTTTGCCCGTGCCGGGGGGTCCAGCAAACAAGAGGTGAGGGAAATTTTTGTTGCCCGCATAGGTGCCGAGGCGTTGCACCACGGCGGCTTGTCCTTTGATTTGAGCGACCGATTGAGGTCGGTGCTTCTCAACCCAAAGTTCGCTCATGCTCTTCGCTCTCGTTGACGAGCCTCCTTCAACATTCGCATCGGATTGAACGCGGTTTTTTGCCAGCGAAATACGCCCACGACATGGGCGCTCATCGCATCAAAGGGAAAAGTCCCTATAATGGGGAGTGGTGTAGGGGATGAGCCCCATGCGTAGCCTATCTCCTTCACGACCGCGAACATCTGCATTCTTGCTTGTTTTCATGTTCCTCCTCGCCGATATGGCTCTGCCACACACCATGGAGGGCTGGACCACGCTTGACGAACCAACGGGGGTCCAACGGGTCGTCTCGTCCCATGCCGTTCACGCTGACACCTACATCACGGCGGGCGATCCCACCACGACTCACAACTCGTCGGTCACGGGGACCTTGGCCGAGGGTACACTGACCGAATCGAGGCTGTTGCTCAGGTTCCCGATGAATTACACGTCCACGGACACGATTCATGAAGCCAGCGTGGATTTGCAGTGCAATACTACGGCGACCACCTCCACCCGGATGACCGCTTATGTGGCCACCATGGACCGCATGTGGAACGGCTCGCACGCCACCTGGCTGGCGTACGGCAACAATTTGCTGTGGGATTCCATGGGTGCAGAGGGTGCCGGCGACCGAGGCGTTTGGGAGCCCCCGGTCACCATCACCGCCAACGGGACCCTTTCCCTCAACGTGACCTCGTTGGCGCAATCCGCAGCTCGCTCAAACAGCAACTACCTCTCCATCGTTGTCGCTTCCTTCGGAGCGACGTACACCTGTGACCTGTCCGAATCATCGACCGCTGCGAACCGTCCTGCACTGGTGCTCGACACCTCGTCCAGCGCTGCCAGCAGCGGCGCCTCGGTGCAACCCGACCTGCCCATCGGCGACGGCGCACCTTGGATGGAAAGCGATTTCTTGCTGACCCCGGTGACCACTCCCACGCTCAGTTACGCGTCCAACACCGGTCAGGAAGTTGAGATGCAACTCAGCAACGCTGCGGATTGGCGGTCCTCCACCGACGAAGCATGGCATTTCTCCACGCTCTGGTCGTCGTTCTCCACCTCAGGGGCGACCGGTTCCTACACCTTGCCCTCTTCGCTTGAACTCGTGAACGGCACGACGATGCACATGCGGGTTCGAGCCATGGACGCCAACGACCAGTGGGGCGCTTGGCAAGACACGAGTTTCCTGTTGCCCACCCTTGACGTGGTGGACAACGGCGACGGCACGGCCACCATGACCTTCTCGCCCACCGACACTGGACTTGAGGAGGATTTCTTCCAAGACGCGACCGTGAGCGAGATCAGCAAAACCATCACCTACGGCGATGACGTGACGATGGAAACCAGCATGACCTCCAGCAAGGAGCGCCTGATCCACCTTCGAGCTTCGCTCAATCAACTGGGCCTCCACGACAACCTCACCATTGTGAACGCGGAGTTGGAAATGACCCGTTCATCCTATTCCGGCGACCCCGTGCTTTCCCTGCACGGCATGGAGGAATCAGGCCTCTGGGTGGAGAACGAAATCACGTGGAACGTCATGTCCTCCAACGGCGTTCAATGGTACGATGGGGGCCGCTCAAACGGCACCGCCACCCTCGCTCTTGCCGACGGCAACCAGTCCAGCGACACCTTCACCTTTGACCTCGACCATGCGGTCCAAAATTACCTCGACGGCGGCGATGATG
>JADHNB010000056.1 GCA_016779705.1 Candidatus Poseidonia sp. | reverse complement strand
GTTGAAGGTCCCAAGGACATCGAACTGCTCAACATTCCGTATTTTGATTTCCTTGAACAACCCGAGGAATCGGTGGCCAAGTTGGATGCTTCTCGCTCCATTCGGGTGATTTGCGCCAAGGAGGGTTCGGCTCAATTCATCGCTGACATGCTCGAAGAGTTCGGTTTCGGTGACATCAAATGGTTGTCGAAGGGGATCGTTGCTTGGGGCAACGTGCTCGTTGCCAAGCAAGTTCCAACGCCCGAACACTACGAATTGTGGCAATTCAACCGACCCGGCAAGGCGTCGTGCTCCTACGGTTTGGTTCACGGGAACGAATTGATGCTGTTTGACATCAGTAAGAACATCGAATTCTATCGTGAGTTTGCTGAATTGCGAAACCTCACCTTGGTCTGCGTGTTCGAAACCCATCTTCAAGCCGATTACATCTCGGGCGGCCCGGCCCTGGCGGAGGCGTTTGGGGTGGATTACGTGGCTCACGAAGGCGATTTCGGAACATCCAACGTGGCTTATCGCAAGGTGGTTGACGGTGAAACCATTGGCTTCTCGGATGCCGCAGGCCCGAGTGTCCTTTGCACGCACTCCCCCGGCCATACGCCCGGCTCCACCACCTACGTCATCGATAACCAATTCATGGTCTCCGGCGACACCGTCTTCATCGTCTCCGTTGGTCGCCCCGACCTCGGCAAGAAGGTCGTTGAATGGGCTAAGCAGCTCTACGCTACCCTCAAGAACAGGATTAGCGTTCTCCCAGACGAACTCATGGTGCTTCCCAGTCACTACACGGACTGGTCAAAGGAAGCCAACGGGGATCACCTCATCATCAATGACTTCGGTACGGTGAAGGCGCTCAACGAGAGCATCTACGCCTTGACGTCCGAGGATGAGTTCGTCTCGTGGGTGGAGGACAACATGCGCCCTCAACCGGAGGAATACAATCGCATTCGAAAGGTGAACGCCAACCTTGAACTCGTGGACCTGGCCACGGCGGAGGAACTTGACCTCGGAAAGAACCAGTGCGCCGCCTCGCAAGGCTGAAACGGACGTGACCGCATGGTGAATTATGGATTTGCAATTGACAATCGAAAGTGCATTGGCTGTCACGCCTGTACGGTGGCCTGCAAATCGGAACACGATGTCCCCGTTGGCGTGAACCGAACCCACGTCAAGTACATCGAGACCGGGACCTATCCGGACTCGACCCGTGAGTTCAGCGTGCACCGGTGCAACCACTGCGAGGATTCCCCGTGCACGACCATTTGCCCCACCACCGCGCTGTTCACTCGCTCCGACGGCATCGTGGACTTTGATGATGATCGATGTATCGGCTGTAAATCTTGCATGCAAGCATGTCCTTACGATGCACTGTACATCAATCCGAACACGGGAACGGCGGCGAAGTGCAACTATTGTGCGCACCGCATCGAGAACTCCTACGAGCCCGCCTGCGTGATCGTGTGCCCGGTCGAGGCCATCGTGAGCGGCGACCTTGATGACCCCAACTCCAACCTGTCCCAACTCATCGCCGAGAACGAAACCAAGGTTCGCAAACCCGAAGCCGGGACCGTTCCGAACGTGTTCTACCTCGACACCTCGGATGAAATGCTCAACCCGCTGGCCACGGCCAAGCCTCCACAGGGCATGTGGAACGAGCAGGCCGCCGGCGTTGGCCATTACGCCAAGTACGCCCAAGAGCGCATGGGCGCCGCTGACCAACATTCCATGATCGTCCAGTTGGCCTTGGACCTGAAAGCCAAGGAAGCCAACCCTCGAGACCAAGCCATCATTCGTGACGTGGCCGCCAAACTCGCCGACACCTCCCCCGAAGCCAAGCGGGCCTACGATGCGCCGTCGAAGGGCGTGTTGTGGGGCTGGGAGGTCAGCGCCTACATCTGGACCAAGGGCATCGCAGCGGGCACCTACATGGTCGCTATGCTCCTGTGGCTGACCGGCAACCTCGACATGACCGAGTTGTGGCTTCCCGTCACCGGGGTCGGCCTGGGCTTCCTCGCCATCACCGGCGTGCTGCTCATCATGGACCTCGACCGCCCTGAGCGCTTCCTCTATGTGATGTTGCGGCCCAACTGGAATTCTTGGTTGGTCAAAGGGGCCTACATCCTTGCCGCTTACGGTGGCATCCTGTTCCTAACCGGTGTGTTGGCGTTCTTCAAGCCCGCCGACTACGAGATGTACCTCGAATATCTGGCCTACGCGGGCATTCCCGTCGCCGCTTTGACCGGCGTTTACACGGCCTGGCTGCTCCAGCAAGCCAAGGGTCGTTCATGGTCCAAGGACGGCTTGTTGCCCCTGAAGTTCTTGATTGAGACCGCAGCCATTGGCGGCGCAACGCTGGCCGTGATGGCCGGCTTGCTCATCGATGCTGGCGTTTTTCCCATCGTCATCGGTGCCGTCGCTCTGCTCGTGATCCTGCGTCACGGGCACCACGTCATCGAAAAACCGCAGTTGGAGCCGCTTTTGTGAGGGAGTACCATGGCACGAACGTTCATCGAAACCATCGCTCAGAAGTTGCGCATCATTCCCAACATCGACAAAAAAGTCCACCAGGGCGCCTCTTCACCCCTCCGTAAATACCCCTCCATGGACGAATGGGACCATCACACCGAACTGGATGCCCAAGCGTGGCCAAAGCAGGTGGAACGAAACTTCTCGCTGGTTCCTACGACGTGCTTTAATTGCGAATCCGCCTGTGGATTGTTGGCCTATGTCGACAAGGACACCGGCACCGTTTCTCGCTTTGAGGGAAACCCCAACCACCCCGGCAGCCGCGGTCGCAACTGCGCGAAAGGACCGGCCACCATCAACCAAATCAACGACACGGAGCGCATCCTCCATCCGCTCAAGCGCGTCGGTAAGCGCGGTGAAGGCGGTTGGGAGCAGGTGACGTGGGACGAAGTCTTGGACGACATTGCAGGGAAAATCCGTGCCTCGTTGGAAACCGGAGCCAGGGACCGTGTGGTTTACCACGTCGGTCGACCGGGGCACGAAGGGTACACCAACCGTGTGCTGAAGGCTTGGGGCGTTGACGGCCACAACTCGCACACCAACATTTGCAGCGCCGGTGCACGAACGGGCTACGCCTTGTGGCACCACCACGACCGACCCAGTCCCGACCACACGAACGCCAAAGTCATCCTCTTGTGTTCCTCCCACCTTGAAACGGGTCACTACTTCAACCCGCACGCTCAACGGATTCTCGAAGGGATGATGGCGGGTGCGAAGTTGCTTGTGGTTGATCCTCGTCTTTCCAACACGGCTTCCATGGCTGACCATTGGTTGCCCACCTGGCCGGGCAGCGAACCGGCCCTGTTCTTGGCTTGGGCGAACATGATCCTCCAACAAGACCTCTATCATCGTGAGTTCATGGAGTCCCAGGTCAACTGGGAGCAGTACCTCAAGGCGGTCCATCCCGATGCTCCGTGCACCTTTGACACGTTCATCGAGAAGCTGAAGGAGGAATACGCTCAGTACACGCCCGAATACGCAGCAGAAGAATGCCGGATTCCCGTGGAACAGGTCATCGAGACCGGCAACATCGTGGCCAACGCCGGTACGGCCCTCTCAAGCCACGTTTGGCGTGCGGCTGCCATCGGCAACCTCGGCGGATGGCAGGTCAGCCGCACGCTGCATTTCCTCAACGTGTTGACCGGCTCGGTCGGGACGAAGGGCGGGACGGCCCCCAACACCTGGTCGAAGTTCAAGCCCGAATTGCCCAACGAACCGCCCGCCCCCGACGGCTGGAACGAATTGCACTTCCCGCCCGAATACACCCTGTCCCACTTTGAGATGAGCCACATCCTGCCGCATTTGGTCAAGGAAGGCCGAGGAACGATGGACGTCTATTTCACCCGCGTCTTCAACCCCGTATGGACCTACCCCGACGGGTTCTCGTGGATCGAGATGCTCCAAAACGAGGAGGCCGTGGGTTGCCACATCGCGATGACGCCCACGTGGAACGAAACGGCCTTCTTTGCCGATTATGTGTTGCCGATGGGCCATGCCAGCGAGCGACACGACATCAACTCTTACGCCACATCATCGGGCAAATGGGTCGCTTTCCGACAACCCGTTTTGCGGGAGTACGAGCGACGACAGGGCAAGAAAGTGGAGTTCACCTACGAAGTCAACCCCGGCGAGGTTTGGGAGGAAGACGAGTTTTGGAACGAATTGAGCCACCGCATTGACCCCGACGGCTCGATGGGCATCAAGAAATACTTCATGTCGCCCAACAATCCTGATGAAAAAATGAGCATTGACGATTACTATCAGTACATCTTCGAACGCGTCCCCGGGCTTCCCGAGACGGCTAATGAAGAGGGCTTGAGCGAACTGGAATACATGCGCCGACACGGAGCGTACCAAATCGAGGACGCCACCTACAACAAGCACGAAAAGGAAGGGTGGCCCACGCCTTCGGGCAAGCAAGAGTTCTACTCGGAGACGATGATTGAGTTTGGCTACCCCGAACACGCCATTCCTCATTACAAAATCAAGTCTCACGTCCACCCTGAGAACCTTCAGGGTGACGACGAGTTCTGCCTGCTGCCGAACTTCCGTCTGCCCATGCACATCCACTCCCGATCGGCCAACGCCAAGTGGTTGGTTGAAATCGCTCACCGAAACCCCATTTGGTTGCACCCCAGCGACGCCGCTAAACTCGGCGTTGAAGAAGGAGGTTTGCTCAAGATCGAGACGGAAATCGGATGGTTCATCGACAAGGTCTGGGTCACGGAAGCCATTAAACCCGGCATCGTTGGCTGCTCACACCACATCGGTCGATGGCGTCGTCAACAAGACGCTGGGAACCGAATGATGACCAACACGGTCTCCATCGAGGACCGAGGCGACGGCAAGTGGCGCATGCGCACCGTCGAGGGCATCGTTCCCTTCGAATCCTCGGACCCCGACACCAACCGTTTGTTCTGGCGAGACGGCGGCGTGCATCAAAACATCACCCACGCCGTTCAGCCCGACCCCATCAGCGGCGCTCATTGTTGGTTGCAAAAGGTCAGGCTCTCCATACCCCAAGCCGGCGAGGAGTACGGCGACGTTGAGGTGGACACCAACAAGTCGTTTGAGTACTACAAGAAGTGGAACTCCTGGGCCAAGGAACGCGAACACCACCCACGCGGCGAGCGCCGTCCGCTCTGGATGAAGCGCCCGTTGGCGCCAAAGAAGGAACATTGGTTCATTGACCAGAACGATGCTTGAGGCACCCGACTGTTGTTCTTCAATGAGCGTGAAAACGGGTTTCATCGTTGTAACTAAACATCTATGTTCTGCCACCCCAAGTTCAATTCATGAAACACGGTGCATGGTTGCTTGCGGCTTGCTTTCTGCTCGCTCCTCTCTCGGGTTGCTTGGGACTTGGTCGTGGAGGTGGTGACGGAGATGGAATCATGGAGCGTTCTCCGGAGGATATCGACGGGGATGCCTACAACGTGCTCTATATTGGCCATAGCTTTGGACGTCAGTTCGCAGAATCGTTGGAGGACTACGCTCATACGGCAGGAGTCGCCGACCACGCTACCTACATCGTGTTCAGCGGCGGTGCTTCTGGCGCTCCCGATCAACTTTGGTCGGACACCTCAGACCGAGACCTGATTCAAGAATTCCTGGACACGGGTGAAATCGACGTCCTCATCATGATTTGCTGCTCCATCGAATTTATCGAATCGGGCGCGCAGTCGGACGAGGCCGTTTGGAATTTCACCGACTATGCAATTCGCAAAAACCCTGACATTCGCATCGGTTTGGCCATGCCATGGAAGGACTTCCCAGCGGATTACGCCAACGTGGAGGAACACCGGGAAGGGTCGGATGAGGCCTACAACGGCTGGGTGAACCTTTCCTCAAACCTCTCGGCTGATTACCCCAACACCGAGGTGTTCACCTTCCATCACGGAGCCGTGGTGTACGAACTTCGGGCCATGCATGAAGCCGGCGAACTCGAGGCCGATGTCAAGCAACTTTCCGGTGCTAAGGCGACCTCCATCTTCACCGATGAGAAAGGGCATGCCGGCCAAATTACGCTTGATGCGGGTACCTACGTGTGGCTTCACGCCGTTCACGGCGTTGAACCCATGGACATGCCCGCTCCCGCCGGTTACACCGCTGACCTCAGGGACATCGCCAAGACGGTCATCGATGAAGCATTGGCGGCTTGAGAACGGCTCGCACCCGCAAATTTCGGCGGCACCATTTGAGCCTCAAACGGAAGGTAGCACGCCAACACGAGCCAAGGCGCCCCACACAGGGTCAAGGAACGCCGGAAGGAATCGGTGGCGCAGGTAGACGGCGGCGGCCAAGGACATCTTCTGGAATTTGTTCAAGGTGACCCGTTGCGTGAACACATCGCCTTGCTGCTTCTCAATTTGGCGCAGAATCTTATCGTAGAAAGCGATCATGGCGGCCGGAGAGTAGCGCGTTCGGCGAGGTAGCAGCGGCAGGAGGGCACGCGCTTCTTCGAGGTAGGTGCGGGCTCGTGCAGCGTAACTTCGGCAATAGGGCTCCCAATGCTTGTTGAGGACGATCTTGCCATCAAGCTCTGTTTCGGTCATCCCGTTGCGCTCCAGTTCGTCCAACGGAAGGTACACTCGGTCCCGTTGAATGTCTTCACCCACGTCCCGAAGGACGTTCGTGAGTTGCATGAAGATGCCCCACGATTCGGCGTACTTCTTGGCCATCGGGTTGTCGTAGCCGTAGACCTCAATGCACATCAGGCCGACAACCGACGCCACTCTGTAGCAATACACGTAGAGTTCGTCAAAGGTGCGGTAACGGTTGTTGTAGAGGTCGTCTTCCATGCCGGTGATGAGGTCATCGAACACATCTCGTGGAATGTTGTATCGCTGGACGGTGTCCTTGAGCGCCAAGAACACGGGGTCGGTGGAGTGAACCTCACCGTAGCACGTGGAGAGTTTCTTGCGGAAGAAGAACAGTTGCGTGATCTTGTTCAAGTAAGCCTCTTCATCGAGGATGGTGCCTTGTTCCTGGAGCGACTCGAGTTGAATTCGATATTCCATGGCTTCGGGGTCGAGCATGCCTTGGCTGCCCGGGAACCGGTCAGCCCAGTCTCCATCGGCGATGTCGTCGGCTCGACGGCAGAAGGCGTAGATGGCGCACATGGCCAAGCGCTGCTCGTCGGGGAGGTACTTGAACGAATGATAGAAATTCCCGGCCTCCCGCATGGTGAGTTCTTCGCAATATCGGTAGGCGAGTTTGTGAAGTTCTGCTGGAGGCTTCTCCGACCATATGGGGGCGTCGAGATGTTCAAACGGGTCGACCAATTGATTCTTGTCGCCCACGATACCGATGAATGCCGCACCTTCTCGAAGGGCTTCCATGGCGGTGACGCTCACCGCTTTGACGGCGTCACGGGCCAACGTGACACCTGCCCGAAGACGGTCAAGAGTGGTGGTTGAAGGCGGGTCAACTTCGCCGTTCCGACTCGCTGCGTTCCCCTTGAGAGGGAAAAGCAGGTCGAGCGGTTTACGGCGTTCCAGCATCCTAACCGGTGGCCCCTCGCATCGCTTGTTTATGAGGCCTCCTCTCGGAGGTGTGGCCAAAGGCTCAACTTTGAATCGCATGTAAGCAAATAATTACAAATTCTCCAATTCTATAGAAAAACTAACAGTCTTTGTTTTTCTCAAGGAGTCGTTTCACGCCTCCGGGAATGAGCAACGCCCTCAGGAGTTTTCGAGCATAGGTTTTCATTTCATCCCGAGTGACCTTGATGCGGTCTTCAGAATTGAGGATGTTCCCTTCACGAAGAAGGGTCACCGTGCGCTGACCCACCAAGACGGGAAGCATGCACGATGCCTTGAGGCGGAATTGCGTTTCAGGAATCATGTGGATGTAAGCCGTGGCCGCCTCAAGATGCTCGTTGGTCAGGTCGAGGTAACGGTCGTACAGCGGACGGAAGGCTTCCAGGTTCCTGTCATCGAGCAGGTCCTGGGGTTTTAGGCCAACCTCGGCAAGGGTCGCCTCTGGGATGTAGCATCGTCCAAATCGGAGGTCTTCGGGGATGTCGCGGAGGATGTTGATCATCTGGAGGGCTTTTCCAAATCGAACACCTCGCTCCATGAACAACGCTTCGTCCTCTGGCGAGAGGCTCATGAGGTGGGCCAGTGACATTTTGGTCCAAAAGACGCCAACACAACCAGCGACCCTGAAGGTGTAGTCGTCGAGGTCAACATCGTCGGACAAGGCCGAAATATCGCCGCCTTCGTTGGCCGGGCCAAATCGTTGGAGGTCCAACGATTGCCCTCCCACGATGATGTCCAAGCATTCCAGCATGCGTTGTTGGTCTTCTGGGCTGTATTCGGCCAACCCCGCAATGACCTCAGGGACGTTGCGCAACAACGCCGCCTCGTGTTCGTTCACCTGCATCTCGGCGAGTTTGGTGAAATCGGGAAGCACATCGGCCCTTCCTTGGACCACAGCGTTGTACGCTTCCAAGTGGTCCAACAAGAACTCGGTTTCACCGTGTTTGGTGTCGGCGATGGTGTCGGCCACCCTGGCCAACAGGTACAACAGGCCAATTTGCCCTCGGGTTTTCTTGGGCAGGTACTTCAGGGTCGGGTAAAATGACCGCGAGGTGGTTTCGAGGAGGGCATCGATTCTTTCGTTCACCAACACGCTCACGATGCTGCCTCCAACCCCCGGAAGCGTTGCCTCCGCATGAAGATATGCGTGAGAGCGCCTTTGCACCAACAAGGTGTGAGACGTGATGCACGGAACGAAATGTTGTCGCAATCCTTTAGGAAGGGTAGCGTCACCTACCTTATGGGGGCGTCGAGATGAACTGCGGTGCGTGCGGTGAATTGATTCCAGCAGACAGCATGTTCTGTCCGGAATGCGGTTCACGTCAAGACACCTCGGTCGCTGGCGGATTTGCACCGCCAGCGGCTCATAACATTCCTCCTTTTCCCCAACAGCAGCGAACGTTTGACCCGGTCTCCGGTCAGCAACAACGCATGCAACAGGAAGCCAACATGAGCCAGATAGGCAACGTTGCTCCCGACATGCTTCAAGGCATGGCACAGGGCATCCATCAACATCAAAATTTGCCACCCGGTGCCTATCCCCAACAACCGATTCAAGGGGGCTTCCCACCCCAGCAACCGCTGCAGGGTGGTTTTCCTCCTCAGCAAACGCAAGGGACTTTCCCACCTCAGACCGCCATGCCTCCGGCGGGTAACGTCGCTCCGCTCAACGACATGCCGAACGTCAATCGAGGCCCTTCCATTGCCAGTGGTGCAATCCCCAATGTAAGCAATGTTTCACCGCTTTCCGCCGGTGGGACGAAAATCGCTCACAACCCTGCGAATTCCCCCACCGATGCCATGGTGAATCGATTGGCTGGGGCCGAGCGAGCCGTCAAGGATGAGCGCCGAAATCAATGGCTCTCGATGAATCAATCTCCCGCTTCGTCGGTCCTCGCCAACCTCGGGGGCGGAGAACTTCCTGCGCACTTGCGGCACACCAACGTCGACGGCAGCAATGCAGCCGCTGAAATTATGGCCGGGACGATGGGCGGCCAGACGAAGGATACGCCCAATGACGCCCTCCTTCGCCGAATTTCGGAAGTGGCTATCCGCCGGGTCGCCAGAAAGCGCGGTGTTGCGGTTGAAGCACCTCAAACCAAACTCAACGGGGACGTGTTCGAGGTGAACGTCACCTATGTCGATGACGGTCGGGTGCTTGATTCACCTGAAGATTTGACCCAAGCCTTTGAACAAGCCATCCAAACGGAACTTGCACTGAAAGGATACGACCTCAGTTGCGACATCACGATGTTCCGTTCGAAGGACGGTAAAACCGAGAGGATTGGCGAGGGTGAAGAAGAAGACATGTTCGCTTGTGAGATTTGCGATGGCTTGGTCAAGGACAGCGATCCAACCTGCCCGCATTGCGGGGCGATGTTTGAGGATGAAGAGGCCGAGGACGAAGCCGAACCCGCGTCTAGTCGTTCAGGCCCTCCCGGCCCGAGCAAGAGCGGCGGCCCTCCCGGTCCGAAGAAAGGCGGCCCTCCGGGTCCAAGCAAATCCGGCGGCCCCCCCGGTCCGAAGAAAGGCGGCCCTCCGGGTCCAAGCAAATCCGGCGGTCCCCCCGGCCCGAGCAAATCCGGCGGTCCCCCCGGCCCGAGCAAATCCGGCGGTCCCCCCGGCCCGAGCAAATCCG
>JADHNB010000055.1 GCA_016779705.1 Candidatus Poseidonia sp. | reverse complement strand
ACAGGAAGTCCTATTCAGCCATCTGCGGATCTTAGGCATACATGCGCCTACCCGCAGCTTATCGCAGCTTGTCACGACCTTCATCGGCACTCGAGCCGAGCGATCCCCCAGTTGGGTTGTAGCATCACATGTGTATGTTTCCACACCATATGAGTAACCCTTCGGTATCTAGTCATGCCAATTCGGCCTCAACAGAAAACCACCTCCTCGAGGGCGATTCTCCTCAGCCCTTCCCCCACCATGACAAGCATGACAGGGTGCTAAGCAACCACCCGACCTTCCGCCTGTATAAGAAGAAATCGGTCACCTCCGGTGCCCAATTGGAGGACAGTCCCCCTTTTTGCTTGATTTTGAGGGTTCAACGCCCAAGGGCCTTCAAGCGGGCGACAATTTCTGCAAATTCTGAAGGGCCACCGGGTCATCTCGTGCATTTTGTAGCGTGTTGGTCGCTTGGGTCAATTGTCCAAGATTGAACATCGCCACAGCAGCGGTGTTGATGCCTTTCGCTGAATTTGGCGTCCGAGCATTGTGCACGTTCATGATGCCAAGAGCCTTTTCGGAACGGCCGCTTTCAATGAGGGCGGAAGCAAGATTTACGAGAATGTCGCCGTTCGCTGGCGCCCCCTTTGCGGCTTCTCTCAGCGCGAGAATGGCCGATTCAAACTGTGCATCGGCGAGACCCTGCTGTTGGATATCGGGGCCGTCTCGCATGCCAACGGCTCGTTGCAAGAGAGAAATTCCGTAGTTGTTGAAGACCTCGGGGCTGGTAGGAAGGCTCGCCGCCATGCGCTGGAAGGTGCGGGCCGCCTGGGACCAAGCCCCTTGTTGCATGAAGGCAAAGCCCTCGGAGAGTTGAGCGGACAACTCAGGTGAACCCCCAACATCGACGTTGAGGGCTTGAACGGGATGAAGATCCAACGAGATCGAAGGCGTGGTCCTGGCCACGGGCGTGGCTTCAAGCGGCGAGTGAAACACGGCTGCGGGGGAATCCGTTGTGTGATCAAACACGACGACGTCGTCTTCCAACGAACTGAATTGAACCTCGACCACCTCGTCGTGCTGGTCGTAGATTTCCTCGTAATTTGGAATGGGCGCATCGATCCGCCAATACTCGGGGACGTCGGCCGTGGCGTGGCTGACCACGGGAAGGACCTCTGGCTGAGCGGTTGAAGGTCCGTTGACGGCTGAAGGCTCGATCAGCCGAGCCGATTGGAGTCGGACCGGTCCAGCGTGTACTGCTCGCTCAGGGGCGGGGGCAGGGCTGGGCGCAGGCGCCGGTTTCGCGGTAACGACAGGTGAAACCTGAATGACGTCGGAGTCACGGGCTTCAACGACCATCTGAACGGGTTCAGGCAACTCGGGCGGTTCGGGAGGTGCCGGTGATTCATGCAAGGTCGATTCAACCTCTTGCTCAACGGGCGCGGGTTCTGGAATCGTGGTTGGCGTTGGCTCAGGGATGGATGGAGCGGGTGTGGGGGCAGGGGGCGGCGACGGGGGCGGGGCGGTGACAGGCTTGGTCGGTGGTTCAGCGACGGGAGCATCTCCCTGAGACGCCCCCTCGGCGGCCTCAAACGGGATGCCTTCGGCGAAACTACCGATTCCAAACGGCAGCCGAGAAGTGTACACCTTGGATTCACCTTGATATCCAAACGGGAGCGAACTTGATTCGTTCTCGGGCGAGGGGGCATCTTCGCCACCCTCATCGGAAGGAGGGGGTTCGATGCCCTCTAAATCGTACCACGCTGCGGCCGCATCGTCCAAACCAGGAACATCGCTGGGGAGCACCTCATCGGAATCCATCGAAGAGGCCAAATCGGTGCGGAGTTGACTTCCACAGGCAGGACACGCCGACCCGCCCAGCGAAAGCAAGCCACAGATTTGACACTCGAACATGGCCTGACCCACCCCTTCGTTGCCACGATAGGACTTGAAGTCAACGCCCACTTGGACGACTTCACTCCTCTTCGCCACGGAGCATCTTCGTGGCCTTGGTCTTGGCATCCACCACGAACTCAGCGATGCCATCCATCTCATCGTCCACCAGGGCCTCAGCGAAGGATTTGCCTTTGCTGCGACCACGGGAGAGTTGTCCGATGATGCTGAGGACGGTGATGCCAATGAGAATCAATTTGACGTAGACCCCGTTGTCTTCGCCGCCCACGATGAACACCAACATCATGTAAAGCGAGACGATGAAGGTGGTTAACAGCATCACGGGGAAGCCAGCTTTGAAAAAATCGTTAAACGAAATCGGGTAACCCGCTTCTTCGGACATGCCTGCCGTGACCACGTTGGCCGATGCCCCAATCAACGTCCCGTTGCCACCCAGACAAGCGCCAAAGGCCAATGCCCAAATCAACGGGTCAAGCAAATATCCGCCCAATTCGTTCGAGATTTGGAGCACGATGGGAATCATCGTGGCCGTGTAGGGAATGTTGTCAATGAACGCTGAGGCGATGGCTGAAACCCACAAGACAATGAGGATGCCTGCGGCCAAGCGGACCGTTTGACCGTCTCCTGTATCGCTGCCGAAGAATTCGATGGCCGCCATGACGTACTTACCGATGTAGTTGATCACGCCCATTTCTTGTAGAGAGTGAACCAAGACAAAGAGACCAGCAAAGAACAGAAGCGTGGTCCACTCGACGTGGTGCAACGGCTCCTCAAGTTCGTGTCGGTCCGTTGCCAACAGCATCACCACGGCGCCGACGAGGGCAATCCAGGATACGGCGATGTGTGTAATGGGGTGAAGGAAGAAGTTGAGGATGACAAGGAGGAGAATGAAGCCGGCAACCTTGAGCATCTGGGGGTCTTTGATGCCGTACTTGGCCTCCAACTCGGCCACATCACGGATTCGCGAGCCTGAGAACTCGTCGGCGTAGTACCATTTCAACAGCATGAAACTCGGGACAACGCACATCAAAATCCCCGGCCCCATTTCGAAGATGAAGTCGTTGAAGGTGACGCCGTACTCTGCGAGAGCGGGATAGCCGGCTTCCTCAATTTTCGCCGAGGAGAGTCCCGAACCGATCATGATGTTGGGCGGGTCACCAATCATCGTGGCAGCACCACCAATGTTGGAAAACAACACCTCGGAGATGAGGAGAGGAATGGGCTTAATGTCGAGCACTTTGGCCAATTGAATGGTCACGGGCGTGAGCAACAACATCGTGGTCACGTTGTCAAGGAAGGCCGAGAGGACGGCCGTGACGGAACACAAAATCACCACCAGCGTCCAAATTGAGCCGCCGCTTTTCTTGTAAGAAAGCACGGCGAAGTACTCAAACACCCCCGTGTTCGAGAGGATACCGACCATCACCATCATGCCCAACAGCAACCCGATGGTCTCCCAATCAATGAGCGTGGTCACCTCAGCGAGCGTAAGGGCAGGGCCCACTTTGTAGTGGTTGAGGGCCAACAAGGCCACGAGGCCTCCTACGGCGGCGGCGAGCGTCCGGTGAACCGTTTCAAAGATGATGAGCACGTACACGCCCACAAGAATAGCAAGCCCGACGTACACGGCTTGGGTTTCCAAGCCCTCTTGGATCTTGATACCAAGGTCGATGCCTCCTCCGCCGCCAGCGCTTGAGGGGTTGACCATCATCATCGCCCCGATGAACAGAAGGAATCCAAAGGCGATTTGGCGGCTTCGATTCGTGAACAGATTCGCATTCATGAGAAAGCCTCTTGTCGTTTGGGGGTTGAAAGCCCCCTTTGACCCTTTGCTTCCTTCTCGATTAACGACGCCACAAAACGGCGATGTTTCCTCGTTGCAGGACCAAGATGCTCTGGGTTTCGGACGCAATTAGCGCCCAAACATCGTTGCGTTGGTCTCTCTCGAACAAGCCTTTGTTGACTTTGATCTTCACCAGACCTCTGGCCGAGAGTTGCTGGCGAATCTCCTCCAGTACCGTTTCGCTCAAGCCGCCCTTCCCAATGCGAACGCTCGGGCGAAACTCACGTGAGGTTGCCTCTTTGAGCACGTCCTTCGGGATGTCAGTCAGGTCGGCCACCTCCACGTTGACGATGGTGCTTTGGCCCTCCGCCAAAACGGCGGACTGTCCCGCATGTCAAACACGTTTTGACTCGCATGCCGTTCTTGATTCGAACACGAAATCGGTGGCTGGTGGTTTGATGGGCCCAACATTTTCTGCACACGCGCTCTCGACCAATGTTCGAAAGTGAAAGACGATGCCGCTGAGAAGTTTTCATCAGATGGACGGCCGCCGAAGAAAGCACGACCTCCGAATGGTCCTTCGGTGATTCAAGGACCGTGTCAAAGTGGCGCTGAGCAACAACCGCCTGCTGCTGCCGGTTGGCGGCGTTGGAGCGTTTTCGCCGTCGACCCATGTCTTCGTCCTCAGTTGAGCAAGGCGAGCAAATCCGCCGTAATCTCGCCAATGTCCCGGTCACCATCGACGCGATGGAAAAGACCCCTTTCATCATACCAAGCTGCCAACGGAGACGTTTGCTCGTGGTAAGCGCTCAGCCGTGAAAGGACGGTGGATTCGTTGTCGTCCGCCCTTCGCTTCTCGACGAAGGACCCGCAAACACACCCATCGGAGGGGACAGGGTTGAACGTGTCGTGAAACACGGTTCCGCACGACCCGCACGTCACCCGGCCGCAAATCCGCTCAACGATGCGGTCATCGGGAACCTCGATGGCCAACACGTGGGTGATTTCAGCGAGATGGCTCAGCGCTTCCGCTTGAGGAATCGTCCGAGGGAACCCATCGAACATGACCCCGTTCGCAGCGTCGTCATCCTTCAAGCGCTCCTCGATGAGAGCGAGGATGACCTCGTCGGGGACCAAGGCACCACGGTCCATGTAGGCCTTAGCATCCATGCCAACGGGTGAACCGGCCTGGATGGCTGCACGAAGCATGTCTCCCGTCGAGACCTGAGGCAAGCCGCAGTGTTCCATGATGCGTTGGGCCTGCGTTCCTTTTCCTGCGCCAGGTGGACCAAACAAGACGATGCTGCCCATGGCGTCGGGAGATGGTCCTCCCTTTCAACCTTCATCCCTGTCGGCGGAGCCACTCATGACCGTAGTGTTGCCACTGTTCCATCGTCCACCCGGGCGGGAGGCCTGCTGCGGGAACAGGAAGCGGGGCGCTGGCTGGTTCGGGAACAACCGGTGGCGTGGTCGCTGGAAGCGCGGTGGCGGCAACCGGAGGAGCTGGTTGCGGTAGTGGAGGGAGCGCTTTCGGGGTCGGCAGGCCGGCTGGCGGCATACCGGCGGGGGGCAAACCCATCGGAACAACAGGTCTCGGTGGCAATCCGGAGGGAGGCAAACCCGTAGGGACAGCGGCTGGTATGACAGGGACATCAATCGACTGCATGATGGCTCGAGCAATCTCTTCATCGCTCACCTCACCGCTGGTAAGTTCGTCAACCGCCGTACCCAAATCAAGCGCTTCTCCGCGTCGTAGGCCGAACGTATCGGGGTCGCCGTGGGTGTTAGGGGCGACCAGATCGGCGCTGTCATCGACCAGCGTGCCCGATTGCTTCATGCGTCGGGCGAGCACCACAGCGCCAACCAGGAGAACCGCTACCAAGCCGATGCTTACAGCAGGAGGGAGAACGCTGAACAGTCCTGTTGAGCCCGAAGCGGTGGCCACGCTGACTTCAAGCTCCAATTGAGCGAGCAGGATACCATCCGTGGAGAGGTTAATGTGCAGCACGCCAATGCCTCGAACGACATCGTCTTTGGGCGTCAGGGTCAATTCAACCCGCTGTTCATCCCCTACACCAAGACCGGTGATGGTGCTCGGTTCAAGACGGATGGTCCAATCTTTGCGCAACACCCCATCTTTGTCAAGCAAATCCGTTGAGAGAACCGCTGACAACGGGACGTTGCCGTCGTTGCGAATAACAAGGGTGGTGGTTCGGCCATCCGCCCTTGAGATGCCTTGGAGCAATCGCTCACCGGTTTCTTCGGTGGTGATGTTCCCGAACATGGAATCCAAGACGCCAACGGTGACCGTTTGGGAGGCCTCCACAAAGCGACCGCTGTTGCTGGCGTTCACGAACACCACCAGTTCAAACGCTGAGGAGGTGGTGGCCGTTTGGGCGGGAGGAATGACGCCAAATCGCACCACCTTTTCCTCCCGGGGCTCAAGATAGACGGTTGGGTTGGCGAAACCAACCTTCCAGCCATCGGGCGCCAGCCCGTGGGTCCAATTCAGACCAAGGTTGGTGTTGCCGGTGTTTTTGACCACGAATTCACCGTAGGAGTACACGCCAGCGATGGCGGCATCGATTCGCAACCCCTCGGGAGGCGTGAGCGTCACCCCGAGTTCGTCCTTGACCACGAGCCGGGTGATGTTTTGTCGGAAATTGGAAAGCGAGCGTTCCGTACGGATGGTGAACGCATTGCTGTCACCTTCTTCGGCCGTTAAAGGAACGGCAAAGATGAACTTGACCGTCCCGTTTTGTCCGGGTCCAAGGGAGAGCGAGAGGGACCGGGTATCGGTTTCACCATCATAGCTTACCTGAATGGCCCACTGAGGGTTATCGGGCAACACCGAGACATCGAGGTCAATCGCGATGTTACCCGTGTTTTCAACGCTCATGTTCATGTGAACTTGCTGGCCGCTGTCGACGGCGATGTCGGGCGAAATTTGGTTGGGCCCAACCCGGCCATCGTCGTCCATCAGATGGACGTCGAACGATTCTTGGGCCAACACCGTGATCGTCACGGTTTCGGAGAAGTTCATCAACGGGTCGGTCGATGAGGTCACGTAGCACGTCACGCTGTCCGTTTCGCCAGCGGCCGGCACACCGTTGGCAACTTTGGGCACGATGACGCGAATGGACATCGGCAGGTATTCCAAAGAATTCAACGGCTCAAAATCCAGTTGCGAAGAATTTGATGAGCCCAGCATAACCTGCCAACGCTGCTGAGAGAGGCAATCCATGCTGTATTGAGCGGGAGCGTTGCCCGTGTTTCGCACCGAGATGGAGAAGACGGTGGATTCACCGGGAACGGCTTGGAGACCGCTGGTACCTGCGGCCACCACTTGCACTTGGTCGAGTTGTTCAACTTCGACGAAAATGCGCTGGGTGTGGGCTACCGTTGGTTGCATTTCATATCGGGCCGTAACCTCAACAACGTAGGTGCCGGAGCGAACATAACGGGGGTTTGAGGGGTCGGTGATCAAATCCGCATCGATGTCTTCCAGTCGGAGATTCAACGATTTGTTGGCCGTTTCGGTTCCTTGAGCGGTGAGGACGAACGTCGAGGTTTCGTTGAAGGTCCTCGTCCATTGGTCGGGGCTGGGGAGGAAGAAGTCGCTTCGTTCAGGAGATGGCACTTGCACGGTGGTGACCGAGAGCTTCACCGATTGATTCCCGGTGCCCTCGTGAAGAATGGACAAGGGGATATCAATGCCGGATTCATTGCGAACGTCGAGCACCCGTAAGGCGTTGGCGGCGCGGTCTTCGGAACTCTCGGGCACCGACCCGTCCTCGTTTTCAACAACGACGCGAACGCCCAAAGCCATCACTTCCACGTCCTGCTGCCACACGTTGTTGTCAAGACCGTTGGAAGCGTCGTTCATTTCCACCACGGAACCACCCGTATCTACCGAAAGCCGAAGGCTGTGGACACCGGTGGTCGTGAATTGATGGAAAATCGTGTACGAATCGATTTGACCAGGAGCCAAACTCGGACGGCTGGCCGTGGCGAGCGTGGTTTGGGTGGTCAAGTCCTCAAGCAGGATGTCGAAGGGCGTTGAGGCGCTGGTTCCCTGATTGGCCCACGCCAGGCGAATGGAAATCAAATCGTTCTTGAGTGGATTTTCCGAAGAGGTGAGGATGCTCCCGTCGAACACCACCAAATCCGCTTGAGGCGTTGGGGTGGCGACCGCTGACATGACCAACGCAAAATCCTGAGCGGAACCGCCTCGATGATGCACTTGAACGATCCACGTTCCCGTTGCGGAGGGGAGACTGCCCGGAGCGATACGGAGCCGCTCCACGTTGTTGACGGTGTCCGGGCTCCCCCCTGATACCGAGACGCCTTGGGCGAAGTTGTTGCCAAGCCATTCGGTGCCGTCGGGCGCAACCAGCACCAAATCCAAATCGTTCACCAGACGTGCTTCGGATTGAGGGGCGTTCGCGCTTCCCGCTTCGTCGGTCCAAGCCAACGTCAAATCAATCCCGTGGGCGGGATTCAAATCAAAGGAATACAACAATCCGAATCCTGGCTGCAAGGTTTTCTTGTCGTCGAAAAACGTGTCAAGGGGCGTGGTGCCATCCATCGGGAGGACGGTTCGCTCAAGGTTCACCTGGCCCCATCCTTCCTGTGCGTTTGGAATATCAGGGGTTCCAAGGTCCGTCGCACCGTTGATCATCGCCGCTTTCACCAAGGCGCTGGACGGTGAGGAGACAAGGGCTTGTTCTCGGATGAATTCTCGCGTGAGTGCTGCCACGCCGGAGGCCACCGCCGTCGCTTGGGACGTTCCGCTCAAGGCCATGTAGTACGCGTTCCCGCCAGCGTGGGTGCCGCTGAGGCACGACGAGCCGGCCGGATTGCGAGCCTCTTCGGCGAGGCCCGAGCAGATACCAACGCCGGGGGCGACCACATCGGGTTTGACCCGGCCGTCCAAACTTGGCCCGAGGGATGAAAAATTTGCAACGGAACCTGGCGCAACGGTTCCGGAAGAACCGGTGGTCGATGCACCCACCGCGATGACGTTTTTGGCCGTGGCTGGCGAGGTCACTTGGGAAGCGCCTGAACCGCCACGGTCACCCACCGAGAAGATGGGCGTGAGGTCCTTGCGGTCGTGGACGAAGATGTCCACGGAACGTGCATCCGCCGTGTATTGACCGTAGTTCCCGTTGAGTCCCCAGGCGTTCACCGAGAGGCGGGCCGTCATTTGCTCGGCATCTCGCAGCATGTCGTAGATGGACCCGATGCGGCCGAAGGTGCCCGTTGGGTCGTGTTCGAGAGCGTACATCACCAACGTTGCGGAGGGTGCCATCCCTCGGGCGGCAGCATCGCCGGTACCGTCACCCAAGACCGTCACGGCAATGTGGGTTCCGTGGCCCCCGTTCGTGTCGGCGGGCGATGGATCAAGACCAAATTGGGTGTAGGTGGCGGCAACCCTTCCGGTCAAATCCGGGTGGTTGCTGTCCAATCCCGTGTCGGCAACGGCGATCATTTCCCCCGAGCCGTCAAGCGTAAAGGTGGCGTTATTTGCCACGTTTTGGACACCTGAGAGCGACCAAGCAACGGCGTTGTGAGTGCGAATGCCATGCGTGGGTTCGGCCCAAAGAATTCGCCCATCAACGGCAGCGGCGTGAACAAAGGAAACGGCGTTTGTCGGAGGCACCGTGGCGGTGCATGACCAAGCATCGCAAACCGCCTCTTCGGCACCGTAGCGAACCAGGTCGGTGGCCAAGGCAGCAAAACCACCCACCTTGAGGTCGGGGGTCGGGACGAGTTGGAGATATGGATAGGAAGAAGGGGTTTGGAGCAACGCCGGTTGCACTCGCCAACCCGGTTGCTGAGGACCTGCCCAGCGAACCGTTGGCTCGTCCACCAAAGCCTCCAATCGATCGATGGAGGACGGGGCCAAACGGACGAGCCAGGCTTCGTCGTTGACGGAATCAAGAACTTCGAAACCGTGTTGTTCAGCAAGATCAAACAGATGCTGGGCGTTGTTTTCATGCAGTTGCACCATCAACAACCCGGTGTGAAGGTGGTCGTTGAATCGCTCAACGGTGTCGGCGACGGTTGGCCCCCTCGAGAGGAGGGGGTCGTAGGTACCTGCCGCAAGACGAATCAGCCCCGTTGAGGGGTTGAGGACCGAAATCGTCTCGGTGGCAGTCGGCATCGCTGACCAATGTTCCTTGGCCAATTCAAGCCGTTCGGACTCGGAGAGCTCTGACAACCGGGTTGATGCCTCGGGAGAAGCCTCTTCCGAGGGAAGGAACGGTTCGGAAGCCACGCTGTCGGCGAGTGCGCCAAGCGGGGTTGAAAGCAACAAGAACAGAACGACGCCAAGCCATGCTCTGGATTGCATACCCTTCGGAATTCAAGCCCTCTTTTGAAGGAACCTCTTGTGTGTGCTCAAAACACATCAAGTGCGCCCTACAATCGGTTGTAGGCGGAGATGGCGGCATCCGTTTTTGCCACGGAAGTTCGCCAGTCAGCCTCGGTGCCCATCAAGGCTCGGATGGCGTCCACGTTTTCCGGAATGACGTCCGATTCTTGGTGAATGGCTTGGAAGT
>JADHNB010000054.1 GCA_016779705.1 Candidatus Poseidonia sp. | reverse complement strand
TGGGCAACGAAACCAACCACACGCTTCGGTTTTCGTCCACCGATATTTTCCTTGACAAGGGTGTTCAGTGGGCGTTTTTGGCGGGCGTTTCGTTCACGGACGTCGAGGGCTCCGAGGGCGTGGATTTTTCCAACAACACCGACGACCGCCTTGATTGGTACGAGTACGACCTCTCCGTTCATCGAATCACGCCCGTTGAAGGCGTCTATCTCTTCGAGCTTGATTCGGTGATTTACAAGGTTCAATTTGTTTCGTATTACAACGAAAACGACGAACGTCGCTACCCCACGTTCCTCGTTGCTGCGCTTCAAACCTCGGCATTCCCGGCCCTTCAAGACCCGACGTTGGTCTCTCCTGCCCCGTGCCTGATTTTGGCGGGCGATGATGACGTGTCCGCTTGGAACGCCACCGAAACCGTGCGATTGGTGGAACACAACACCGCTTTGCGTTCCGGTGACGAGCCCGTTTCGGTCAAGATCGTGTTCGAGGGCGTTGAGGTGCGAATCGTTGAAAACACTCCAACGGAGCCAACCGATTAGATGCGTCGACACCTCGTGCCGTTGGTCGTGTTCATCATCACGTTGCTGTTCGCGCGTCAACTGTACCCCTACGTCTCGGGGGCCGACCCCTCGGTGGTTGACGGTTTCGTCGTCACGGAAGTCTCATCCGGGCTGGGTGGACCGACTTGTTTGGTCTGGCAGGACGAACATACCCTCTTGATTTGTGACCGCGACGTTGGGCAAATTTTGGCGTTGAACATCTCCACCGACGAGCGAAGCACGGTGCTTTCGGGCCTTGATCGGCCCCACGGATTGGCGTTGTCGGCCAGTCTTGCCTTTGTTTCCGAGGCGGGCATCCTCAGCCGGTACACCGTATCGGACGACGGGATGCTGACCGAGCGAACGGTTCTCGTTGAAGGCGTACCAACCAAAAATCACCAATCCAACGCTGTTGAGATGTTGCCAAACGGCACGCTGCTTTGGCACAGCGGGTCAACGTGCAACGTGTGCGACGAGGCCGATGAGCGAAATGCCGCACTCCTCTGGGTCAACGCTACCACCGGTGAGCACGGGGTGTTGGCCAGCGGGGTTCGCAATTCCTTTGACGGTGTTTGGGTCGGTGGCCACGGGTATTTTTTCACGGATAACGGGCGGGATTGGGAGGGCGATCACCCGCCTGAAGAGTTGAATTTTCTGAAAGAAGGCGGGGCCTATGGATGGCCGGACGATGACCCTGAGCACCCGGTTCCAGCGGGCACCGAGGCGCCGATTGGCACGTGGACTCCGCACACGTCGATGAACGGTCTAGATGTGCGGCCCCCCCATTCAGCCCTCCCGGGTCTTGAACCGTCCGAGGGCTTCACGCTTTACGCCAGCGTGTACGGTTCGTGGAACACCGTTCTGCCGCAAGGCCACGAAATTCTTCGCATTGATGTTCGCCCAAGCGACGACGGTTCCTACACCTCCGACATTTCTCGCTTCGCGTGGGATGCGGGGACGCCGTTGCCATTGGTGTTTCACAGTGACGGCACGCTGTACTACGCCACTTTCGGCAACGGCGGGTCATTGTACGCCATCACGCCGATTCAATGAGCGGCAGCGCCAATCGCTCGGCCAACGCCTCCAGCGATTCTCCGGACGTGGCCAAACTGCGAATGTAGCGAGGGACGGGATGTTGTGACGCTTCCAGGTCATGCAAATCACCGCACCACTCCAAGGCCGTGGTGGGGGCAGGTTTGGACGCCTCGGGGGCTTCGACCGTCCACACGGAACATCCGCTTTCATCATCGGCAGCGACTTGCAAGTACCAAGGTCCCTGCGCTTGGGGCGTGGCTGCTGAGAGGTGGTGGCGTTGAACAAAGCGAACGATGCAATCGTCGACGATGTGCAACAGGCCGGCATCGTTCAACATTTCCAAGGTGTCCTCGTCCTCAGAGCCGGGTTGAAACCAGATCAGCGGCATGGACGAGGCACCGTGCCTAAGCAGAAGTTGACGGACGGCGAGCCGGGCTCGGGATGGGGCGAGAAAAAGCACCACGACTTCGGGTTCAAGACCCTCATCAATGCCTCCGCGAATGGGCCGACCTAAGACACTCCCCCCTGCATCGTTGGGATGGACGGGGACCAAGCGCCATCCTCGCCCATTGAGGTCATGAATGGCTCGATGCGCCGGACGGTCGGGGTTGGTCCCAGCGCCGAGGACGTGGATGGACCGGGCGTTTTGCAACGTCTCGAGAATCGCGGGATGGGCGTCTCGAAGCATGCCACGATGCGAACGTGTTGCCTTTTGAATCGGTGTTCGGGCTCGGTGAACAGGAGTATAAAAAGAAACGAGGCTGTAAATTATCCATGAGCAAATCCTTTCTTTTGGTCGGTGGAAGCAGCGATATCGCCCTCCATCTTGCCGAGCGTTTGATGAGCGACGGCCATCACGTGACGCTCTTGGCTCGCGATGTTTCCCGAACACAGGCGCTGGCTGATGCCGGAGCGCACGTGCTGGAAGGCGATGCGTTGACCGAGGAGCGCGTCCAAGCGGCCGTTGACCACGCCGACGGTTTGGGTGAAGGGCTGGCCGGCCTGGCTCATCTTGTGGGCTCCATCGCGCTTCGGCCCCCCCATGCCACCAAGTTGGACGACTTTGAAGCGGTGATTCGCACCAATCTCACTTCGGCTTTTTTGAGTTTGAAATTGGCAGGAAAGGCCATGCTCAAACACGGCCGTGGGCGTTTGGTGTTCACCTCGAGCGTGGCAGGCCAATACGGATTGACCAATCACGAGGCCATTGCGGCGGCGAAAGGCGGCTTGGAAGCCATGGTTCGTTCGGCCGCCTCGACGTATGCTCAACGCGGCCTGCGGGTCAACGCCGTCGCTCCTGGCTTGACCGAAACGCGATTGGGCGCCAGCGTTCTTCGCTCTGAAGCGATCCGTGAAGCCTCGGTCGGCATGATTCCGCTCAAACGCATCAACCAGCCCGAAGAAATCGCTCAAAGCATGCACTGGTTGTTGACCGATGCGCCTGACAACTTGACCGGGCACGTTCTCCCGCTTGATGGCGGAATGTCCTCGCTTCGGGGGTGAACCGAGTGAAGGTCGCCGTGGTGGGTGCTGGCATCGCCGGTCTTGCTGTTGCGGTTGGATGCGAGAGGGCTGGGCACAGCGTCACGGTTTTTGAGTCGAAATCCCATGTCGGTGGGCGAATGGAAACCGTGAAGGTGGATGGCCATCCTGTTGATGTTGGGTTTCACGTGCTCCACACCGCTTATCCAACCGTCCAACGTTGGCTCGATGTCCCCGCGCTCCAAGCCAAGCCCATGGAGAATTGCACCGTGACCATCCACCCAACCACGGGTCGCCGGCGGTTGCTGGGTGACGCGCTTCGCGCCCCCCGCTACCTCCCTTCGACCCTCAAATCGGTCGGGGTGGGTGACGGTCTTCGCTTCCTCAAGTGGCGGTTGGGGACCAAGGCCAGCGATCTCGAGCGCGCCTTGGACCTCCCCTCACCAAGCATCGCTGCGGGTCTGCAGCAACGTCGCTTCCGTCCGTCCACACGACGCGTTCTCGGGCCGCTGTTCGCCGGCATCACGTTGGACCCCACCTTGTCCGAACGTTTCGCCTTCGCCGATTTTACGTGGGGGGCCATGGCCCACGGACAGATGGTCGTGCCCAAAGACGGCATTGTGGCCGTCCCTCGTCAGTTGGCAGCGCGACTCACCCGTGCCGATGTTCGTCTGAATGCGCCGGTCTCAGCGGTGACCTCACAAACCGTGACCACCGAAACGGGTTCGGAATCGTTTGACCGGGTGGTGCTTGCCGTCCCTCAGCACATCGCCTCGGCTTTGCTGCCTTCCCTCAAAGGCCAACACACGCCCGTGGAACGGCTCACGTCAACGGTGGTCTTCCGGGCACCCAGAGCGCCTTTCAAGCAGGCCCGCCTCCTGCTGAACGAGGAGTGGGGTGAGCCGCGTCGGCGGGTGCTTCACGTCCATGTTCCCACCAACCTCCACCCCCATCCTGGCGACGAACATTGGGTTGTGGCGACGCTGGTGGGCGAACATGCTGCTGATCCCGATGAGGCGATGGTGCTGGACGAGTTGGTGGATTGGTTCGGCCCAGAGGTGCGACAATGGCATCACCTCGCCACCACAACGGTGCGGCATGCGCTGCCCCACATTGACCCCGAGCACCACGAACGTCGGCTGCCGGATTTGACGATTGATGACGTTCTGGTGGTGGGCGATCACCGTGCTCATCCATCCGTACAAGGTGCGCTTGCCAGCGCCGAGCGTGCGTTGGAACAACTTGGTGTACCGATACCTCGGGAGGTGCTCGCATGACGTGGCATCGTGCGATGGCTTCCGAGCGGTTGAAGGAAGGCAAGAAGAAGATGCTCACGGTCAAGGGCACGTTGCTGATGCTCGCTCGCCATGACGACCAACTCTTCGCCACCGAAGCCCTGTGCCGACACATGCGATGGCCGTTGGCGTACGGTGGCAAACTTCAGGACGGTTGCCTTCGATGCCCGCTCCACCAAACGACGCACCGGCTCGAGGACGGCTCGTTGGTTGAATGGTCACCCTTCCCCTTGTTTCCTCCCTACGGAAGGTTGGTCGGTAAATTTTCGAAGGAAAAGCCGTTGAAGGTGTACGACGTTCGGGAAAAGGACGGGTACATCGAAGTGAATCTGCCATCTAAGGATTGAAACCTCATATCGGAGAGACGACACGCTTCCACGAGGCTGATGGTCGACGCGATGGTCGCACTTGGTTTGCTTGGTTGCCTGTTTGCCGCCGCCCTTACCGTTCCGGCTGGATTTGGTCTTGCCACCATGACCACGCCGATTTTCCTTCTTTGGTTCGAGCCACATCACGCCGTTGCTGGCGTCGCCATCGTCCACGGGGCCCACAACGGCATGAAATCACGGATGCTTTGGGACCACATCGACCGAGCATCCATCCGTCGCTTCGGTTGGGCCTTGCTCGTTGGTGCCTTGGCAGGCGCCCTGTTGCAATCGTTCATTCCCTCAACGCCACTCTTGTTTCTGCTTGGCGTATCGCTCATCGTTCTGCCGCTGTTGAAGGTGAGTGAATCGTGGTCGGCCATCCGCCTTCCTGAGGCCGAAGACCGCCTCGGTGGCTTGAGCTCGGGCTTTTTGGGGGGCTTGACGGGTCACCAGGGAGCTCTCCGCGCAATGTTTCTTCGGCAACGTGTTCCGGATAAATCGGCTTATGCGGCCACCGCCGCCGTGTTGGCGTTGGTGGTGGACGCCACACGCATCCCCGTGTATTTATGGCACGATGCTACCGTGCTCACGGCCAACACCGCATTGCTTGTTGGCTTTGTCCTCGCCGCCCTGCTGGGTGCTCAACTTGGACGCCGGTGGTTGGAGAAATGGAAGAGCGATGATATCCAACGGGGCATTATGGTGGGTTTGGTCATCTCCGGTGTGTTGTACATTCGTGAGGCTTTGCAAGCCACCGCCGCTGCGTAAGCGAAGCATGCTCCCGACGCGAGCCTTTTCATCAGGCTGAACGAGCTCGCGTTTCGAGCCAGGTTCGAAGTCGTCGCACCCCTTCGTGGATGTTTTCCAGCGAGGTGGCGTAACTGACGCGAATGAGGCCTTCGCCACCCTCCATCAGCGATCCCGGAATCACCTGGACCTGCGCTTTTTCAAGCGCCTCGGTGGCGAATTCCATGTCCGTCATGCCCGTACCCGTCACGTCACACAGCAGGTAGAAGGCCCCTTCAGGTTCCGGAACGACCAAGCCCGGTAGCGATGAAAACGCCTCGTGAATCACCACCCGCCGTTGGGCAAACGCCGCCTCCATCTCTCGGATCTCATCGGTGAGTTGGAGGGCTTTTTCAGCCGCTGGCATCAAAAAAGTAGGGACGTGAGTTGCGGCACTGACGTTGATTTTTTTCACACCGTTCATGACTTCGGCAGGCCCGGCAATCCATCCTAGGCGCCACCCCGTCATGGCCCAGCCCTTGGACCAGCCACCGATGGTGATGGTTCGAGCCGCTCCACCTTCAAAGGCGCACGGTGACGTGTACCCTTCTTCGGTCCATACCAGCGTGGAATAGATCATGTCGTCAAGAATCCAAAGGTCGTGTTTGATGGCAAATTCAACCACTCGCCTCGTTTCCTCCCTCGAATACACCGCTCCCGTGGGGTTGTTGGGTGAATTGATGATGATGGCCTTGGTGTTGGGGGTCACGTGCTTTTCGAGCGCGTCAAAATCGGGGTGGTAATTGTCACGACGGACCGGAACATGGACGGGGTTCGCTCCGGTCAGTTTGACCATGCCGTCGTAGGAAGGCCATGCTGGGGAGAGGAGGAGAACGTCGTCCCCTGGCGCCATCACGGCCAACATGCCGTACAGCAGGGCTTGTTTGCATCCTGGCGTGACCACGACATCGTCGGGGTTCACGGCAATTTCGAAGGGTTCGAGGTGGGCGGCGACGGCGTTGCAAAGCGAAACACTTCCCTGTGGCCGTGTGTAGGCGGTCTCGCCCCGGTCAAGCGCTTCCTTGGCGGCTTCCACGATGGGCGCTGGGGTGTCGAAATCGGGTTGACCGACGGTGAACCGAATGACTTCGGGTCCGGGAGGCGCCAAAAACGCAGCAAAGCCCGAGCCAACGTGGTCAAGGTTCGGGTTCATTCCAGGCACGGTTTGTTCACCTCCAGATAGGGCGCGGCTTCATCGGTTTGGCTATCAAGCCTCGTACGATTTTTCTCCCAACTTGAATTGTTTTTGGAGCACGGACGGAGATTCGAACTCCGGTCTCAGGATCTGCAGTCCCGCTCATAGCCACTCTGACATCCGTGCGGTAACCACGCCCAGCGGCCTTTCCTATTTCAACGCGCCTTCACCGTTCAACGCCTCATGGCGGAGATTTGTTTAAAGCGGCGCCCGAGAAGGTCATCTCATGGCTGATGAGGAGAGGTCACCGTCATCACCGTCCACTTCACGGCCGTTTTTTGACATCGCTCCGGAAGGGACGGCGTCCGATTCGGCACCCGCCAGCGTGATGTTTGGAACCGAAGTCCCTTCGGCTATCCAAGTCGGTTCGTTGGGTGCGCCCATGGCCGATGGGATGGGCACCGCCCCTCAGCTAACGGGCCAAGTCGCGGGGTCCCTTACCCCCGCCAACGGCGCTTTTGCTTTCCAGCCGGTGGAATTGAACAACTCGGGTAGCGGAGGGATTGGGCAGTTTTTCCTCGGTATGTTCTTGCCTTATCTCGTGTTCATGGCCATGGCGTTCACCGCTTTCCTGGTCGAACCGAATTACGAGGACATGCCCGAATTTTACCGAAGTGAATCCCATGATGTCGTCCCTCAAGCGGACGGGTGGTACACCGTTGGCGTTGAGAACGCCGAAATGGAATCCTTCGACTTTTGGTTTCTGGTCGTGCCCACCGAGGGCGACAATGCCGAGTATTCGGTGTATTACGACCCACTCGATACCTCTTGGGACCGCAACGGCGAGGTGGTTGAATGGACGTACAACGAATCCAGCCGGGAAAGCCAAGAACGTGTTGTCGGAGAATTCCATACGGTCAATTCGACCGTGGCCTTCCAACCCGTGGACGGCGAGACGCCGACGGAGGTGTGGGTGAACTACCACGATTATCGGGCTGAGGATGCCTGGTGGGACGAGAACGACGGCGGCTCCATCATCAACACCTTGGACCTCTGCTTTGGGATTTCACCCCTCGCTTATCTCGTAGGCACCGTTGCCGCCTTTGTCAAAGGCAAAAAGATGCTCGGTGCTGGTTTGCTGTGCGCCATTCCCGCCGGCATCGTGATGGTGCCCTTGATGTTTGTTGGCACGTTGATCTTGTTTGGATACTGAGGGCAAATCATGGTTCAATCGACCCGAGGAATGCCCAGCGAGGCTTACCTTTCCACCCGTTACTCGGTGTTGCGAAAGCCTTTGGGCATGCCCCCCGGCAGTGAACGACTCGCCGACGACGACCAAGCCTGGCATGCTTGGGTTGAACGCGAAGATGAAATCGTGGCGGTTGGGCGAGCCCACGTGATCTCAGAACATTCGGATGGCTCGGGATTGGACCACAAAGGCCCCGGAGCTGCCTCCATTCCTGCTTTTGGCCCCCTCGCCCGCAACGAGGCTGAACGGCCCGCCTTTCAGATTCGTCAAATGGGGACGTTGCCCTCGCACCAACGCAACGGTTTTGCGGCCCTGGTCTTGCGAGAACTCGAACGTTGCATGGTGGAGGAATGCGGGGCAAAAACGGGGTTTTTGCAAGCCCGAGAGCATGCCCTCCCCTTTTATCTTGCTCAGGGATGGGAGGTCATCGACGAGCCCTATGTCATCGGCGTTATTGGTCCTCATCGGTCCATGATGAAGCGATTTTGAACATGATGAGTTTATATTTACTCACCCGAACAGGCTTTCAACGGCAGTTTCCGAACACGCCCATACAGCATATGAACAGAATACGGTAAGGACGATGGATTTGCGCCCGAAAAGAGGGACCAAAAATGAAATCAACACAACACACAAAAGCAAAACAACAAAACACGAAGCCCACCCACAACGAGAACATGAAAGGCTCTCGTTCACAGGGAAGCAGTTCGAGAACCGAGAAAGATTTCGATTATCTTCTGGCAAAAAAATACGGTCTGAAGTCCGAAAACGAGCGAAATTTGTACTTTAACAAACTCCTCGATGCTTTCAAAACTCTGTCCGTTGAAGCCCCTGAAGTGTTTGATTCCATTGCGCCGGAAATGCTACAGCGCAGCATTTGGGAATGGAGGGGGGCCGATCCGTTGCTCTCTAAGAAATTCAACAACTGGTTGATTGAAGAATACAAATGGACGCCTTTTGACGATATTCTTCCCCAAGAATCGGCCAGGCCTGTCCTCAGAGACGTCCCCCCCTTGGATCCCAAACACCTTGAAGCGGCCCAAGCCCAACTGATCGAAGAGTTCCAAGCAAGGTTCTACGGTGACCCGCATCGCTGGGACGCTTCTCGACGTGATCAATTCATCATTCTGGGTATGCTGGCCACCGCCGGTGGCTTTGGCGTTCGTCAAGGGAAACTGATTCATTCGCTTGGAATGGGTTTGGAGCCTGGCGGTGTTCGCGGGTCAAACACGGTTCGTGCAGCCAAAATCGCCTTGACAAGAATGGCCAAACCACTGGGCATCAATTTGTTTGCACCCGCCGCAGGCCACGGCTCCGAGCGAGTTCACTATTTTGCCGATGAGCACTTGGCTGACATCATCGCACGCTACGTCCTGAACCACGAAGCCTCGGTGTTGCTGCCGGTCAACACGGTGGCTGCCTACGGGAACTAGGTCCGTTTGGAACGCACATCCCATCGCGCTCTTCATATAGGGTGGGGCCTTTCTCGTTGGTAGAGGGAACGCTGGGTTCCCTATGAACGACCCGTGAAAAACGATGCAAACGGAGGATTACGTCAACCAAGAAAACAAGGCACTGAGCGACCATGCAGCGAACAAACACGTTCGCGAAAGCATGCGATCATCGACCCTCGCTCATGTGGTTTGTTTGAACACCGACCGTGATTCAAATCAGCGCAAGCTGCATCGAAATCCCGAATGCTTGATTCTGACCCGTTCAGAACAACCATCGGAAAGAGAGAACAGCGGGTTCTCTGTGTAAAAACAACCCAAACAAAAAGGAAGTGAAAAACATGAAAACGAAAATGATGAGCGTGCTACTGGCTTTGTTCCTCGCCCTTTCCGCTGTTTCGGCAGCCTCGGGCGACGGTTCCGACCCCCTCGACCCCTCAGACGGCGGCGCCGACTGGGACGGCGATGGTTTGACCAACGCAGAGGAGCAATCCCAAGGCACCAACATGAACAATGCAGACAGCGATGGTGACGGTCTCCCTGACGGATGGGAGGTTGCCAACGGACTGAACCCCACCAACGGTGGCGATGGAAACGCGGACCCTGACGGAGACGGCTTGACCAACTCCCAAGAGTATGCCAAGGGTACCAACCCAAACAACGCTGACACCGACGGCGACGGTAAGTCCGACGCAACCGACCAGTTCCCCAACGACCCCAACGACGGCGAGTACTCCGACTCTGACGGTGACGGTATTCCTGACGCTTACGATCCTGACTTCACGGAGTCCGGCGCAGGCGCAGGTAACGGCGGCACCGAAGGCGGTGGCGAGTCCGAAGCTGGTGGACAAGGCGAAGGTCAGGGCCAAGGTCAAGGCCAAGGTCAAGGCCAAGGTCAGGGCCAAGGTCAGGGCCAAGGTCAAGGCCAAGGTCAAGGCCAAGGTCAAGGCCAAGGTCAGGGCCAAGGTCAAGGCCAAGGTCAAGGCCAAGGTCAGGGCCAAGGTCAGGGCCAAGGTCAAGGCCAAGGTCA
>JADHNB010000053.1 GCA_016779705.1 Candidatus Poseidonia sp. | reverse complement strand
ACCATGAGCGACAACATGTACAGAAGGATGAGGGAGAGAGATTTTGCTTGCTTTTGACGGGACATAACCGATGCACCTAACTCTTCCATGAACGGCACGAATATAATACTGCGCCTCAATGGACGGCCCAAAAATATCAAAATCGGACGATAATATCAAATGAATCACCGAAAACGGGTACGAAAGGGACATGATTCGTTAACTTTCAGGCAAAAAACCCCGAAAAACACAACCAGAGGACGGCGACATCGGACCGAAAAGGGCCTTCAGCAAGCCGAAACATCCCCAATCTTCGCCCGCCAATTCACTGCATCCAAGAAGCCGTAACCGCCCCGGGTATCGTGACCACCGTTCGTCATCGGCTGAGCCGATTCAGCCAACGCCTGTTTGACCCGTTCAATGCAGGATGCGTCCCTGGTCGAATCGCTTTTGAGCATGGGTTGAGCCTCCAACAACAAGGCCAATGCCCCGGTAACAAAGACGGTTGAATCCGACGTGCCGCTGCTTGAGTACCATAGATTCTCTTCACCCGTGCTGATGATGCGATGGCCCGGTGCCACAATTTCTGGTTTTTGATGCGGGGAGGATCGTTCGTTTTGGCCGATGTCCTGGACCGCACCCATGGAGGAATTCTCCCATATTTGACCGTCTTGAGTGGTGGCCCCAACCGAGATGGCCAAGCGGACGCTCCCCGGGGAGGCAACATCACCATCATCGCTTAACCCGTCGTTGCCCGCAGCCGCCACGACGAACACACCTGCATCCGTGGCTTGCCGAGTTGCAGCGGCCGAAGAACCCTCATCGCTGCCCTGAGCACGCTCGGTACCACCAAGCGAAAGCGAGATGATATCGGCGTTGAAGTCGAATTGACACCAACGAATGGCATCGGCAACATCGCTGTCAAACCCGGTGTTTTCACCCTCCCCGTTGTCCTTCAAGGCGGCAGCCATAGCAAAGGTCACGTTTGGAGCTGCGCCAAGTTGATGGGCTGAAGAAATCAACAAACCCGCCATCAACGTACCATGAGCAACGGCCCCGTAATCAACGGGAGTGGTTGAAGTTCCAACGAAATCCTTGAACGCCACGTTACGACCTTCAAACGCATCGTGTGAAACATCGATGCCTGTATCGACCATGCACACTCGAACACCTTCACCGGTCAATCCCGCCTTCTGAAGCGAACGAATCCCGGTGTCCTCAAAGGCCCATTCGGATTCGGGGAGCGGGAGTTTTACCACCACCCATTGATTCTGCCACATGACCAAACTTGCCGAAACCAAGAGGGCAAAGAACACCAATCCACCGATTGAGCGTGGCCGACGCGACGAACGGACCACCGGCTCAACGGGGAGTGGCGCCCAACCCATGATCTCTGAACGCCATTCATCCTGGAAACCAATGACGGTCGGATCCACCGCAGAGACAATGCTCCGGTCCGTTGGTTCGGGAAGGTACTCAACGTCACGGAGACCATCCATGCTCACGCCTCCTGTTCAACGGGCACAAGAACCCTTGTTTGAATCTGAACCGTTGCGTCAGAACTTGCTTCCACCACGGCTGCGGGCGGTCTTCACACCGCCGTAGGCGACGAGCAAGAGCAACGCAACAATCGCCAACGTCACCCAGTTGGACTGGCCTTCGTCGGTGGTTTGGGTGTAATACTCCAGCGAGAATGAATCGCCGGCTGGCACCGTGATGCCCTCGACGCTGGAGGCTTCTGCCCCTGCCACTTCAACGCGGACGTTGAACCGCTGCGGTCCTTGGTTGAAGGTCAAATCACTGAATTCAGCCATCACCGTTTCACCAGCAGGCACGCTGATGGTGACCGAAATCTCGTCCTTTTCGATTGGCGTGATCGGTTCAAGATACACAATGACCGAGGGGGCGTCGAGCAGGCCTTTGTTCTCCACGGGGATGCGAACAATTCCCGGTTCGTTGGCAACCGAGGTGGACTCGGTGGCGATGGCCCCTTCATTCACGTCGAGGATGACCGTCGCGGCTTCAATGCTCACGACAACCGTTTGCGTCTCAACATTCTCGTCTTCGCTGTTGACGTAAACGGTGAGGTCAAAGCCACCTTCGGTGAACGATTCGGGAGCAAACACCGTGAACTGTTGGGTGCGAGTCTCGCCTTTGCTCAAAGTAAGCGTTGAGGACATCGGGGTCACGGACCATCCTTCAAGCACACCGCTCTCAAGCAGTTCAATGGTAAACGAATCCTGACCGTTTCCATCGTTGGTCACATCAAAGGAGAACTTGCGTTCAACCAGAGCCGACATACCGAGTTCTTCGGTCGCCTCCGAGATGGTGAAGCCGTAGGATTGAGGCACGAACACCTTGACTGACGCTTGGGTTGCTTCGCCAAGCTCTGTTTCCATGCGGATGGTGGCTCGGTGACCGTTCTCAAGATTCCATGCTTCAGCGACTTCCGGCAGGGTGAGGCGGACCGTAACGGTGGCCGACATGATGGCCTCCGTCTCGTTGTCACCAATGCCCAATGCCACGCTGATGCTGTCTTGATAAGCTCCTTCGCCATCATTGGCCGACGCGTTCCAGATTTCCACGGTCCACAAATCCGAATCTTGGGCGAGGCCCATTTCACCCGAAACGGTGAACACATCCGTGATTTCTGTACCGTTGTAGACCACATCATAATCGAAGACGATGCGGTTGTATACCGATTCGTTGGTGCTTGAAACGATGGCTTCCATCTCGGCGTCTTCAACGTTCAACACGTTGGCTGCATCACCCACACTGGATTCAACGAAGGTGACGTCCAAATTGGAGTTCACACGACGGTTGTACTTCAACGTGGCTGAGATGGTTGAGTCGGCTGAGACGCTGGTCGTTTGCCCACCGAAGTATTCCATCTCGAGAGCCAGCGCATGTTGGACCGTGCTGAATTCACTGTCAAAGGCAACCGAACCTTCGGGGAAGAGTTCCAGAAGATCACCCGAAGCAGGTACATCAACCACCCATGACATGCCGTTGAACGTCACCTCAAGTTCCACATCACCATGAACGAGGTCAGCACCGTCGGCCTCAGAACCGGCATGGTGTTCATTTTGCTCGATGTCCATCCAGGTGGTTGAAAGATCAACGTAGCCACCAAGAGCCATGACCAAGGAAAGGTTACCGCCGTTCGAGATGGAGGCCTCCAACAAGCCAATGGCTACACCGCCGCCGTTAGGCCCGGGGTTCGATTCACGAACCACGACGACCCAATCGCCGGGTTGGATGCTCGCCGACCATTCGAGGGTCGTGTCGTTCATGGTTCCGGTCAGCGACACGGGGTCGCGTTCAACGCCAGCAACGGGGTAGAGCACAATGCTGGCCCCGTCCAAACGAGCAGCGTCCAATTGGTCGGTGACCGTACCGAAGACATCAACGGAACCTGCGCTTACTTCAATGTCCTGGGAATCCGGACTGTCGTAAACGGCAAAGCCAGATTCGTTGTTGGTGGCGTAGTACACCGTTTCGAACCCTTCTTTCGCCACCGTCACGTTGTAGACGTCTCGGATGGGAACGAAGGCTCGCCAAACACCCTGATCATCGGTGCTGGTGTCGATGGACACATCGGAGTTGTTGGCCCCAAGAACGGTCACGTTGATGGCGGGGATGCCCTCATTGGCACTCGGCAAACTGTTGTTGTCCAAGTCCCAGTACACCTTACCACCGATTTCGACTTCAAGTTCGGCGTAAACAGCATCAAGCACCAAGCTTTGGTTGGTCGCCGAAGCGGTGTCGAACGGCTCAGCGCTGGTATCAAGGAACCAACGCTGCGTGCCGACGGTTCGGTTGAGGTACAAACTCCACACGCCGGGCATCATGGTTTCCGTGGCATTTCCATCGGCGTCCGTACGCTCAAACGTGATGTTGCCCAACCCTTCTTCGCTCACGGCCGTGACGGTCATGTCGGCGAGGGAGTCGTTGGTCAGCCACTCCTTCAGTTGGAGCGTCACATCAACACCGATTTCGGTCTTGAAGCCAAGGTTGAGGCGGTCCGATTCAGCACCGACCGAAAGCGGCACCCGGAGGGTCTCGGTCGATTCTCCGTTCACAAACGGTGCCACGATGGCGAGCCATTCACCCGCTGGCACGTATGCGGCGAACGAACCGTTTTCGTCCGAGGCGATGTTGAACCACTGGTCATCCGCTTCGTTGTACAACAAGAAGTCGTTCTGGATGCCGTCATCGGTGCTGTTCACCAGCGTCCCGTTCACCAGATAGGTGTTCTTGAGAGCCACGTCAAAGGGTGCTTCCATGGGGTCGAGACCCACGACGATGGCGTCAAAGAATTGCACACCGACCAAATCGTAATCGGTGGCGTTTTCCGACGAGGCCGTGGTTCGGTTGAACACAAGATCGTATCCGCCTGGGGTCAACGCCACCGTGATGTTACCGTCCGAGGTGTAATCGTCGGCCGTGTAGTAAATGGAATCACGGTCTTCGTCAATGGGCTTCAAATGGAAGTCGGGGGAGACCAGCGTTCCGTTCTCGACCAAGCCGTCGTTCCCAGCATCGAGGTAGACGTTGAAGGTCAATTCAATGGCGGCAGGGTTGGCAAAGAGTTCGAGCGTCGAGAGTTCCGTGGTCAGGGAATGGTTCACGACCACATCATCGATGACGGTGACGTTCAAGCGTTCATCGTCGACTTCAATCGTCCAGGTGCCATCGAGCAAATCGAAACCAAAGTCGGCGGTATCGGCGATGGTGGTTCGCCATTCCAATCCCTCCTCGTTGGTCGCAATGACATCCACCGGCTCCCAAAGCGGTTGCGTGGAAGCCCATCGCGTGGCGTTGTCGTAGAGATGGAGGATGCCCGAAACACCCGTGGTGGGCTCAAGGTAGAGCGGGCCAAGGTCGAGGTCCGTACCGGATTCAACGTTCACGAGGGCACCGTATCCCCGGCTGCTGATGACGCTCTCCGTGGTCATGTGGTAAGCGAGACCGGAAGGCACACGCACCGAGAAGGCTCCCGTGATGTTGGTCACGGCGGAGAATTCCAAGGTTCCAGAGACGAAATTCACGGTGAGGGCCGTTGCAGGCTCCGTGGTGGCGAACTTGTCGTCCTCCAACGTGGCTTCAATCCAGTCGTCGTATTCTTCGGCCGTAGCCCCAGCGTACGAACGGAGGCTGCCGTTGATGTAGGCCGCTTGGGCGTAGGTCACTTCTCGGACGACATCGTCTGAACCGGGTGGCAAGTCCACCTGGTCGAAGAGAACGAAATCAGGATTCTCATCGTCTCGAATGTTCCAAACACCGTACAGAAGTTCGACCGATAGTTGGCCGTTCTCGTCGGATGTGGCGTTGATGGGCTGCAAAATGCCTTGCGTGTTCTCGAACGTGATGGTTCGGTTGGACACATCAAAGAGGGCCTCTTGCGTCAGCGGGTCAACTGGAGAGACGAGCGTGAGGGTCACGTCAGCGGTGTCAGGAATATCCATGGCCAGCGTGATGTTGGTGGTGTCGTCCAAGACCATGACGGATTCGTTCAAGTCGTACCATCCGTCGTTGTCAACGTCGACACGGTAGTAGTAGTCGCCCTTCGGCACGGGCCCGTAGGAGAAGTTTCCGTTCTCGTCGGTGATGATGGCCACCGCCACATCCTCCCCAAGGTCACGGTCAATCAGTTCAATCGTGACGTTGGAAAGCGGGTCGCCTGACATCGAGGACAACGTGTCCTTGAAGATGGCAGCGGGCATGGTCATCACCAAGTCGTAGGACGGGTCAATGCCGATTTCAACGGGGTCAGGAAGCAGCACTTCCTTTCCGTTTTCAAGTTGAGCGATCATGTTGTACGTCCCAGGGAGAAGACCGGTCTTGTAGAACGAACCGGGCTCAACCATCGGTCCGGAGAACGAACCGACGCCAATGAACAGACCTGTTCCGTTGAACGTACCGGTTCCTTCGAACAAGCCAGCGCCCTCGATGGTCTCACCCTGACCTGCGGCGGCGTCGCCGTAGGTGCGGGTCAGCGTCGAAGTGCCCTCAGAAGTGAAGGTTCCAAAGGCCTCCACGGTACCTTCCAAACGGTACGTTGGCGGCGAGGTGGTGGCGTCCACCAGACAGAAGGATTCGTTGGCTGGCATCAAGGGGTTGGAGTCGTTGTCAGCGTCACAATTGACCACATCGGACGGTTCAACCCATGAGGCCTCCAAAAGACCGAATCCGCTCCAGGTACCGTTGGCGAAGAACGAACGGTCATCCCCGATGTCTCGGGTGAAGTTGCCGATGAAGTTCTTGGCCAGGGCGATGCCTTCGCTCTCAAACGAACCCGCTTCAACCAGCGTCGCTTCGCCGGTTCCTTGGAGGATGCGAGATTCTTCAGACGTGAACGAACCGCTCGTGGTTTCAACGGTGTAGTTGTCCGTCATTGACCAAATGTTACGCAGAATAAACGTGGTTTCGGAGATGGGGTCGCCGTTGAAGGCTTCATCGCCGCTCCACGAAACGGTGCCGGAAACACCGCTGCTGCCGATGGCGACATCCAAGGTACGGACAATGGGCACCACTCGGTTGGCTTGGTCAGCGGTGACGTTAAGTTGGGCTTCACCCAACCAGGTCATGTTGGCCACTTGGCCAAGGATGGCGGTGATCTCGTTGATTTGACGGTCATCGTTGGTGTCCGTGAGGATGTCGCTGAGTCGCTCAGCGAACGAGCCGTCTCGGATGTTGTCCTGTGCACGGGAAGGGTCGTAATCGCCGGCAAAGGCCGTGACACGGATGCGACCGGCCGGTGCCGTGAAGCTGTAGTGGCCGTCGTCATCGGCATCAACGAAGCCGATGGGAATCCAGTAGGTGTCCTCGTCAAGGTCCACGCCGCCCTCGCCCGAGAACGCGTCACGCTCGACCAAAAGGCGAACACCGGGCAGGCCCTCGCCGTTATCGCTCATCGTGATTTGACCCGTCAACTCAGCGCCGGGGTAATACTTCAGAATCTTGACCAAGGTGTTCGTTGACTGAATGCTGACGTCGGGGTTCTCCGAGTACCAGTTGGAGATCACGAAGTGGTTCATCATGGCTCCGGGGAGCGGCAGCGAATTGGTCAAGATGCTTCCCGGCGAACCGGACTGGCCAAAGTGCTGAGCGGGTTGCGGGTTGCTGGCCGAGGTGCTCACGCCGAGCGAAGAGGCACCGTAACCGACGTATGTTCGAGCCACCATGGTGTCAAAGAACGCCGGGTTGTGGTCCACGCGCACGTCTTGGATTTGCAGCGGGTCGATGTCGGCACCGGCCTGCTGGTTGAGGAAATCCTTCTGCATGGCTTCGTCAACCTCTTCTCGGGTCATTTCGTCTTGGAAATCACCTCGAATCGTTTCGTAGACTTCGTCCATGTAGGTGCTGATGTCCTGACCTGAAAGGATGGTGGGGGCACCGAAGATACCCATCGGTTGACCACGGTTGTAATTCGAGTCAGCCGTGTAGCGGCCGGCACGGGGGTACAGGCGGTCATCGATGGCGAAATACCGAATCTCGTGGTCACGGGTGATGGTTTCGCCGGGGGCGCCCTCGTAATCCTGAACACGATACAGCCCTTCGAGGTTGATGAGGTCGTTGTAGAGGTCGTGAACAGTGGCGTCAGGGTTGGCGTCAAAGGCGGCGGTCAACAATTGCGTCACCATGGCCAAACGGGCGTTCATCCGATGGATGTTGGTGGACACCGAGAGGTACTCGTCGAGCAAGTCAGCGGTGTACCAGTAGTCCCCAAAGATGGAGTGCGTGCGGCCTTCAACCGTGTCGGCACCGCTTCGAATGTTGTTCGTGAACGTGATGTTGGCTTGGTCCATCGACGACCAAGCGTCGCCAAGACAGGAGGTTGACAATTCAACCGTACAGGGGATGGCCACGCCGTCCTTGTAAATGCGGTAAATCGATGTATCAGCGTCGAAGACACCGCCCGTGTGCGGGTGCCCTTCGGCGAGCACGATGTTGCGGTTCGTCTTCACCACGCTGAAGGAGCGAAGTTCGATGAAGTCGATCATGGATTCATCGAACGTGGTCTGCATCGTCATGAAGTCGTCCATTTGCTCATCGTTGAGGTACTTGTCAACCGTGTTTCGGAAGGTGGGCGTCATCTGAGGCGCCTCGCCGTCGTCCGTGGCGTAGTTTCGGTCACCTTCAGCGAGTTGCCAAATGAACATCGCCGTGAGGTCGTCTTGGTTGCGAGCGAGCAACATGTTCCCCGTCGCAGGAATACCGGACTGGAAGTTGTCAGAGACCGACGGGTGTTCACCCGTGCTCATGGCTTGGAAACCGTAGTCCCACCACGACACAAAGGCCGGTTTGTCGGAATACTTCATCTCCGTATCCTGATTGGCAAGCCACTCGTAAGCGGCGTTCCAACCGTTGTCGTTGAACGAAGACCCGAAGCTGCCCAAGTACCAGCGACCGTCGTAGGTGCTGCTGTCAAGGATGGAGAATCCGAGCCCGTCAAATCGCATGATGTCGGGGATGATGTTGTAGATGCGCTCGTCGATTTCTCCCTCTTGGTTGGAGGTGCCTGGGATGGCGGAATCCAATCCGTAGGTGGCTTGCTGTCCGAAAATCATCACCATGACGAGGAAGATCGCCGAAAATTGAGGCGTGCGCCAAACGGCTTTCCGAGCGCCGGTGATGCGGTCAGCGGGCGTTCGGATACCGAACTTCTTCCACGAGCGAACCAGCCCACTCCAATTGGCCCACTGCCACAGAGCGACGATGCCAGCGGCACCAAGAACGGCCATCACGGGGGTGGCGTTGAACATGAAACGGGCAGCGTTCCAAGCCATGAAGGTGGCCGCAAACACCCAAATCCCGAACACAAGTTCGGGCGCCTTGCGATGACGAAGACCTCGCCACAACAAACCGCCGCCCATGATGAGGGCGAGCAGGAAGGTGATGGGACCGAACGAGGCGAAGAGTTGGGCACGGTTGGGTGCGTTGGCTTCAGCAACGGTTCCGAAAATCTTGGTCTTCGAGAAGTAGCCGCTACCGGTGAACAGAACGTCCCAGGCGTTGGAGATGTCGAGCGTCTTGAGGATGTACAAGATGACAAAGAACACCGAGGCCAGTCCACCCAAGGTCCCCAACACGAGCAACCATGGCTTGTCGCGGAACCCGGTGGTCACGAAGGCAATGGCCAGCGTGAAACCGAAGATGAAGAGGAACGGTTGAAGACCGGTGGCGTCGAAGATCAAGTTGAATTGAGGATGTCCGTAGAACGGGAGGATCATCAAGAACGTGGTCAACATCATCGTCAGGAACAACGCACTGAGGGTCGTCGAATCGCGGCGTCGGAACATGTTCAACGCCACTTGCAAGGCGTAGGCGAGGAACAGAATCGACGGACCGACAACGAACCCTTTCCAACCGAGAGCGACGATGCCAAACGACACCCCTGCCAACACGGCGTTGGCCATGGCCGCTTGACGGTGCTTGGCGACGTCAGCGTAGGCACGCAGGAACGACAGCGGGTGAGGCGTGGTGACCTTCGTAAGGCGAACCGAGCCAGCGTATCGGACCGCACGCAGCCAATACATGAATCCGAGTGAGATGAACAACATCACGAAAGCGTCGTGGTCAGCCAACGCCCAGGTCGAGTGGGTGACGTGAGCGGGCATGAACGCAATGAGCCATGCAGCGATGACACCGGCGCCTTTCCCAAAGTGGTCCTTGGCGATGGCAGCAATGGGGAACACGGTCAACGCTCCGTAGACAGCGGGCAGGGCAAGCATGCTCCACCACACGGCGTCGTCGGGGTTGGACAAGAACGGTTCAAGCAGCATGGCGCCAATGGCCATCGACCACGAAAACAAGGGTGGACGAGGGTTGATGCCACCGACGGGGTAATACCGGTCAGCATCGTACACCAAGTGAGCGTTGTTGGCCAAAATGTAGTCCACGACGCGCTTCATGTACCAAGGGTCGGAACCACCGGTCATGTCCCAGTTGCCCGTGCCAAAGGCGTTCATGGACGGCACGGCGTACCACTGAACACGGATGGCCAAACCGACGAGGAAGGCCAAGGCAATCATCATGCCAGCGCCGTGGGCCCGCAGGAACAATCGGGCCTGAGAAGGCTCGTGCTCGCCAAGGTTGGCCCAACCACCGTACTTCTCGTGGTTGCCGATGGAATAAATGGCAACGCCAAGGAAGAAGGTGATGCCCAACCAAATGAACGCACCCCACGTGCCATCCATGCTGTCGTTGTACCAGATGCCCGCCTCAAAGGTCGCTGCCACTTGGTACAAGGCCCACATGGAGCCGACCAGCATGGCACGGGTGTACCAGCGCTCGGCGTACATTCCAGCGACGATGAGCGCCACCAATCCCGTCAAGAAGGCCGTCCAGTAGCCAATGTAGCCGTGGTAGCCGGGTTCGGTGGTGATGGCGAGTTGGTCAATGACCTCAACCGAGTTGAAGTGGAACAACGAGACAACGAACGCCAACACCCAAACGGC
>JADHNB010000003.1 GCA_016779705.1 Candidatus Poseidonia sp. | reverse complement strand
TCATCGACATCGGGGGCGATTTTGACCAACAACGGGATTTCATCGTTGGTGGTTGACGCTGTGAGGCGTTGGTTGACTTCGTGACAAGCGACGAGAATCCGTTTGAGACCCTCATCGCTTTGGAGGGTCCGCAATTTAGGGGTGTTTGGAGAGGAGACGTTGATGACAAAAACGTCCGTGTGCTTCCAAAGACGTTCCATGGTGGTGGCGTAATCGGTGTGCGCATCCTCCAAGGAGGTCACCTTCGATTTTCCAAGGTTCACCCAGAGCGGGGCCTTTGGCCGACCGTAGCGACGAACATGGGCCTCAAGGTGGCGTTGAATCGCTTCACTGCCTTGGTTGTTGAACCCCATGCGGTTGACCAGAGCTTTCGAGGCGTCGGCTCGAAACATCCGAGGTTTTGGGTTCCCTTCTTGGCCGAGCATGGTCACCCCACCAATTTCAATGAAGGCGAGGCCGATGGCATCCCATCCTCGCAGCGCTTCTGCGTTTTTGTCCATCCCAGCAGCAAGTCCAAGCGGGTGTTTGTATTCATGCCCGAACAGGTTGACCGGCACCGTGCGCCGGGGCGCGTAGAGCGAGCGTAGCATCAGACGTCCGGGAGCTGTCGCCGCCATCCACCGTAGCATCCGCAGACTTCGTTTGTGGGCCCGTTCGGAATCTTGCAACGCGAGCGCCGGGCGTGCAAACAACTTGTAGCCAACGCCCATGCGAGCGGGTCGGCAAAGCCATCCTTCAAGACTTGCCCCCTTCTCCCTTGCAACATGCGAATCACGGACCCGCGGTGGCCGGCCGTACGTGAGGCTGCTCGGCTGTTGTTACGGGAAGAAAACATCGTGGTACAAGGACCAGACTGGATTGAACCTGAACTCCACGCTCTCGGTGTGTTGATGGGGGACCGGCTCCCGTCGAGATTGCACTTTCCGTCCTGTTTACCCGATTTCGATGAACCCCTTGCCATCCTTCGTACATCCACTTTGGAATTGCTGGTCCAATGCAACGAGAGCGAACCTCCACTCGGCGTGGTTTGGATTCCACTTGAGGCAAGGGCGGCATGGGAGGCCATCAAAGCGACAGCGGTTGATTTGCTGGAGGCCGGTTACCCGGGATGCGTGGGTTGCGCTGGGAAAGAAGCAGAACAGCCTTGGGACGAGGAGGCCAACCGGAAACGGCTTGTTAAATCGGATGTTTTGGGTCCATGAAATGAAACATTTCATGCACGCACACAAGGCGAACCGAAGTTGAAGGAGGGTTCAAGTATGGTCGTCGTTGCGGTTCCACAACATGTCCATCGTTATCATTGCTGAGAAACCCAGTGTTGCCGAGGACCTCGCAAACGTCCTCGGGGTAGGCAAAAAATTGGACACCCACTGGCAAAGCGACGACATCATCATCACGTGGGCCGTGGGTCATTTGCTCGAACTCAAATTCATGGACGAGTACGATGAAGCCTTCAAAAACTGGCGAAAAACCATTGACCGCTTGCCCTACATTCCACCCACCTTTGAGTACAAACCCAAAGGTGGACGGAACAAAACCCAACTCAACGCCATCAAAAAATTGCTGAAGGATAAAGCCGTTACGGAAATTGTCAACGCCTGTGATGCTGCCAGGGAAGGCGAATTGATCTTCAGAACCATCGTTGCCCACGCCAAGGTGAACACGCCGCTATCTCGAATGTGGATGCAGTCCATGACCTTCGATGCCATGCTTTCGGCCTTTGAAAATCGCAAAAGCGGCGATGAATACAAGGCGTTGAGCGATGCAGCCTACGCTCGTTCTCATGCAGACTGGATCATCGGGATGAACGGTTCTCGAGTGGCCAACACCTTCCTGCCTCAAAATCGCCGCGATCGGTCGTCCAATTCCCTGGGCCGCGTTCAAACCGCCACCTTGGCCATGGTCGTGGACCACGAATTGGAGGTGCTTTCACACGTCCCCCTTCCCTATTGGCAACTCAACGCCACGTTCCAGTCAGGGAAGGCCCGATGGACTGCCCGATGGGAACGAGTGGACCACAAAGACGACGATGAGCGCCCGGAACTGAAATCCCATCGGATCGTTGAATTGGTTGAAAAAGAAGCCATTGAGGCCGTCTTGAGCAGTGCCTCACCGTTTTCGACCGCAGAAACGCATCGGACCAAACACGAACAGCCGCCCTTGAATTTTGACCTCACCACGCTCCAGAAACGTGCCAACAGCCTATGGTCTTGGTCGGCAAAGCGAACCTTGAGTGTGGCCCAAGACCTGTACGACAAATTCAAACTGACCACCTATCCCCGTACGGATTCAAAGCATCTTCCCGAGGACATGCATGAAACGGTTGCAAAGACCCTTGAGCAAATCAAGTCACAAGGAGACTACAGCGAACATGTCGCACGCTTGCAAAGCGATGGCTTGGCCAATGCGAGCAGAAATTTTGACAACAGCAAAGTCTCCGACCACTACGCCATTGTACCAACGGGTCAACAACCACCGGCCAATCTCAGCGGAGATCATGCCAAGTTGTATGACCTCATCGTCCGCAATTTCCTCGCCTCCTGGCACCCTCCATCGGCTTGGACGGTCACCAAGCGGACCACCAGCAAGGGTGGCCATCAATTCATCAAAGAAGTTGAGGCCCTTGACCAACCCGGATGGCGAGCGGTTGTTCCAAAGAAGGACAATGTCCCCGATGGATGGGGTCAGTTGCCCTCAAATCCAGCACCATCAACCCTCGAAGAACACGAGTTCTCCGAGGAATTCTCCAAACCCAAGAACCGACTCAAAGAGGCGAGCTTGCTGCAGTTGATGGAACACGCAGGAAAGCACATCGAAGACGATGAATTGGCTGAAGCCATGAAAGACAAGGGACTTGGCACCCCAGCCACACGTGCTGACACCATCGAGAAGTTGATTGACAGGAATTACATTCGCCGTTCACGCAACGGTACCATCAGCGCAGCCCCCCACGGCATTCGGATGATTGACATCTTACGAAGAATCCCCGTCGAATGGATCACTTCACCTGAACTCACCGGAGACATGGAAGCATCCCTGCTGGCGGTCCAAAGAGGCGAGGAATCCATGGATTCCTACATGGACAAAATCATTGACCAAACCACCACGTTGGTCACCATGATTCGCGACCATGACCGGAGTCAACTCTACGCCAACGATCCACCGCTTGGAGCATGCCCAACGTGCTCCGCAAACGTCATCGAAACAACCCTTTCCTACCAGTGTGAATTGAATGAGGGGCGCGATAAGGGGTGTCCGTTCGTGTTCTGGAAAGACACATCGGGACGCTGGTTTGACCGCACAACAGCCACCCGGCTGATCGATTCGAAGCAATTGGACGACCTTCACGGCTTTTTCTCTCAAGCCGGCGAGGGTTACGAAACATCCGTTGTCCTTGAACACGACGGGAAGGTCGTTGCCAAGGGGAGCACCACGGCTGCAGCCAGTGAAAGCGACGCTGAACTGTGCGCTTGCCCTGTCTGTGAACACGGTACCATCCGAATTACTTCAACAGCCTATGTGTGCGATTTCGACGATTGCTCCTTCAGAGGCATGCAGAACGTCATGTGCAAACGCCCGGTAACTCCCGAAGAAGCGAAGCCCATCTTTACCCAAGGGAAGTCGGCGCTCCTCGAGGATTTTACTTCAAAACGCAATCGCCCCTTCAGTGCTTTTTTGGTTCTCGATAAGAACCGAGTGTCCTTTGATTTCCCTCCACGAGACGCCGGTGCGGATGCAAAGCGCTTCCCGGTTGAACCGGGCGTGGTTGGGGTTTGTCCCACCCACAAGGCGAACATCATCGAAACGGAGACGCATTTCACCGTCGAAGAAGGCGGTTCAGCTTGCAAAATCCACATTGAACGGTGTATTTCGAAACGTGACATCACCCGTGAAGAGGCAAAAACGCTGATTGAAACCAAAAATTTGGGACCGTTCGATGATTTCACCTCCAAAAAGACTGGAAATCCTTTCGCCGCTTCGTTGTACCTTCGCAAAAACGAGTCCGTTGCCTACAAGTTCGCAAAGCGCTCTTGATGCACCTGGACAGAAGGAAGGTTGAAACACAACCCTCCCGACCCTTTGCCATGGAGCCTTACGACTACGATGTGGTCGTTGTTGGGGCAGGCCCTGTTGGCGGACGAGCGGCTTGGTTGCTCGCTGAACGTGGCCTACGGGTATTGATGATTGAAGAACACGACGAAATTGGCCGTCCGTTTCAATGCGCCGGCCTCGTGACGCCCTCGGCCATGGACGCTGTGGCTGCTCATCACACGGTCCTCGAAGAAGTGGACGGAGCCCTGATTCACGGTCCAAGTGGAACCTTGGTACCCGTTGGCACGGACGGCGTTCTTCGAACGTACGTTGTTTGCCGAAAGCGGTTTGACCAATTCGTCGTGCAACAAGCCATGGAACGCGGTTCAGACCTCTGGCTGGCCACCACCGCCAAGGAAGCCAAAACCGATGACGGGGGGGTAGAACTCCTCCTCAACCGTTCGGGAGAGAACGTAAAGCTCCGCTGTAAACTTCTGATTGGAGCCGATGGCGCTCACAGTTGGACCCGCCGAACCTTTCGCATGGGACGCCCAAAGGAACTGATGATTGGATTTCAAACCGAGGTGGTTGGTTATCAAGGTCGAGACCGATGGTTGGAAATGTACAGTGGATCCGAAATTGCGCCTGGTTTTTTTGCTTGGGTGATTCCATCAGGCTTCGGTTCACATCGTATTGGACTCTGGTCAACCGCCGAGCGATTGAATGGTCGAAGCATTGAAGCTTGCTATCAAGCACTGGTGGACCACCCTCTGTGGCGAGACCGTTTTGCGAACGTGCAAGAGGTCGCCCGGTATTGCGGCCCCGTCCCCTCGGGTATGGTCAAAAAGGCGGTCAAATCTCGAGTCATGCTACTGGGTGATGCCGCTGGCATGGCAAAACCCACCACCGGTGGCGGCATCGGACCTGGATTTCATCAAATTCAGTGCATTGTTGAACCCTTGGCCGAGGCGATTCAATCCAACGAGTTGAATGAAGAACGATTGAAACGCATCACGAAGAAACCATGGGAAGCCATGAAGCGGGACCAAGACCGAGCCAGAAGCCTGAGAAACCTCCTTGTGAGCGACTGCTCAGACGAAACCCTCGACAAGCATTTCAAGGCGTTTGCACACCCCAACACCTTGAAGATCATCAACGAAATTGGCGACATTGAGAAGCCTGTCCCGCTGGGAATGGCCTTGCTTCGTCAAGTTCCTGCCTTCCGACCGCTTGCTCTGAAAGCAGGTGTTCGGTTGCTTCTGACGTGAGGCGTTGTGATGCCGTCCCTTGATGAAATTCAAAGCGTCCGGTATCCCCCATTTGAGTCGTCAAGGTGGAATCCAGAACGCCTGCCCATCGCAAAGCGTACGCTATCAAAAGGTCAATTTGAAACTCAGGACGAAGCCATGAGCCACCTCAAGGGCCTTGCTCCATCGTTCCGTTTGGGCACACAGGAATCGTGGTTCATACAACGTGAATATTGGTTCGACGGCCAACGATTGGAGCCCGAGGTGGATGAGGTTTTTTTGGAACAAGAAGATTTTGTGGACACGGTATACCGCCAACGAAGGGGTTGGTATTTGGTCCCCAATCCCGTCCACAACGTCTTGCGTCAATTCATCAACGGCGTGGTCATCGTGCTATTAGCCGCCTTGTTCTATCTCTTCATCTCCCCCCTCGTGTTGTTTTTTGGCCTCCCCGTTTACGGGTTGGAGACGGTTCGTTGGGGGTTGCTTGACTACCCTGCGCTTGCCGTCTTTGTGGTCCCGCTCATCTTTGCGCCTCTGTTCATTCGCGTGCTCGCAAATTTGGTTGAGTTACGCCGACAGAACCGGTTTTTGGCCACGCATCCAACACGGCCCAAACTTGAGATACAAGGGAATCCCGTCGCCAACAAGCCTTTGGAAATCACGCTGCACCTCGATCAACGCCCATCCACTTGGAACCACGTGGATGTGTTTTGGCGAGTTGGTGTGCTGCCTCCTGCTCGGGAAACGTTGTTGCAGGTGCTTGAACGGGGAGCCAATCGCCAACCACCCCCTGGGCTCTCCACGGAACTCCCGCATCATTGGATTTCTGGCTTGGACGACGGAACGGCCGGAGGTGAGGACGCTCCGATGGAACTCCAAGAGGTCAAGGGAGGTTTGTACCTTCGACCGATGCGCATCATGGCCATGGGGGAGCAGAAACGGTGGACGGAGGGCAAGTCCATGACGCTGGCCTGCCCCACAGGAGAGTGGCCGGGCAGCGTTCACTCAGACTTGGTCCGCATTCATTGGGAATGCATTCTTCGTATTGACCGAACCAAAGGAGGTCCTTTGCTCTGGGTTGAGCCACTGCGTGTCTCTCACCCGCCGACCAAGGTGGTCGTTGAATCCTTGCCAGTTTTCGACGGCCGTTCCGAATCAGACATTTCGTGAACAACACATTGAAGGCGAACGAACAGGAGGTTTATCCATGCAGCCACAACGCTTGACGGCGCTCTGTTTTGTCGGATTGATGCTCGTATCGGGTTGCTTAGGGATGAGTGAGCCCGCCCCCGACATCGTCGAACCCGTCGTGGAGACCTACAGCCTTGAAGCGAGGTGGGTGAACGCGCCAGAAACGATGGTTCTCGGAGAGGAAGCCATTTACATCTTGAACGTCGATCAACAAGGAGCGGGAACGTACCTGGCAGAGCCTTCGGTTCTGAATCCTTCCTTTGCTCCGATGACACAGGTTGAATGGATTGAACACTCCAACGGCTACCAGCTTTCCTTTGTACCAGATACCGTCGGCGATCACATCGTCTCGGTTCGATTTTCAAACACGGGAAGCACCGCAATGGCACCCGAGTTCCAACCGCTTGTTCTCAGCCTTAGCGTCCAAGCGCCCATCGAGCCAGCGCCGGTGCTCACCACCGCCGCTCGTTTGGTCCTCGAAGAACCAAACGTGGTCTGGTATGAGGGACGCGTGGACCACGCCAACCTTGAATCATGCACCGTTCAATACGAAATCACCGACGGCACGGTTGGCGGGTTAAGCCTTGACGACCGCGGTGAATGGAAAGTGATGGTTGACTTCACGGAGGCAACGTCATCTCATACGATCACCACGACGGCGACCTGCGGTCGCTTCACCGTGGCCAACGACGTTGCAACCACGACCGTGGTCATCGAAGGGGCTGGCGATGACGAAGACGGTGATGGCGTCCAGAACGCTAACGATCGATGCCCCAACGGCATCGGTGCAAACGATGGGTGGCAATCAACACCCGCAACGGATGGCGACCAAGACGGTTGTCGAGACAACGACGAAGACGACGATGACGACAACGACGGCATCATTGACCTTCACGATGGGTGCCCGACCTCTTACGGATGGGTGAGCACACCAAGCGCCGATTACGACTACGATGGTTGCCACGATGCGGATGAAGACACCGACGACGACAACGATGGTGTAGAGGATGTCGAGGATTCGTGCCCCGTTGGCCGCAAAGGTTGGTATTCCAACCGGTACAGCGATTGGGACAACGACGGTTGCTCCGACTTGGATGAAGATGACAACGATGATAACGACGATCACAACGACACCGTTGACCGGTGTCCGAAAGGGGTTGCGGGATGGTCTTCCACGACCGCCAACGATTGGGACAACGATGGATGTCAAGACGCAACGGAAGACGAAGATGACGATAACGACGGTGTCAACGATGTCAATGCCACCGGTTCAACCTTGGACCTGTGCCCACAAACGCCGTTGGGCAGTTTGGACGTGAATGAACACGGTTGCGCAGCCGTCGAACGAGACACTGACCAAGACGGTGTCAACGACTTCACAGACCAATGCGAAGGCACACCTTCGGGCTTGGTGGTCAACGCAGCGGGGTGTGCAGACATTGATGGAGACGGCGTGTTTGCCAACGTTGACGCTTGTGCAAATTCACCCGAACGGTGGACGGTGGACCAGGTTGGCTGTGCCGTCATTCAATTGCCCGTCAACTGGACCGACGCTTCATCGTTGAACGCCCCGATGCAAATCGTCCCACAATTCTCCGTCCCCACGTTGAACGGCTCGTTCAATTTCAAAGACCGTTGGACGGGCCATGATGTCTACTTTTTCATGTTCAAATACACCAACTCGGGTGGAAGCAGCAATGGAGCGACCTGGGGACAAAATCCAGGTAAATTCATACGCAACCTTCCTGAAAACACGCATCTCTTCTACGGGTCGTTTGACACCACCTATCACAACGATGTGGTTCAACAACGAAACGCCGTCTTAGCCGGTTTAACCACAAGCGAAGAAGCGTATTGGGACGACCGAATTCACTACATCGACATGGATGCAAGCAACATCGGTGGAGGACTGGGTTCCATGATCACCTCGTTCAACAATCCGTTGTACATCGGCATCGATCGTTTCCAATTGGCTCGAGAAACCGGTTCCCTCTACGCTTGGACAAGCCAATCTAATGACCCGTACCACCTGTCGTATGAAACCAATCAATGGGTAGCCGAATTCCCAGCGAAAATTCGGAGTTCGGACCCTGGCGTTCACGCCGTCTCAATCATGGATTTCCAACGCCATACAGGAGGGTGGGGAGGAGGTCATTCATCGTTCACGAACGCCACCTTCGAACTCCCTGAAATTTTGAGTTCCTACGATACCCTCGAAGTTTACCACGAACACGCGTGCTACGAGCGTACCAACCGCTATCAAAAATCAGATGGAACGTACGGTGGGTGTCACGAATGGGACTACCTCGCTTACCTCTACGTGTGCGATGTTTCGAACAGCTCGGTCTGCAACACCGAAATGGTCCGGTGGATCACCACCTATGGGCGGGAGGGCATGTGGCTCACGGACATCACACCGTATCTGTTCATGCTCAACGATGGCGAAGAGCGCCGATTCAAGTATTCAGGTGCCAACAAAGGAGACCTCACCGTCACCTTCCTCTTCAGCAATTGGGGAAGCGGGGAGCGGTCCACGAACGCTACCTACGCCTTTAGCGGCGGTCAATTTGATGGCACATACAACAACGAGTCAAAGTACAATCGTCAACACAACTTCACCGTTCCCTCCGGCACAACTCGTGTTGAGATTGTTGCCACCATCACCGGTCACGGATTCAATCAAGACACGGCGAATTGCGCAGAATTTTGTGACCACCAACACTACTACACCATGGGCAGTCACCAAACCTACGAATGGCATCCCATCGTCTACAGCAGCGAGGGTTGTGAAAACGAAGTGAACAACGGGGTCGTGGCCAACCAGTTCGGGTCGTGGCCGTTTGGTCGTGCCGGTTGGTGCGCTGGTCAAGACGTCAAACAGTGGACATACGACATCACCGATTGGGTTGATAACACGACCAACAACCACCTGGTGTACAGAGGATATTACAACGGAGCAGAGTATGTGCCCTCCGACGGAATCGGCAACGGCGGACGTAACATTCGAGCCGTGGTTTGGGTGGTTTTCTACGGTCCTACGACTGCATAGGGGTTGGCGCAACCGGTTGAGAAACGGATGCCGTGTTGAGTTCAGTCTCAAGAAGTTCGTAGTCACTGTTTCGCCGCTTGGGCACAAACCCTGCTCTGGAAATGGCCAACTGAAGTTCGGCTTCCTGGGCTTCAACTTTTGTGGTACCGGACGCGGAAACAACGTTTTCTTCCATCATGGTGGAACCGGCATCGTCAGCCCCTCCCAAGAGCGCCATTTGAGCGATGGGAAGTCCCATCGTGGGCCAAGAGGCTTGGATGTGGTCAATGTTGTCAAAAAACAAACGAGCCACAGCCACATGACGGAGGTATTCGGAGGAACCAGCACCCAGTTCATGCTTGTTCTGTCCTCGATTTCGGCGGCCAAAGGAGTTGACTTCCAATTGAACGGGCCAAGCGATAAACGAGGTGAAACCGTTTCCGTGGTTGTTAAGGGAGCGTTCCTGCAACATGCGAAGTTGGTTCATGTGTTCAATGCGATCCCCGTTGCTTTCACCAAAGCCGATGACGTTCGTGGCACTCGTGGTTAACCCCAAGGATTGTGCTTCTTCCATCACCTTGAGCCAATTGGTGGGCGACCCTTTTTTGGGAGAAACATCCTTTCTCACCGACTCAACCAGCATCTCAGCGCCTCCGCCGGGCAACCCGTGCATGCCAGATTCCTTGAAACTCGAGAGCACTTCAAGCGTCGTTAATCCACACACCTCGGCGACCCCTTCAATTTCAATGGGACTGAAACAGTCCAGCGCAATGGAGGGATGATGTTGACGAAGGTACCGAAGCAGGTCAAGGTACCATGTGATGGGCAAGGCGGGATTCACCCCTCCTTGCATAAGAATTCGAGAACCACCGATGGCCTCCAATTCTCGCACTCGATTGGAAATCTCTTCGTAGGTTTGAGTGTAGGTCTCGTCATGACCAGGGGGGCGGTAAAACGAACAGAACTGGCAGTTGATGGTACAAACATTGGTGTAATTGATGTTTCGATCCACCAAATAGGTCACGTATCCACCTGGAACCATCTGCATTCGCCGCTGATGGGCCGCCTGCATCAACGCATGAAGGGGTGCCTCATCGTAGAGCACCACCGCCTCATCCACCGTCAAGCGCAGGGAAGCGGCCGTGGCCTGTGACCAAGACGCTTGACGTTCAAGGATGGACTGCCAGGACATGGGCTCAACTCAGCCGAAGGATACGCCGACAATGCTTTCGATGTCTTCAATGGATTTCGGGCAATCTTCGGTGAGAACGACTGGCCCCTGCGTGCTGATCAGCACATCGTCTTCGATTCGAATGCCGATGTTTGCATAACGTTCAGGGCATTCCACATCCGGCCTCCAAGCACCGAAATACAGACCAGGCTCAATGGTGAGGCACATCCCTGGCTCGAGGAGCCGGGGGGTACCGCCGGGTTTGTAGACGCCCGCGTCGTGGACATCCAGACCAATCCAATGACTCGTGTTGTGCATGTACCACCGACGCAATTCTCCAGTTTCCATGTCCAGGGCTTCATCCACCGTCTGTTGAATCACACCGAGTTCGATCAGACCTTCCGCAAGCACCCGCCGAGCCACCTCGTGTGGCGCAGTGTATGGCGCACCGACTTGGCAAGCATCGATGGCCGCCAGTTGAGCGCGAAGCACAATTTCGTAAATTTCTCGTTGCGCCTCCGAAAAGGTCCCTGAAATCGGCCATGAGCGTGTGATGTCGCTGGCGTAGCCCCGATATTCTGCTCCAGCATCAATGAGCACAACCTCATCGAAATTGCACGTGTCTTGGTTGGTGGTGTAGTGGAGAATGGTAGCGTTTTCACCGCAACCAACAATGGAGGGGTAGGACCAACCTGACGTCCCTGCATAGGAAAAGAACGCCTCAATGATCGATTGCAGTTGATACTCGGTGACGCCTTCTCGACTGTGACGCATGGCCAATTCATGCGCCAAACTGGCTACCTTGCTTGCGTAGACCATTTGCTCAATTTCGGAAGCGGATTTGCGCAGTCGCAACTCGGCCAGTAATCCGGACGGGTCCTCAAGGGACACCGGTCCGCTGCCAAAGTGTTGGCGAGCCCGGTCCCGTTTCCGAATGGCACGTTCCACCATATCGTCAACTTCTGCATTGGCGCCGCCTCGCAAGAAAACGCGCTTGGTGTCGTTCAACCATTCTGACAAGCGAACCGACAATTCGTCGTTGTTGTATGCCTCGTCGACGGCATGGTCGGCAAGGGCTCCGTCCGTCCCTGGTCGGCGACCTTCCCAAATTTCTTTCAACGTGTCTTGTGGTTGGACAAACAGCGTTGAAACCCACGAACCCTGGTCATAACGGAGGACAAAAACGGACTCCGGTTCACTCCAGCCCGTGAGGTAAAGGAGATCGCTTGAGGTACGGTACCGATATTCGACATCGTTGGAATGAACAGCAAAGGGGGGAGAGGCCAAAATGAAGACATCGTCGTTACGAAACTGCGATGTTAAACGTTCCTGACGCTCTCTAAATTCGCTGATGGAGGTCGGCGCTGGTTGTGGAGGCAACTTAGCGACGGCTTCGGCGAACATGCCTTATCCTCATGGTTCATCTTCTTCAACCGTTGCATCAAAGCCTGCCCGAGAGGCGGCAAACATAGCGTCAGCTTTGGCACTGGGTTGCCACCTCGGTAAATCACTTTCAGTGGGGCGTTGGCGCTTGATGAATGGAAGGGCTGCGAGGGCCACGAGAATAAGCAAGCCAAGCACCGTCATCGCGAGGGGTGAAGTGCCAGCCACCTCTTCCTGGGGAGGCTTGAGAATCATGACTTCGATGACTTGCGCATCGGTAGCACCATCGTCATCGAACACAATCAACTCAACCGTATGAAGGCCTGTGCCGGAAAAATCCGTTTGGGTTAACGACGGTACCCCTCGGATGGAGGTGGCCTCGTTAATCACCCAAAGATATTCGATGGGTTCGTTGTCTTGACTCATGGTTCCACTTAATGACCAGTTATCACCAGGTCCGAGTTTAACGGTGTTGGAAGGGGCCACCGTGAGTCCGTCCACTGAGATACGAGCGATGGGTTTGAGATTCTCAACCATCACTTGTTGGGAAACCCTCGCCGTATTTCCAGCATGGTCACGAACGGTGAGTTCGAGGGTGTACGTGCCCGCCCGAGTGAGGTTCAGGCTGAGTTGATGTTCACTCAACCGCTCGGCCACAGTGGGGGACCTTGTGACACCTTCGTTATCAACCACAAACCATGTCAAGGTTGAAATCGAGCCCTCGTAGCCATCGTCAACCTCTGCAAAGACGAGGAAAACCTCCCCCTCTTGAACCAAAACCGGGACGTTGAGACTGGTTTCTGGCGGCGTGGTGTCATGAACCAACGGAAGCGAAATTCGGTGAGATGACCGAAGCAATTCATCAGTGACATGGACCGTAAGGCGCCAAATTCCCTCATTAAGGGCCAATTGGTTGGCGTCGAGATCAAGATACAAGGATTGATTGTTTAGTCGATGGGGGATACTCACCGAGAATGGAGGGCCTAAACATACCTCAAACGGTGCTTCACACAACTGACCAAAGACGGAGATGTTGGTGGAATCCAAAGAGGGCTGTATCAACTTCAATTCCACGGTCGTGGAGGGTTGTAACATGAAGGGTTCACCGCTGAGATGAGGGGTGTTGTACGATTGTGGGTTGTCAACCCCGAGCACCGGTCGCTGATGGTCATCCCCGACGTACACCACATGGTGGACCGAGAAGGGACGATGTTGCTCATCAATCGTCGACAATTCAACATAGCAGGTACAATCAACGCCTTGTAAGTCAACAAGAAGTGTCCAACGATACACACCGTCGGCTAACGGAACCACCGAAGTCAGGTAAGGTCCACTGAGAACCGTGATGGGAGTTGACCCACTGATGTTCACGATGGTCCAACTGGTGTTTCGCAAGGGTTGGGTTGAGGTACCGCTCAGGTTGACGGCGTCCGTGAACATCACTCCTGAGGGTTGGTCCACCGATACCACCATTGAGGACGATTCAACAGTCACGTGGGAGGCCGATGCTCCAGGGGCGCTTGCTCCTGTTAGAATACACATCATCGCCAGGGCGATGACCATCCGACCACAACGAGAAGGTGACATCATGGAAACTCAGGGACCTCAGTCACTAAATGGATCGCACAATTCACCTTGACCTGGGTAAGAGACGGGGTTTCTTGGGTTGGTGTCCCACTTGTACTCACAGAAGTTGACGTGGCCATCACCGTCGGTGTCAACCATACGGTCAGCACCGTCATAGGGATCAAACTGGAAGTGATATTCCCAACCGGTGGCCATACCGTCGCCATCATGGTCTTGATAGTACACTTCTGGACCGTCGTTCCAATCATCGCCGTCCGTGTCGTTCGAGATTGGATTGGTACCGTTTTGCATCTCTTCGTAGTTGGTGTAGTTCTCAAGATTGTCGTAGAAGCGTTTCCCATCGGGGGAATCGGGATCGATGTTGCACTCGGAGTTCGTGGTGTCGTTGTAACCCGGACAGTAGCGCTTGATGAGCCCGGTCCGGTTCAAACCGTCGGCATCGGGGTCCTCAAAACCATCATCAATACCGTCCAAATCACTGTCAGGCATGGAAGGGTCCATCACACCACGTGCGCCGTATACGCCAACGGTTTCGTTGGTTGCCAAGCCATTTTCGAAAGCCAGCTGAGAGTACGAAACCTCCCAGCCGTCCGGGAGCAAATCGCCGTCCGTGTCGTCGTCAACGGGGTTGGTGTTCCAGCGGTCAGGCGCCTCCATGCCGTTTGCGAGCGTGTCGTTGTCTACATCGAAGGTGTCGTCCTTCAATGAGCCAAGGGAGGGGTCCAAAGCCCAGCGTCCATTGCAACCGTTGCAAAGAGGATTGGTCGGCATCTGGAAACCGGTGAGGTTCATCTCGCTCACGGCGAACTTGGGCTCCAATGCAAAGCCACCGAGCCAGTTCTGCCAGACATAACCGCCGGGTTGCATGGTACAAGAACTGGATTGGGTCTCCTCACACCCGGGGCGAAGCCACGTGGAGGTGGCCACCCAAAGACTGTGTGAATTTGTATTATCCTCAGCGGATTTTACCTGCATTTCCCATCCGTCGAGCATGCCGTCAGCATCCGTATCGTTCAACAAGGGGTTGGTGGGATTTTGGAACGGACGTGGTACAAAAAGCACCTCTTGGCCGTCGACCAAGCCGTCGTCGTCCGTATCGGAGTTGTTGGCATGGGTGAGGAAATTGTCTTCTCCCGCAATGACTTCTTCGCCGTCTTCAAGGCCATCGTTATCGGTATCAAACATACACGGAGAAGTGGAGTAAGCCTCACCTTCCCACATGAAATTATCACCGGCTTCCTCGAGGTCGGTCAAGCCATCTGAGTCCGTGTCGGGATTGGACGCGTTGGACCCGCCGAGATTACAGGTTGAGGAAAACTCTTCAAAATCTGATAGGCCGTCAGCGTCCGTATCGTAAAGTCCGGGGTCGGAGGTCACCCAAGTGGGTTGAACACCTCGGTTGACGACCAAGATTTCCCAACCCATCACTTCGATGCCGTCGATCAATCCATCGTTGTCGGTATCCGGATTGAGGGGGTCCGTGCTACGTCCATCCAAGATACCGTCTTGATCTCGGTCGTTGGCTTTGTACTCCATCACGTTGGTGAATCGCTCTTCTTCCTCAACGATGTTCATCCAACTGAACAATCGTGAATCAACGGATTGACCAACCACGACGTTGAGTTCGTACACATAGCCATCAACGGGGGCCCGCATAGGAATGACCTGTTGGTTTCCCCCGGCGAGCGTGATTCGAGCCGAAGCCACTTGTTGATTGGTTTCGACCCGTTGCCCGAGCGTGACATCGACGGTGTGCACGACGGCTGTGTTCTCCAACGTGTCGTACATGACATCGCCGTCTCCGTCAAGGTCCCATCCATCAAAGTCGGGGTCGTCGTCTCGATTCAAGGCGGAACGGGGGTGAAGTCCGTTGGCGGCTTCCCACTGGTCGGGCATGTCGTCCCGATCGGTGTCTTCGAGCCAGGGTGAAGTGAAGTTCCCCTCACCAAAAATTTGGGCAACTTGGTACTCCTCAAGGTTGTTCATGCCGTCCTCGTCCCAGTCGCCGTAGCCGTCAGAGGCGTTTGAAGGGTTCAGCACATAGGCGGCGTTCGGCGCCATGCCGGGTATCGAATAACAGTACTCAAAGCCATCAGGCATCCCGTCGCCGTCGGTGTCCCAGTCCGATGGTCCATTGAGCAATCCATCGTTGTCCATGTCCATCATGAACCAACTCCGTTCAACGCCAAAGAAAGGTCCGACACGAGGAACAGGGTCAAGCAATTTTTCGTTGCATTGTTCGCCCATGCCCATGTAGAGGGCGATGGTCTCGTTGGCGACCTCAACGATATCGTCAATCAAGTCGTTGTCAGAGTCACGGGCCGTGGGGTTGGTCCCGAACGCTTCCTCCTCGAAGTTTGCAAGACCATCGTCATCGGTGTCAAGCACCATGTCGCAGGAATGACGTCCGTTTGAGGCGAGGTCATCCCAATCAGCCATCCCGTTCTCGCCGTTAAAACGAGCCTCGAGGGCGTCGACCATGGCTTGGTCAAGGAGCAGGCAATCCCAGTTGCCGTCAAGCGGGTTGAACAGAATCACCTCACCGCCAGGGGTTTGAACGCCCATGGTGTAGAGGGATTCCCAGCGGTCGTTGAGGCCGTCGTTATCGGTGTCAGCTCGTTGTGGGTCCGTGCCGAGTTCGGCTTCTGCCTGATTGGTCAGTCCATCTCGGTCAGGATCTCCGTTGGGACCTTGGCTGGGGTCGGGCCAAGATTCGGTTTCATTTTCAAGACCCTCGGCCTCGGTGTCTTCGCTTTGGGTTGGATCGACTTCGAGATCCTCGGATTCTCCGTTATCCAGTGGATTCAGCCCGTGTTGAACCTCCCAGCCATCGCTTAACCCGTCGTTATCGGTGTCGGGGTCGTCGGGATCCGTACCGTACTGGGTTTCCTCGAGTTTGTCCGACAGGCCATCGCCATCGGAATCCGTGGCCGATTCCATCAACTCGGATTGCCCACGAATGTCTTCCTCAACGGCGCTGTCAAAACCACCGATGTTTTCGCTGGTTTGGAAGAAGCCGGAAACACCCACGAAAAGAGACCCAAAAATCAAGGTCGAAACAATTGCTACATACGCCATTTGATTGTGATTTAGGCTCATGTTCGATTCCCCGCACATCTGTGCATTCTTGACGAGGCGTTGATTCGGTTATGAACCTTGACCTTTTATGGGCGGGTTTTCATGACACACAAGCGAGGAGTGGTAGGATTTTTGTCAATAATGTAGCGCAGGTTTTGTCACCGTGATCTCCACCGAATGTTCGCCGATCTCCACCGTTGCGTGTCCGCGGTGACCAAAGCAACGTTCCCACATGGCCAACACCAGTCCGGTGGTGATGCCCGGTAACGGAGAATGGATTCGAAACGAGGTTGAAAAATCACCATCCGTTTCCGAAGAAAGAACCTCCACGGAACCCAGTCCGAATCTAGAAATTCGTTGCTCAAGCACACCCATCCAATCGCCCTTATGAAGGACGAAAACCGGAAAATCACCTTGTTCAAACATCCGTTTTGCTGCAAGAACCACGCATCGAAACAGAAGGGCGTCTTCATCGAGATTCACTTCCAATGACACCTCGTCACTTGTTCCAACATTCAGCGGTCGCCCGTTCAACTCAGCATAAAGTCGGTAGAACACGGCGACGGGAAGAAAAAAACTCCGCTGTTGTCCAAAAAAGAACCCGTGGTCTCGAACATCGGCATCAAAGGGCAGGGAACTTGCACCGGTGGAATCGACGTTCACCACCCCCCAGTTGGGCGGTTGAACGGCTCTGGCCGGAGTGATGGTACGCTCTTGGAGGACGAACTCAAGGGCGATGAAATCGCTGTTTTGTTGAACCCAATTGACTTTCCATCGTTGCTTGGTCATGTGCTCGTGTTGAGCTAAGGCCACACCAACCGAAACGGCATCGTGCGCAGGGAACCGAACGGCGCCTCCGCCCATCAGACCCCAACCCATCACAAGGTTACGCTCAGCCAGCCTTCGAACGAATTTCCGCCGTTTCAACCACGACCCCGTGTCAAATCCGCCGTTCAAGAGAATTGATTCTTCGGCATCCGTAGCGGCATAGAGCAATTTTCGCCCGAGGGGGGCTGGCGAGAAGGCATCAAAGGCGGACCAAAACCGTTCAAAGTCCATCATTCCAAACAAGCACAATCGATGCCCGTTGGGATCAAGAATGACGCCCTCTCCGTCAAACGAGAACCCCGAAAAGCGGTCCTCAAACTCCTCCATGAAGACCAACACTCATGCAACCGGATAGCCCGAGCGACCTTCTTCGTTGAAACAGTACCGAATGACATGATGCTCGTTTTTAAGCGCTCGAACATCTGCCTTTACCGAAGCGGGGTCCTCGTCGTGAAGCAACACTCGTGCATACAACTTCGCCACGTCCTTCATCAGGTCGGTGTCAAAACCCACTCGGGTGAGTTCTTGGACACCCAACCTGAGACCCGACGGTTGCATCGCTTTGGTATCCCCGGGAAGCATGTTCATGTTGGTGATGATGCCTGCCTGTTCCAATCGATGCGCAGCTTTGGCACCCGCACCTGAGTCCAACGCCCCATGCCGCGTCAACACTTGATGAGAGGCCGTGTAGCCTCGCCCCTCAGCGAGCACGTCGAAGCCTTCGGCGGCCAAGGCTTGGGCAAAGGCTTGAGCGTTGGCCACCGTATCTCGTGCATAGGCTTCCCCATATTCCTTGAATTCAGCGAGCGCCATGACCTTGCCGGCCACATGGTGCAAATGATAGGAAGAACACACCCCAGGAAACATGGCGGTGTTGAGGCGCTTCTGGTAGGCCTCATCCTCCGACGAGGACAGCAAAAAACCCCCCTGTGGGCCAGGAAACGTCTTGTGACTCGACCCCGTCATCACATCAGCCCCCTCACGAAGAGGGTCTTGAAATTGTCCACCAGCGATCAGCCCCAAAACGTGGGCACCGTCATACATGACGGCGGCTCCTACTTCCTTCGCAGCGTCAGCCATCTCCTTGAGCGGCGTGGGAAACAAAAACACCGATTGTCCAAACAACGCCACCTTGGGCTTCACTTCACGAATCATGGCGCAAGCAGCATCAATGTCGGGCTCCATACGTGCTTCGTCCCACGGATAGGTGGTCAAGGCCAAGTCTCGTAAGCCAACGGCGCCCATGCGTGCGTGCGAGATGTGACCGCCATCGGCGGTTGAGACGGCCGTAATTCGATCTCCTGGTTTGGCCAGCGCCTTAAGCGCCCCGATGTTGGAGACCGTACCTGAAGTTGATTGAATGTTGGCAAATGGGGCGTTAAACACCTCTTTTGCTAGCGTGATCCCCAGCGATTCAATGGTGTCAAAATCATCGCACCCTTGGTAATATCGTTTCCCAGGCAGACCTTCGGCGTATCGGCCGTGCAGGTCGCTGGCCACGATGTCCTGAACGAACGGCGAAACGATGTTCTCTGAAGCGATCATACCCAGACCGTCTCGATAGAGGCGTCCGCTTGATTTGACCGCTTCAAGGACCGTCAATCCAAGTTGCCTGTTTTCTTCCGATGGCGTCCAAGCCCCGGTTCGTTGGTCCATGAACCTTAACTGCATCAATCGGTCTTTGAACCCTACCTCATGGGTTGGTGCTCAACCAAGGCGCTCGCTGCGGATGGTGTTTCGTGGGATAAACCGGTTCTGAACAAGTTCATCCTTCCCTTCAGCCGCAGCGTTCAGAGATTGAGGTTCCTTCTTGCGAACATAATTCGTCCTTCCACGATACGCTACCGGACCAATCTCACGCTCCAGCATGGGGCCGTCTTCATTGTGCTCCTTCGGACGCTTGAGCCACCAGGCTTTGCCAAGAGGGCTGACCCTTGGAGTGCGGCCTTTCTCGAGGTTGACCGCCCGCCTCTTCAACCGGCCTCGGACCTTCTTTTCCGATTCCTTCGGCAAGCGTTCAAACAACCAAGCGGGGAAGCCGACATCCAGCACAACCCCGTTCACAGAGACCAAAATCCCGCTCATCAGAAGGTGATTTCCGATAGGGATGTTGTCCACTTGCGGTGTGGCTTTGAAGCGACGCATCCGTTTTGCATACTTGATCAAGCCCCGTTGGTCCCGGTGCTTGATTTGATGCTCCTGCTGCCTAGAGAATCGCACGTAGGAGAAATGCATGAACAACAATCCGGCCAAGGCAGAAAGGCCTTCAGCGGGTCCAATTTCTTGGTACGTCAGGATGCCCGTGACCACCCAGAGTGGAATCAACACCAGATATTGGAACACATTGGCGAGCACACTTGGAGAAAAACGCGGTGGCATCGCCCGCCGGGTCGCCTCATGGGCGGCCACCATCACGTTGGCGTTGAGAGCCTCGTCAAGACCCCCTTTCTGGAGCAGCGCAGCATAGGCGTTGACCGGAGCGGCGTCCATCCAGTGACGGGTTGTTTTGGCGTCGTCAACGAGCAAGGACACTTCCATGTGCTCGTTTCCTTTCTTCCCGTATCCAAAGATTACACCCAGGGCCATCACCCTCGGGTCTTTGCTATCGCTCTTGATGAGCTCATCGACCACGGTTTTGGCATCAAACCATTGTCCGGTATCAAGCAAACAGAGGGCCGTCGCAATTCGGGGCCGAACACCCGTCGGATCGCCTCGAACGAGTGACAGCGACAATTCAAGGGCCTCGTCGTACAATCGTTGGGCTCGAAGAAGCGCCACCATCGTCAACTGGCCAATCTGAGAAATGCGATCGTTGTGAACCATCATGTCCTTTGGCTGTGGACTCCAATACCGCATCATGTTTTGCAGCATTTGGAGATGGTCAATGACCGAATTGTTTTCCCAATCCCAAAGGTCGTCTTCGGTCACGGAACCGTGCCACGGATCCATCCACTCACAAATGAATGACAAAATCTCAGGCTCGTCGTATCCTTCAGGTTGCTGGAGGCCGTGCAAGGCTTCACGCGCTGCGTCAAGGCGACGTAGGGCGATGTAACCTGTTGCAATGATCATTCGTGCCTCATCGTTGTCGCCACCGGTCTGCGCCAACAATTTTCGGCTCTCTTCAATGGCTTCTGGCCACAATCCCCTCAGGGCTTTCTCCCACATTGAGGCACGAGATTGCTCCTGACGAATCAGCGCTTGATCTCCAGGGAAATCATGCGTTTGAATCCGAATCAGAAGGTCAATGTCCTCATTGAAGGCTGCGGTTTCAACCAGGTGCTGAAGGCGGTCGCCACCTGCGAGTTTCACGGCACCCTCCCGTCGCTCGTCGGGATTGAGGTCAAAGCGTAACTTGCGAAGGGTACCAAATCGGCTTATGGAGAGAAGCCAAGCGAACAAAAAGACCGCTTGGCCAACCGCGATGAACAGCCAGGTCGTGAGGAGGCGCATCTCTTCGTCAAAACCACGTGATTCAAGCCAATTGGTCAACGGCATCAAATCTCCGAATTCTTTGTAACAAACCAGAATCAAAAGGAGAACCGTGTATCCTGAAAATCCGGCGAAGGCAAAGGTCAATTGACGAGCTTGCGCAGCCTTCTCCGCTCGGATTTCACGCGGCGTATCAAGGGTCACGCCAAACATGCCACCGAACGTTTGACCGCCGAGAATTAAGTTCCGAGTCAATTCAAAGATGAACGCAAGACCAACGATGGCGATGTTCATCGTGAGGTAAAGCGACAAGATTTCCGGCAACGATTTGATGAATTCAAGTTGGAAGAGAATGTCAGCGATCAAATCAATGTTCAAATAAATGGTATAACCAATGATGCCTCCATAATTGAGAATCTCTTCGGAATTTGGAGGCGAATTGAGCATCACATAGAACACGGTCAAAATTCCGTTGAGGGCCGTGATGGGCATTGTCAGGAGGAACAGGACCAAAACCAATGAAAACAAACGACCAAGGAAGCCGTTCTTCTCAGGGTCAATTGGGTTTTTTCGGCCGCGAGTGGTGCGCCACTTGCTAATGAGGAGCATGTTCCAAGAGGCGCCCATGATTCGACCGTAAGCAAAAATGGTGGGAGCCATGAAAGCCAAGAGGCCAAACGCCAACCACGTAGGTGTCAAACTCCCCTCAACTCGCAACCCGTACGCCAAAACGAGTCCGGTGGCAATCAACAACAAAGCCAAAGTGGTCAAGCGGCGGAGAAGATTTGCCCCGATGGACGTCTTCGTTTCTCGCTTTTTGCTCGAGAGAAGGCTGCTCAACGATTCCCATGGTGAAACAAAGACAGGGATACCAATCAGCACCCCAACGATGTAAAGGTTGATGCTGGAAAAGACATCGGCGTTAAACAACAACTCTGCAATGATGATGAGGACACCGGTCAGCCCCATCATGTACAGCAAAACACCGAATCCGGTTCGACCTTCTTTGAGCAAACGTCGTGAATCTCTAAGGGAACGCGTGATTCGATGCACTTCGTACAAATCGTCATCGATTTCAAACGCAACTTGCAAATTTTTGAGTTGTTGAGGAATGAACCAACGACGAATCACGATGGCGACGACCAAAGCGATGCCCAATGGAGCGACCAGATCAACGGTGACCCCCGTGCTGGCCGAAACGGTGGATGCACGGACAGGAGTTGAGGCAAGGAAGGTTGCAAGAACAACCATCCATGCCCGAATTGACCAGCGCATGGATGGAGTGCGAGGATGATGCTTCATGAAATCTCCGTCTGCATGAGGCGCCTTTATCGGTGTCTCGCTAGGAATCGTTCAATTCGAGAAAAGGCATCCTCAAGCACATCCAATTCAGCGAGGTACACCAATCGAACATGCCCCTTTCCTCGCTGAGGGGAAAACCCACTGCCGTGAACAAGCAGCACCTTCTCTTCATGCAGGAGGCTCAACACGAACTCTTTGTCGTTGGCCTGCCATTTGGGGTCGGTCAACTTCACAAACATGTAAAACGCTCCGCCGGGAGTTTGCACTTCAAGGCCATCGATTTCAGAAATTCGTTGAAGGCAATAATCACGCTGGGCCTTCACCCGCTCACTGTAGGTTTGCATCCACGTGCGGTCACCGGTGAGACCGGCCAAATAGCCCAACTGGGCGGGCGTCGAGGCACAAAGCCGCGAACGAAGCAGGCGTTCAAGACCGTCTCGGACGAGGGTCAGTCGACCCAACGGGTCGTGAAGAGCCATGTAACCGATTCTCCAGCCTGGAGCATAGTAGACTTTTGAGACCCCGTTGAGCGCAATCACGGGGACGTCGTTGCTCCGACTGGCCACCGATACGTGGTTTCCAGTGAAATCCAAGCCATCGTAAATCTCGTCCGCAACAACGATGCAATTCGGATAGGCACGAGCAATCCCCAACAATCGATCGATGTCATCCCTTCCGCAAACGGTGCCGCAAGGGTTGTTGGGATTGATCAACACCAAAAGACGAACATTTTGGTCCATTTTCTTCTCAATGTCATCAAAATCTGGTCTCCAATCATCGTCACCGTGGAGGTTGTACTCGACCGTTTCACCACCGTAGAGCTGGGGATATGCCATGTAGGGGGGATAATGCGGACCTGGCGCAAGCACCTTGCTCCCTTCCTCCAAAACGGCGGCGAAGATGAGCTGCAAGGCTTCCGTAACCCCGTGGCATACATAAATGTCCTCGGGTCGAGCTGGCCACCCTTTCCGTTGCTCATCGTCCGCCAACGCTGCTCGGAGTTCGGGCAGTCCGTAGGAGGGCGAATACCCGTTTCGACCCGACCGGAGAGCATCAGCGTAGGCCTCAACCATGTGAGGTGGCGTGGGGAGGCCAGGGTAGGCGATGGGGTCCCCGATGTTCAGTTTGAGGATGCGATGGCCTTGCGCCTCGAGTTCGGTGGCCGGCACCACAACGTCACGAATGGCGTACTCAATGGAAGCCGCACGGGAGGAGACAGGGATTGGTCCTACCATGAACGCCACCTCAACTCACGTCGTCCAAGGTGCATCCCGCCATGGAAACCACCTCTGCAAAGTGCTCTTCTTCCACCGGTTGGACGGAAAGTCGCTGACCACGCCGAAGAAGCAACATGCCCTCAAGAGCGGGATTTTCTCGCATGGCATCGAGGGATACCATGGCCAATTCGCGTACGGGTGCGATGTCAACCATGAACCAACGAGGCGATTCAGGGGTCGATTTTTCGTCATAGTAATTCCCATGACGGTCCCAAGAGGTGTGGTCAGGATATCCTTCAGTCACAATTTTGGCAACGCCCGCCACATGCGGCGGCTTGGTGTTTGAATGGTAAAACAAGACCAAGTCGCCGAGTTTCATGTCATCTCGCATCATGTTTCGCGCTTGGTAATTTCTTACACCGTCCCAATGCGTTTGGCCGTCAGCGACCAACTGCGAAAAGGGATAGACATCCAACTCGGATTTCATCAACCAATGCTTCATGAACGGTCCCAAGCGCATGAGGTCTATGGATTGCTCGCCTACCAAGCATCGACCACATCGTCCAACAGAGCGGCTTCCATCACGTCCATCCCTGATTCATGGAGCCGCAGAAGGCCCAACTTTTTCGCCATGTTGTTCGAGCCGCTCACCGCTCCGATGCCCATCTTCTCAAGGGTAACGAAAATGGCCGGGAGCAAAATGAGGGCACTGGCCGCTGCGACCCAGAGCAAAATCAAAATGACGGTGATGAAAGGCTGGATTTCAGGAATGGGAATGTTGTAGGCGGTGAACATACCGAGGGAGGTCACCACCGCCGCTTCGAACAGGGACATCCCCGTACCCACCGCTGCATTGCGAATGGCTTGAATCCCACCGCCCAGTTCACGGATACGATTGGCAATATGGATGGAAAAGTCTACACCGACGCCAACCAAAATGGACCCGATCATGACGGTGACCAAGGACAAGGGAACGTCCATCCTCCACATTACCAACCATTGGAGCGCCACCGTGGCGATCACCGGCGACGTGGTCCAAATGGAGTAGCGGATGTCTCTGAAAACAACGGCCAGCGTGATGAGGGTGAGGATGATGGCGAAGCCAAGCGAGGTCCATTGCGAACCAACGATGAGTTCGTTCACTTCGATGGCCGTCGCTGCAACACCGGTCAAATCTTCCGCCGTTTCTCCGTAGCGACCTTGGAAGGTGGCCGCCTTTTCGTTCACCGAATCAACGCTTTTCGACGTATCAGCCACTGGAATGAAGGGCATATCGACGTAAATCAGGGAACGACTGAAATCCTCGCTCACGAAAATTTCACGGGTCTCTTTGGTGAGCGAAGCGTAAAACACGTCAAGGAGGAAAATCTGGCTTTGTTGGGAACCAGGGAGATTAAAATCATCTGGATTGGTCAACAAATCCCAGAACGAAGTGTCCACTGAAAGGCTTTGATTGAACAAGACCTCTGCGGTAGCTTTGATGTCTTCGCAACCATCAACACCGGCGCAAGGCACGAGTTGGAACAACTCGTTCACTTGTTCACCCGACACGGTCACCTGAACACCTGAGGCTTTCATCAAAAACACCACTGAAACGGCGGTCGTGTTTTCCACTTCGTTGAGGGAGGCTTCCAAGTTGTTGATCTTCTCGAGGATTTCAACCGGGTCGTCGTTTGAATTGTCGTTATCGTTGAAATCCCCGCTTACATTGGCGTTGACCAAAATCATGCCCACCTGGCCCGCCTCAAATTCCTGGCTGTACTGCTTCATCTTCACGACGGGCGATTCGCCCTCCGGGGCCATTCCCAGCAAGTCGATGTTCTCCTCAACGTTGGCTTGACCAACGGTGGCGGACAACAGGATGAGCATGATGAAGACACCGATGACGGCTTTGTTGTGTTTCACCGGCACATCCACCAGCACATCAAAGGCCTTGAGGGGCGGATGTTTGGGTTTCTTCAAATCAAGGATCAACGTGAGGTTGGGCACCATAAACATGGTCAAGATGTAAACGATGACGATGCCACCCGAAAGCGCAATGCCCACCGTTTGAATGGGGGCCATGGGCGTAAACACCAAGGAAATGAAACCGATGACGGTCGTCACCGCCGAAAGGAAAACGGCGCGACCGGTTGATGTCAGCGAGGCCTTCATTTTCTCGCTGCGCGTCCCCTCTTCCTCAGCGTACCGATTGGTAATGTGTAAGCCGTACGATACACCCAAGGCCAGCAAAATTGGACCGACGATAATCACCGTCATCGTCACTTCATAATTCGTTGCACCAATCAGGCCCAAAGTCCAGAAAACCGCACACAAGGTCGGCAATCCCGCAATGACCACGACCTTGAAACCCTGAAGAGGACGCATGCCCGTGAGGCCCGTCTGCAAGAGGTCCGAGTGAAACACGAACAAACCCATGGCCACGAGAACCACCGCCATGGGGAAAATTTCCCAAAACAAACGGAAGGAGAACTCGGTCACAGCGTTGGTGATGGGAACCGGCCCGGTGAGGACCATGCTCAAACCCAAATCATCCCAATCACACAGACCCTCGGATTCGATGGGGTCGCCGTTGGCCTCAAACCGGCAGGGGCGGTCCAACGCTGACAGGGTGTCCAGCACCTCCTGAGTATCCGAAATGATGTCTTTGGCGGGCCGATTCTCGGTGACGGCCACCGCCATGATGGCGCGGTCCAACAAACCATCGGGCTCACCGTTTTCGCCGCCTTCAATGTCCCTTGCGAGTTTGTTCAGGCCAGCGGTGGGGGAACCGTCTTGTTCGTACATCTCTCCAATCACCAAATCAATGGTGGTTTGACTGGGAATTTCGTAGGAGCCCCCAAACTGTTCGTCCGTTGATTGGGCAGCTTCGTTGATGTTTTCTGCGAACTCCCTCGATATGCAATCATCTTCGGGATTGCTCGAGCAGCCCAACTCACCCACTTCGGTGATGATGGCGTCTCGAATCCTGGGCGCACTCGAATTGACTTCCTTCAAAACGGTTGAGAGCGAAAGAATGTAAATCACGTCATCGGACTCGTCCGAGAGGTATGGATTCAGGATGTTTTCGACAAAACTGATTTCCTGAAGAATCCGCTGATCCGTAATGTTGTATTTGGAGGACTCAATGTAGACCACCATCACGTTGGTTGACCAATCTTCCTCCACCTTGCCAATCAACTCAGCCACTTTGCTCCCGTCTGGCAAGTACACTTCCAAATCGCCGTTCACGTTCAGGGCGGGATTGTTGGGGTCGTCGTCAAAGCGTGTATCGTCCAAGAAACCTGATTGGGTCACAAAGTACACCGTGAGCAACAGAAACACCATGATGGTGGGGATGGGGAATCGGGTGATGGCCCCGGTAGCCCCGCTTTTTTGCCACTCGCGCTTGAACCGTTTGGGTGCTTCGAGAACGGCGTCCAAGGCCTTCTTGGAATCCATGGATTTGAGTTGACCGGAGAGTTGGGCACGAACGGCTTTCGACTTTTCACCCAACGCGTCAATTCGACCGTTGGTTGCCGCGTGGCCATCCGAAGGGGGTTGATTTTTCCCACCCTCATCAGCATCCATCGTATCACCGTTGTCCGTGGGAAGTGTGGGTCCTTCAAAGCCTTACCTTTTGCGTGCAGCCGACTCACGACGATTTGTTGCGCCTCTTCCGACGGATTCAAATGCCCTCCCTCTACCGACAGGCTGGACCCACCTCATTCACCGAGGCGGGGCCAGGTGAGGCACATGCCAGACCCAAAACTTCCCGAAAAACGTTGGTCCATCGATTTGGAAAAGACCATTCAAGAGGCCCATTACGCTGACCGAGATTCATACAATCAGCGGTACGCGTTCAAGCCCGACAGCGAAAAAGAGGTCTTCGTCATTGATACACCGCCTCCCTATCCCTCGGGTACGTGGCACATTGGCGCTGTTGCCCAATACTCCATGATCGACGTGATCGCTCGGAGCCAACGCCTCTTGGGCAAAGAGGTCTACTTCCCTTGGGGGGTTGACCGCAACGGCATTAACATCGAATTCACGGTTGAAAAGAACACCAAGAGGAAAATGAAAACTTACGACCGGGAAGAATTCCTTGCGCTTTGCAAAACCACCATTGAATCGTTCACCCAAGCGATGCGAGACACCGCACGTCGAGTCGGGCTCTCCTGTGATTTCGACCGTGAATACCTCACCGATGCACCGGATTACCGCAGCGTCACTCAATCCATTTTCGTGGAGTTGTTCAAGAAAGGCGACATCGTCGAAGATTTGCGACCCAACATCTACGACCCGGTTGAAGGGACGACCATCGCCGATGCTGAAGTTGAACGATTGCCTCGAAAAACCAAACTCGTTGATGTGAAATGGACATGCGATGACGGCGTGACCCTCACGATTTCGACCACACGCCCCGAAATGATCTGTGCTTGCGGCGTGGTGGTGGTTCATCCCGACGACGAACGTTACGCCCACTTGATTGGCAAAACCGTGTCCCTTCCGCTTCCAACCCATGGCCGGGAAACCTCAGTGGAAATTCAAGCCCATCCTTCGGTTAAATCCGATTTCGGGTCGGGCGTGTTGATGGTCTGTTCCTTTGGAGACCAGAACGATGTCGCTGTTTTCCGTGAGCTCGGTTTAACACCGTTCCAAGCCATTGATTTGGACGGGAACATGACCAAGGTTTCAGGCCCCCTCGCCGGCTTGTCCGTTCTCGAAGCCCGCCAAGCGGCCATTGACCTGCTCGAACGTCAGGGTGACCTGTTGAACGTCGTTGAACGGGAGCAAGAGATTCCCGTTTCGGAACGAGGCAAAAACCCTGTCGAAATCATTCTCCTCAAGGAATGGTACGTCCGTCAAACCCACATCCAAGATCGCATGAAAACCCACATTGAGGCCATCGAATTCCATCCACCTCGAAACCGTCAATTCCTGCTGGACTGGATGGACAACATCAGCATCGATTGGCCCATCAGCCGTCGCCGCTGGTACCACACGGAAATACCGATTTGGTACAGCCAAAATGAACAACTCGTGGTCGTCCCACCCTCCGGAACCTACGTTCAACCCTGGAAGGACCACCCGCCCACTGGCAGCAGGGTGTTGGACCGAACCACTCGAGAAGACCTCGGTGCATACGAAGACCTCAAAGCGGAGCTGGGAGAGTTGACCGGGGAAGAGAAAGTCTTCGATACCTGGATGGATTCCTCGAATTCCAACCTCTTCGTCTCGGGCTATCTGAACCACCCCGAGGTGTTTGAGCGTGCCTTCCCAACGGCCCTTCGGCCGCAAGGGAAAGAAATCGTCCGTACTTGGTTGTATTACACCCTCCTCAAATCCACGCTCGTTCTCGACCAGCCCGGGTTCCAACACGTCTGGATTGACGGCTTGGGCATGGACCCATGGGGTCGGAAGATGAGCAAATCCATCGGCAACGGCATTGATGCCGATTCGGTGTTGGAATGCGGTGCGTCAGGACGAACAGGGTCTTGGAAAATCAAGGGCCCTGACGGTTCAGTCAGTCTCCGTGCCAACAAAATTGGCAGTGAATGTTTTCGCCTTTGGAAGGCCTGCGACGCTCAAGTGGGTGACGACTTCCAAATCAATCCTGAAGAAATTGAAAAGAAGTACTTTGGTGTTCTTACGAAGCTGTTCAATGTCGCACGATTCGCCTCTCAATTTGAAACTCCAAATAATTTGGATGAAGTCCCGGAAGGGCTGGCCGTCGAAGATGAATGGATTTTGGCGGAGTTCCAAGCCACGATGCACACCGTTCACCACGCTTGGACCCACCTTGACATCTACACCGCTACGCAAGCGCTCAAGACCTTCGGCACAGGTCTGCTGCCAAGCCATTACCTCGAGATGGTGAAATCACGCTTGTATGACGACGACCCAGGAGCAACCTGGACCATTCACCGTATTGTACGCGACTTCATGGCCGCTTTCAGTCCGGTCTGTCCATTTTTCACCCATCATATCTCGAGCACGGTCTACGGCCAATCTTCCGTGGACGTGGACGCCTTCCCCGCCCCTCCCCTCCCGAGCGTGGGAGCGCAAACGGCCGAAGGTCGTGCGTTGTGTGGATTGTCCAATGCGTTGCAAGATTTCAACGGGAACGTCTGGGGGGCGAAAAAGGAAGCCGGAGTCTCCCTCAACCAACCCATCTCAGGCATTCCTATCCCTGATTCCCTCGCAGATTTTGCAGAAACTTTGACACGCATGCACCAGCTTGAGTGATCATTCCTCTTCCTTGAAGAGGGTGGTTTGTCGGGAAGACGGTTCTTCGAGATGCCCCAAACGAAACCCGATCAAACGGACGGATTTTTCCGTGTCAATGGTGTTGGCAAACAGCGTTCTCGCCAGTCGCTTGAACACAGCTGGGTCGTCCATGGCGACCGGTATACTACGACCTGAGGCATGGGTCTCAAATCCTGTGTACCGAACCTTCACCTCCGCCAGTCGACCTGAAACGCCCAACTCAGACGCTCGGTTCATGACCAACTCAACCAGCTCCTCCAACCGGTCGAGCACGTATTCATGGTCGTCCAAATCCCGCTCAAAGGTGTGCTCTTTGCCAATGGACTTTCGACTCCTCAATGGACTGACGACCCGACTGCTTTCGCCTTCGACCACCTCCATGAACCAGCTGGCAAACCGCTCACCGGCCAAGCGTGCGAGGGACAGTTCCCCCAGGGCCCGCAACTCATCAGCGGTCGTGTACCCCCATTCGGCGAGTTGGGTCGCCCGCTTGGGACCGATGCCTGGAATTTCTCGAAGAGAACGACCTTCAAAGAAGGCCTCAACCTCATCGGGAAGCACGCGATGAACGCCGTTTGGTTTGTTCACCTCGCTGCTCATTTTGGCAATGATTCGAGTGGGCCCCAATCCAAACGAGGCGGTTAGGCCCAACGCCTCAACGATGTCATGCTGCAAGCTTTTCGTCAACGCCAACGCCAGATCCCAATCACCGTTGACCGCCTCGGTCACGTCGAGGTAAGCCTCATCGATGCTGGCCTGTTCAAAGGCCGTTGCATGGGCTTTCAAGATCGCCATCACTCGCCGACTGGCCCGAGTGTACAAGCCACGCGTCCCTCGGATGTAACGGGCATGACCAAACGGGGCTCCCGGACAACGACGCCACGCTTCGGAAATCGGCATCGCCGAACGGACGCCGTATTGACGGGCGGCGTAATTGCACGTGGAAACGATGCCTCGCCCGCGACCCTGCTTTGGGTCGGAGCCGATGATCAGCGGTACGCTTTCGTCCAGCCCGTGGTGCAAGGTTTCCACGGCAGCGAAAAACGCATCCAAATCGCAGTGGATCAGGATGCGTTGAGACACATCCACATCATCGGCGACGGAAGCATCCACACCCAATTTTCGGGGGCAACGGTGTTTGAACTTGATGGCTTTCACTTCAAGCAAGGGGTGTTCAAAAGGATTGATGGCTGACGTGGGGGACCTCCAATGATTGACATGGACTCTCAAAATCAACCACGACCTTTGGCCCCGCTTCTTCGTCAGCAGCACGAGGGGTTTGACATGGATTTGCTGCGACCTGAGCCGGGCCTTGTTTACCACCTCACCGGGCCGGGTCGTGCTGGGAAGAGCATGCGACCCGTCGCCGAACACTGGGTGGCCGAAGCGTTGGTCCACGGTGAAACCGTGCATTGGGTGGACGGAGCCTGCAGAATTGACCCCGCTCGGCTCCTCCCAACCCTCGCATCGTTGGGAGCCGATACGGAGGCCTGTCTTTCTCGTTTGTACTTGAGTCGCGGATTCACCTTGCACCAACTGGACCGGCAACTGGAACGTTTACCCAACGAATTGGAGATTACCCGTTCCCCGTTGCTCGTGGTTGACGGTTTGCTGGCCATGCATGAAGACGAGGCCATCAAGCGTCTTGAATCGAGGACCTTGCTCCGGCGCCACGTCGCCTTGCTGTCCCGGATCGCCCAAGATCATCGAGCCGCTGTCGTCGTGATCACGGAAGCCCACGGACGGTCCGTTCATCAGCGCCGCCTCCTCCAACAGGTTCACCGACAGGCCCATCACCACCTTGTGGGGCACTGGCGAGGAACGCAACGAAAACGAACCCTCTACCTCAATCATCCACGTTCCGGGTTGCGCGGGCTCTGGAACGCCAACCACGACCCAAGGCAGACGCGGTTCACCCTCACGCCTCGTGAATTCGAGGGGCGTTCGGTACCTGCTTCAGCACGCTCTCATGCCCTTCAGAACGAGGGATGACGAAATCGAGAAGCGTGGGTTGTCGACTCGTTGAACGAAGGTCCTTGTCCGTCCACCCAAAGGGGGCAAGGATCGCCCAAATGGCCCGTTCGGCGAGGCGCGTGTAGTGGAGAGGACAACCTGTCACCGTCGCTTCCTTGAACGCTGTTTCCTCAGCGAGAACCACCCTGTCAAGCGGTTCCGTTGCCGAAGCGTCCACCACCACATAGCGAATTTTTCCCCCAGATGGCACGTGATGACCTTGATGATGGGCACGGAGCAAGGCCGCATACGAGAGGTTCTTGACTCGATAATCCTCGAGAGAAGAGGTGATTCGACGGGAGATGACCAAGTCCTTGGGGGGAAGTTGGCCGTCGTTCAATCGTTGCAGTTCGGTTTGATACAAGATAAACACCGCTCGCTGAGCCTGGCGATCCGGCACGCCGTTGGTCCGTTCGCCCGCCGCCAACAACTGGAGGGCGCGCTCTTGGAGGGAACAAATCCACGGGGGCGTGGAATGTTGCCGGAGTTCAATGCCCCGGACTTTGTAGTCACCTCCACCGTACGCCCAATACTTCGTGAGCGAACCTGCCCCGTGAACCCGACTTGGAAGAAACGCAATGAACTCGTAATGCTGTTCAAATTCCAAAGGAATGCCAACCTGCTCCGTGATGCGACGTGCGAAACGTTCGGCATCCACACGCTGCTGTTCTTCCGTCCGATTGGAACGATCGGCGAGCCAAACACAATCGACGATTGCATGGAGCACCTCCCACCCGTCGCGTTGAGCCTCTTCGATGGTGGTCAACAAGAGGTCCCTGGACCACGCACAAATCGCTTCGTGGGCCTCAATACGGCCAAAGCGGGCGTTGCGGTAACCCGTGTAACCAAAACAAGTCACGAGGTGCCATTTGAGGGCGTTTTGCCGCAAGTCAAACGCATCACCCTTTTCGCATCGCTGCGCTTTGAGTTGTCGACGGCGTTCGATGAGGGGCGCAACCACACGGCCGAGAAAGCCGTGCCTTCGACCGCAAGTGTGGCTTTGGAGGCCGGGAACTTTGAGCGCTTTCTCGTGCGAGAGAGGGAACAACGTGTGGCCAAATCGTGAACGATGATATCGCTGGCGAAACTCAGCGGTGGCTTCATCCGGATGGAGCGGTACAACCCCGGCCGTGTTCGGACCCTCCGACGGCTGACAGCAAGCGCAATTCAAGGTCTCGGGAGATATGTTTCGCGTGGCGATGATGCTGGGGAAGAGGCTGGCAAAATCCAATTCAATGACGGAAGCATAAACGCCGGGCCGGCTGTCAAGGTACAGACCACCACGGTCGGCGTGCAGAAGTTCCAAAGCTGATTTCGTGTCTTCTGGACGGTTCTTCTTCCACGGAACCAACACGTCATCGTCCATCGCCACCCGCATCTGAATGGCGCTGATGACCGAACCCGGCGAAAGACGCGAAATGACTTGGGCCGATTGGCACGATTGTTGTGCCAACTCAAACAACCCCGCAACTCCCCCTTCCTTGACGATGAAACTGTTGCGCAGGTCCAAATGAAGCCGCCCCTCAAGGAAAAACGCCCCGTCCCTGTGCCTCGTATGACCGTAGGAGCGAACCGTTTGAGCCTTGGTGGACAGAGAGAGCGGCGTGGCTGAACGTCCGAGCACGAGTGAACGCCCCAACGCTTCTGATTGATGAACCAACCATGGAAACAGGCGTTTGTCGCCACCGTAGGTGAGAAGGAGATCGGGGTCCAAGCGCTTGAGCGTCGCTTCAAAGGCGACCAACATCGCCGAAAGCGTTGGATAATCGTCTCGGTGCAGGGTTGTGCTTTGAACGCTACGGGGGGTGGCTGGGATTCCGGGTTCCTGAACCGTTTCAAGATGCATGGCCACCACCGCATCGGCCACGGAGGGAAAGGCGGAGGGGGCAAACTCAACCGCGAGGCGAACAAGGCACAACGGAGGCAGGACGTTTTCGTCCATCGTACGCAAGGGACGAATCATGGGCGTGGTCTTCGGGTCCCATCTCACCCTGGAGAAAGGCGAGCAGCCGTGGTCGTTAAGAAAACGCTGAACGAGGTGGGCGTCGACCGAATACAAGGTGTAGCGGTGGAAATCACCTCGCGCTTCAATGTGCTCGGCCAGCGCTTTGAGATGATGAAAGGGTTCGAGACGTACTTCGAGAACCGAAGCCACATCGGCACCGTCCAAGTCAAGATGCAGACGTCGCCGTTCCAAGGCAACCACGGTGAAGCGTGCCGCTATTTCAGGCAACAGGAGCCATTCTTCCAACCGTTCAAGGTCGACGGACGAACCGTGGACATGAAGCGAAGGGGCCCACGGGACATCGCAGCGAGCGGCCCGACCTGCATCATCAACGACCCAAACCACCATCCCGGTGTGCGCGTCGTTGGCATGAACATCGAGAAGCCAACCCTCAATCATCCGAATGCCCTTCCTCAAGTGCACAAAGCCGCCGCTCCAGTTCCCCGAGACGCGACATCAATCCCACCAGCATGCTGAGCACGGCGGGGTGCCAAACATCAAGCGACGGGAGCATACCGCCGGCTGCACGTCGCTGACGAATGTCGTCAAGGAGATGTTCAAACGAGGCTTGGTCGGAGGTGGAGAGGGCACGACGGAAAGCCTGCCAACGGTTCAATTCAACTTCAACGCGTGTGCGCCATGGAGGAACGCTTCGACCCATAAGCAGCGAAGAGCGAAGGACGACGAGGTGCTTTGGGAAGACCCCGTGCAGGAAAGTGAAAGTGCTACAAGAAGGAACGGTTGACAACAAAGTCGCACGGCTGGCCTTCGAGCACCTGCATCACGTTGGTGACGATATCAGCCCCAACGCGAGCCTGGGCTTCCAACGTGGAGGCCCCGATGTGGGGAGTTCCGTGAAAATGCTCCATTTGGAGCAGAGGGTGCAGTGGGTCAACGGGTTCGTGCTCAAAAACATCGAGCGCCGCTGAGGTGAGTTGCCCGTTTTCAAGGGCTTCAACAACCGCTCTTTCGTCAACGATACCACCGCGGGCGCAGTTGATGACGTGATTGCCGCAAGGGGTCCCGTCAGCACCAATTTGAGGCATGGACGCCAAGCGTTCGGCGTTGACCAGATGATACGTTTCTTCGGTGAGGTTGCAGTGAATCGAGATATGGGTGCACGAAGCAAACAGGTTGTCCACCGATTTGTGGAGGGTGGTCCCCTGGGCTTTGGCGATTTTGGAGGGAAGGTAGGGGTCGTAGGCATGAACCTCCATTCCAAAGGCTTGGGCGACACGAGCCACCGATTGAGCGATGCGCCCGTAGCCGATCAAGCCCAAGGCTTTCCCCGAAAGTTCCGTGCCTTTCATGGCTGATTTTTCCCATTTTCCGGCTCGAATGGAACGATCAGCCCGTGGAAGGTGTCGGATGCAGGCAAGGAGATGTCCAAGGGTCAACTCAACGACGGATTGGGTGCTCGCCCGGGGAGCATTCACCACGTGAACACCGTGTTGGCCAGCCGCTTCCAAATCGATGTTGTCCACACCCACGCCCGCCCGTCCGATGACTTTCAACCGGTCCCCGGAAGCGGCAATCACCGAAGAGGTGAGTTTGGTGGCGCTCCGAATGATGATGGCATCGAACTCGGAGAGGGCCCCGGAAGCCAGTGCCTCTGGCGAAAAGTGCTCAAGAACGACTTCATGGCCGGCCTTTTCCAACAACATGACCGCCTTTTTATCCATCCCGTCCGTTACGGCGATACGAGCCATACTTCGCGGCCGGCACGAGGGTGTTAGAACCTTGGGATGGGGGCGGTTCCTCACCGTTGTTTTGAACAACCCCTAGGGCGTGGCCCGGATTGAGGAACGACCATGGCCACGGATGTCCAAGGGTTGCTGTGGGGCGCTGGCATTCTTGCGTTGCCCATTCTCCTGGCCCTGCCCATGCGACTGGCCTGGCAGTTTTGGGTCGGCATTGGCCACGAAGTCTCCGAGTACCGAACCATCGTACGTCAAATTGTTGATTCAGGACACCAAGTCGCCTCGTTTTCACAAAACCTCGACGATATTGCGCGCAACCTAAGGATCCCACCGGCCAAACAACGGCTGATTGAAGCGGAGTTGTTGCATCCGCTAACGCTCTCTCATTTCTTGTTGCTTCCAGCGTTGCTCATCTTGCCCCTTTCGGCCATCATGGCGCTGCCGTTGATCTTGGTTGGATTTCCGTTCATGTTGTTCATGGAATTTCTCCTCATTCGCCGGAATTTCTTGATCTGGATGCTCAAGGGAACCGAACGCGTGATGCATTGGCAGGTCATTCACATACCGAAACCTCATCGAGGCTCTCGTGCGACCCAACGTTCCCTCACGGAATTTTCACAACACATTGAACACTTCAATTACGTACCCCAAGCGGCGTTCTTGGGCTTGTTCGCTTGGCTCATCGTCCACTGGGTGTTAAACCTCGATTCGTGGACGATTGAATTCATTGTCTCGGCCGTCCTCTACATGATTCTGCTCTCCATTCTGTCAGTCCTCAACACGGCGTTTGAGGCTGATTTGGTTTTCGTTGACCCGGCGAAAGGACGGCTAGTCCCGGTCAACCAGTGGCTTGAGGGGGTGTTGAACCCTGTTGTTGGCATCGGACTGGTCTTCTTGCTTGGCCGAAACTTGCTCGAAGAGGCACGGGACGTCGGTGGCAATCCCATCCTCTTTGCGACGGTGGTACTCACGCTGTTGTATGGTGCGGCCGTGGTCGGAATCTCCTACCGGTGGGGCTACGCATCGTGGCGCGGGGGGAAAGTCCGCCAACATTTCGAAGCGCAAGTCATCGAACAACTCGAACCGCTTTCCTACGATTTAACCAGGACGAAGGGGCGAATTGACTTCAACGTTCGAATGGGCATGAACGAACGACTCACCACGTTTGAGGCGGTCAACCCCCAGCAATTATCGTTTGAAGAATTGCAAAACCTGCCGACGGTTCCCGCAGGGACAAAGGCACCGGTGAATCCCTTGAAAAGGACCTAATCCAACCATGGAATTCGGTCTGGAATTTCGGCGAACAAGTTAGCAGGAATCGCTGTTTTGATTTTAGATACACCGCCCAAGGCGGCCGCAGTAGCGTTTTGCCAAGCATCAAACTCTTCGAAACTCGTCATCTTGAGGATTGGATTATGGAGGCGGTTCCATGCGAGAGGACGCATCTCCGTTCCGGGCGGTTCATGACCGGAACAGACGGTGACCCCGTCATCGAATCGGTCCAGGACCGCCAACGCCTCCCAATGGATGCGGCTTCGGCCACTTGGTAAATCGTCCCGGCCAACCCCACCTTCGCCGTTGAACAAAAAATCCCCGGTCATGATGTGACCAGGGACTTCAACGATCATGGAATCGTTGGTATGGCCTGGGGCGGCGTGAAAGGTGAACGAAACGTCACCCAATGGAAGGGTTTGACCGTCTTCGACATAGGTCGAAACACCCAAACTGGCCGTGTTGTGAAACATGATGTATTCACAGCCCAGCGCTTCTCGGAGTGAAAAACAGGCCGTGATGTGGTCGGCGTGGGTGTGCGTGGCGATGGCGTAGGTCAGCGTCAGCCCATCGTTTTCGAGCAAGGAGAGGTAGGAATCGAGGTAATCGTACACAGGGTCAATCAGAGCGGCTTGATTTGAAACCTCATCAACCACCAAATAGGTCATGGCCCAGACGCCCTCGTTCAGTTGCTCAAAACGCATGACCTTCCCATGAGGTGTTCTGCTATGAACTTTGACGGAACCCGATTTCATCATATACGGTCGCCATCGTTACGATTTCATGGTGGGGCTAACAGAGTACGGCCTGTTGTTGATTGGATTGGTCTTGGGCGGATTGGTCGGATGGGTGATGGCTCGACAGTCCACCGCTGGTGAACTGATACGGGCCGAGGAGCGCCTCCGCTCCAGCGAAGAGGCCTCAACCATCAACGAACAACGCATCCGAGCTGAGGTTGAGAACCTCTCCAAGCGCCTGAGTGAGGAAAATTCGGCCAATTTCCTCAAATTGGCCGAAGAGCGTTGGTCGAAAAATCAACTTGAGGCTGAGCATGCTCTTGAACAGCGAAAAACCGAGGTTGAGCATCTGCTTAAGCCGCTCCAAGACGAATTGATCAAACTCCAACACCAAAACAACGAGATGGAGAAAGAACGAGTGGGGGCGTACGAAGGGTTGCGACGAAACATCAAGGAACTCGGTGAGAAGACTGAATCGTTGTCCACACGCACCGTGGCGCTTTCCACGGCACTGACCACCTCGAGTCAGACCCGAGGCAATTGGGGGGAAGTCAAACTACGACGGTTGTTTGAAATGGCGGGCCTTTCCGAACACATGAATTTCAAAGAACAGCCGACCTTGGACAACGGCACCCGCCCCGACTTTGTCGTCATTCTCCCGGAGGGAGGCGTCATCCCCATCGATTCCAAGGCGGTTGGGGGAACCTACCTTGAAGCGGTCTCCCTTGAACCCGGACCTCAGCAAGACGAATTGCTCATTCGTCACGCCCGCAGCATGCGAAGTCGCATCACCGACCTCAGTTCCAAGGCATATCAGGAAGCCATCGAGGGTCATTTTGACCATGTGGTCATGTTCGTACCGAGTGAAGCCATGGCCGCCGCTGCTTTCAACGTGGACCCGGATTTGATGGAGTATGCCATGAGCAAATCGGTCTTGGTCACCACCCCAGTCACGATGCTCGGCTTGTTGCGGACCGTCGCTTTGTACTGGCAACAACACGCCCTTGCGGAGGGTGCACGAGAGATCTACGATGTCTCGAGAGAATTGTACAAACGGGTCACCACGATGGTGGACCACTACAACAAGGTGGGCGGGCACCTCGCCAAGGCAACCCTTGCGTACAACGATACCATGCGGTCCTACCAATCACGAGTCCTTCCCCAAGGCCGCCGATTGGACGAACTGAAAGTCTCGGAAACCCTCACGCAAGAACTCCCCGAGCCGTCCGAGGTGACGCTGCTCCCGAGTGACCAATCCTGATACGAGCATTGATGTGAATCGGGGCCTTGGCAGAAGCATGCACCCTTCCGTCTCCGTGTATTTGGAACACGACGGAAAGGTGTTGTTGGTGGATGAACAAGGAATTGGACCCCAACTCCCTCAACCCGGCCGGATGGGGAACAGCAACACCCTACGATTCCCCACGGTTGACGAAGTCGAGGTCATGGACCTTGAGTTCGTTGAAAAGGACACGCTCCGCATCACCTTCGGGTCAACTCAATTCACCGTCCTGAAAGGCTACCCAAAAATGGAGTGGCCCAAGCACTGGGCTTGGAAGGATGCCTGCATTGCTGACAACCACGTTCACCCCGTCGCAAGGGAAGCCATCTATCGCTCCCTGCATCGTTTGGTTGCGAAAGTCATGATCCAAAACGATGCAGGCGAAGTGCTGATGGGAAAGGTAGAGCGAGGGCACTTTAACGGATATTGGACCTTGCCGGGAGGCTACTTGGACCACAACGAACACCCTTCAATCGGGTGCGTGAGAGAAACTCTGGAGGAGTTGGGCCTTCAGATCGTGCTGGACGACAAGGAACCGGTCATTACACAACGTGTGTTCAACGACGAAGGCATCTCCTTCGTTTCCTTGACCTACCGGTCTACTTGGAACGGAGACGTGTCTGAATTGGCGCTGCAGACAGAAGAAATCTCCGAAGCCCGATGGTTCAGCGTCAACGACGCCTACCAGCAAGCGGTCTCACAATTTGACAAAGAAGCGCTGCGCAGTTTGCGATGAGCCTCAAAGACCGAGCATCTCGCGTGCGGCCTGAAGCGCATTTGGCAAGCCGTCAGCGTTTGAACCACCGCCCTGAGCGAAGGTTGGTCGACCTCCACCCCCACCGTTGATGTGGGACGAAATCGAGCGGAGCAGGTCAACAGCGTTGTAGCGCTCGGAGGCAATCGTCCCTTCCGTGACGGCGATCATCAACTTCCCGCCGCCATCGCGGGAGCCAAGCACGGCCAAGGTGGGTTGGTCTTGGTCCAACGTGAGTTCCTTGAGCATCGTGGTCATCGATTTCAAATCACCGTCAATTTCCATCACGACGATGCGAACACCCTCAAGTTCGGAGGAAGCGTCGCCTCCACCGCTGGTCCGAAGGCGGACGATTTCAGATTCAAGATGTTCAATCGTCTTCCGCTGCTCCTTCCATTCCTTAAAGAATCGAGCGGCGGCTTTTGGCAAATCGTCCTGATGAACCCCGAACACCTCAGCTGTTGAGCGTAGCAATTCGTCTTGGGAACGGGCATAGGCCAACGCCGCATCCCCTGCGACAATGTGCAACCGCTCAACACCGTCCTGAACGGCGGTTGAGCGAACGACGCGAATGGACCCGATTTGACCCGGTTCATCGTGGTGAGTTCCCCCACAGGCCTGGGTGTCGTGTTCAGCGATTTTCAGAATTCGAATCGAATCGCCCTTCGGGGCACCTCCCTGGTACAGGTCGAATCCGTGGACGAGGTCCGCATCTTTGCGATTGAGTTCGGACTTTTCAGTTGAGCCGACCGAGGCCAACACTTGATTGGCCATGGCTTCCATGGCGTCGAGGTCATCGCGCGTCAGTCGATGGAAGTGCGTGATGTCCAAACGACCGCTTTCAACGGAGAGGTGAGAACCCGCTTGGAAAATGTGGGGGCCCAACAAATGTCTTGCCGCTCCTCCAACGATGTGGACGGCGGTGTGATGATCCATCAACTGCTTTCGCCGCTGCCAATCCAGCCGCGCCTCCACCTGTTCTCCAACGGTCAACCGACCGTTGGTAAAGTGAAGAATGATGTCACCCTGTTTCTGAGTATCACGCACGTGCACAACTGAATCACCCTGAACAAGGGTCCCCCGATCACCCTCTTGGCCCCCGCCTTCGGGATAGAACAGGGTGCGGTCCAACACCACCGCAAATTCACCCTCAGTGCCTTGACGCTCAAAACATGCCACGACCTTCGCCATGGCCGTCTGAGCATAGACATCGTCGTAATAGTCCGTCACCGTCGCTGAAAGGCCGTCGGTCATGTAACCGCTTCCGCTCGAGGAGGGCTCTCGAGCAGCTTCCTTGGCCAAACGTGCGTGGCGTTCAGCCATCTCTGCCGAAAAGCCGGTGCGCAAGGCGACCTGAGTCCAACCGGCCTTTCGTGCCAAGGCAACGGCCATGTCGGGTGCCAAACCATGTGAATCGTTGAGCGTGAACAAATCGTCGTCGGGAATGGTTTCTGCCGTTTTGTCCAGACCTTTGAGTTGCGTTTGCAACACTTGGACGCCCTTCCGAAGCATCTCAACGTAGCGTTCTTCTTCCAAGGTCAGAATTTCCAATAATCCTTCTCGGTGTTGCTTGTTGAGATGTCCTCCCAAGTTCACATCAAGATGGTGTTCAGCAAGGTCGCTCAAAGGAATTTCAAGTCCCAATTCATCCCGCATTCTCAGCACCCGACGGGCGAGCATCCTGGCAAGGTAACCGGCTTTGGCGTTTGACGGGACCAAACCGTCTCCAAGCATGTTGCAGAGAGCGTGCAAATGGTCAGGAATGGCATAGATGTTGGACAGGGGCTCCGTGATGCCCGTGAATTGTTCGGCGGTAAGTTCGATTCCTCGGTCCTGTAGTCGGGCCAAGAAGAGACTGACCAGTTTGTCGCCGTCAACCCCGGCTTCGATGTTCATGATACCGTTCAAGCGACTCATTTCACTGAGGAGACGATCAAGGTCAATCGAAGGCCACTGCTTCGCCACATCATCAAACTTTGAGCGTGATTTCAACCAATCAACGGATTCAGGGTAAATGGCTTCGTAAATGGTTGGTGTGCCGGCCGCCGCCCAACAGAATCGTTCGAGTCCATACCCGGTGTCGATGATTTGCAGGGGCATCTTACGGTATCGATCACCTTTCAACTCAACATCGCCCTCGGGATGCTCTTCCATGTCCATGAACACCAAGGTGGCCAACTCGAGCCCGCCGACGATCACTTCCACGGCTGCTCCGGCATTGCCTCCGCCACACCAGGGATTTTCGACATACGTGATCTCGGACGAATCAATACCGAACGTGTCGGTCAACAAGGTATGGCAATGCTCGACGCAGGTTTCCATCCAATAGATTTCTTCCCCTTCAGCGGGGCGATTAAACACGTGATGGGCCATCATCTCAAAGGTCGTCAAATGGCGGCCTGAACGCCCAACAGCATCCACATCGGTCAGTCGAATGCACGGCTGGGAAACGGTCAAGGGATTGGCCGGCGGTTGGACCAAGCCCGAGGTGACATGGGGTTGAAAGTCAGCAATCGAGGCGATGGTCAGATGGATGTCATCACGCCATCGGGCCAACACCGGATAGGGTTCAATTCGGGTGTGGCCGACGTTTTCAAAAAACGAAAGGAAGGCCTCCCGCATGGCGTCTTTCAAGGCTTTCCCCCGTTGGTCAAATCCAGAAATCAACGGTGCACCAATGAACGTGTATTCGTCCTCGGGGGTGTCCCCGCAGGTCGTTCGTTGTTCATCGGACGTCCAAAACCATAAATCCGTCACCGCGCACTGTTTTCGGACGAAACCGTTCTTGTGGAAAACGGCGAGGTCAATGGGTGGAAGTGCCATACCGTCAACGTCCTTCCGAGGAGGATGCTCGTTCCAAAGCGAGTCCCCCTTTCAAGGCTATGATGACGAGAAAGCGATTTTGGCCTTTGCAAAAAGGCTCAAAACCAACGAGCGGGACGGTTTGACATGGATGCATCATGGCGGGACCACCTCGTGGATGAGGGGGACGGCACGATGCGAATCAAAGCCCACGGAGCGATGCGGGTTGACGCACGCCTGGTGACCGATACGGGGCACATGGAGCGTCACGGAGACGATCGTGGTCCCGAGCAACTCGTCAACACAGCCAGCCTACCCGGCATTGTCGGAGAGGCGTGGGCGATGGCGGATTGGCATTATGGCTACGGATTCCCCATTGGGGGCGTGGTGGCCACCGATGTCAACGAAGGGGAATTGGGTGGGGCGGTTTCACCCGGTGGCGTGGGCTTTGACATCAATTGCGGCGTTCGCTTCCTTGCGCTGGACGCGACCAAAGACGACATTCCCAACTTGAGCAAACTCGCAGGCCGCTTGGCTGGCAGGATACCAGCAGGAGGGTCGGGAAAAGGCGGGGTTGACCTTTCAAAGCAAGACCTCAATGAATTGTTGATGGGCGGCGCCTCGGCTGCCCTCGACCTTGGTTTCGGCCTTGACAGCGACCTGCCCATGTTGGAATCGAACGGTTGCCTCCCCACCCAAGAAGCGAACGTTTCGCAACGAGCCGTTGAGCGAGGCCTCAAGTCTTTGGGAACCCTCGGAAGCGGCAACCATTTCCTTGAACTCCAAACCGTTGGACAGGTCGTGGACGAGCGAACGGCGACGGCGTGGGGACTGCACGAACATCAACTGGTGGCCATGATTCACTCCGGAAGTCGAGGATTGGGTCACCAAGTTTGCACCGATCATGTCCGAAGTCTGGAAAGCACCTATCGCCAGACTGACCAAGGTTGGACCAACGATGCCTGGGGGTACACCTTACCGGACCGCCAATTGGCAGCTGCACCCATCCACTCCAGGGAGGGCCAAGCCTACCTTGACGCCATGAATGCCGCAGCTAATTTTGCCTTCGCGAACCGAGCCGTATTGGCGGAACGTCTGCGAACGGTCCTTCGCTTGGAATTGGGGGTTGATGGAGAGGCAAGAACACTGTACGACGTGGCTCACAACATCGCCAAAGTGGAACATCACCATGTGAACGGGAAAGGATGCACCTGTTGTGTGCATCGAAAGGGTGCCACCCGTGCATTTGGAGGAGACCATCCAGAGGTGGCTTCCGTTTTTTCGAACACGGGACAACCGGTGGTCGTCCCTGGAGACATGGGGACCGGTTCATGGGTCATGGCTGGGCCCATCAACGGAAGCAATCAAGCCTTTGGCTCATCATGCCACGGTGCCGGCCGTGCGCTGTCACGAGCGCAAGCCAAAAAATTGCTCGACGGAAAATCATTGAAGCGTGACCTGGAGAACCGTGGAATTCGTGTACATGCATCCACCCCCAACGTGCTATCGGAGGAGGCGCCTGATGCGTACAAAAACGTAGACGATGTGATCAAACTAACCCAACGAGCAGGCCTTGCTCGACCGGTTGCGAGAATGAATCCACTTGCCGTGATCAAGGGATGATCACATGCAGACTTGCATCATTCCTTGCCCGGGCAAGGTTGGTGCAGCCCCGCTGTGAACGCCGTCAGGTTCCTCAACGATCACGCTGAGCAGGGTGTTCACCAATTCCTTCAATTCGTCAACTTGATGTTGTAATTCCTTGACTCGTTGTCTCATTTCATCGTCTTGTTCTTGCTTGCGCTCCATGTGCATCCCATCTGAGAAGTTTCCTTCTCGAATTCTAAACTGAAAAGTCGCTTCTTATACATTGAGGTCGGATGAAGGGGATTCACCTGATTTGTAAACCCAAGGAAAAAGGCGAAGTGGAGCCACCGGCGAGATTTGAACTCGCGACCTCCTCATTACCAATGAGGTGCTATACCCCTAAGCCACGGTGGCAGTGGTTCGCCCACCCACCAAATGAATATAATCACTTCGCGAACGAGGTGATTAGGTCAAGGAACGATAAAGTTGCCAACCACCGCTCTGGATGCCCCCCGGAACCGTTACGGGGACGCTCGATTCATCCACCAGTTCATACGCCAACGGGTCCAGCGTATACGTAACATGAGGTGCAAGCACGATGAGGTCGGGAGTCGCATCAATCAGGAAGGTCGAGGCCGTGTCCTCAGTCCGCCAATGGCCTTGGATGCCCAACGTTCCGTCCAAATCTAGGTGGGTTTTCATGACGTACAAATGGTGCATTGCCAAGGTCTCAGGAGCGATCAACAAAAATTGGTCTTCATCATCCTGCCAAACGTCAGCGGCAGCGGCCCCTGCATCTTCGGACCACAATTGATGACCCATCAGAGAGGTCAACAAGATGAACGGCACCAAGATAGCGAGGGCTGCGGTCAAGTGTTGGGGCCAACGATTGGATGGCTCACCCTCGGAACGGGGCCATTTCAAAACCATGAGAATCGGCAGCACCAAACAGGTCGCATAGCGTCCGTTGTTCCCTAAAACCACCATGGTTTCGGTCATTGGGCGCTGCCATATGGTTGATTCCAGGCTCCAAAGGGCAGCGATGTAGAAGATGATGGCCGTCAATAATCCTGAGATGTACATCGTTAACAAGCTCAATTCGGGCGATCGTACGTTCAGGAGAGAGGACCGCTTTTCATGGATCAGGGGCCAAAGCGCCAAACCAACGAGGAGGTAAAGACCGACCGCATCAAACACCGCGAAGAAAAGGGCCAACAAAAATTTCAGGGGTTCATCGAAAACGATGGCGAAGGTCCCGCTCTGGGCTCCGAGCGAGAGAAGGACCATCACGAGGAGGCAACCCGTGCTTGCCAAGGCCGCCATCACCCATGGATGGGACGTTAATGGCGTTTCGGAACGAGCCGATGCGTGTTGGTGCCATGCCACCCAGCCCATGCCAAGGACCAACGCTCCCAGCCAAACACCAAACGCCATGAGCAGAGGGAACCCCTTCCAAGCCATGATGGGAAGAAGGCTCGTCGCCATCCAGACCACGTGGAGCCTCAATCGATGCACAGAAGGCGAATCATCGAAGGCAAAACCGACCAATGCAACGCCACCAAAAAGGGCCAAGATGGCCTCATCGTATCCTCGACTCGTTGCAAAGAGAAAGACTGGACTGAGCAAGACCACGAGCGCGTAGGCAGGAACCAATGTCACTCGACCCGAATCGTCCTTTGGACCAACGGCGGCCAGGAGCGCCACAACACCCAACGAGACGGCCGCCGTAAGTTGGAACGCTAACGGCGAGGTGTTCCAGGGAGGTATGTATCCATCGTAAACCGCCGTGTTTCCGCTTCCCTGAGTGGAGGAATCGGAGAGGCGAAGGGGACCCCAAGCCAAGTCATGCCCCTCCTTGCTCACGTCGCTCATCGCATTCAAACGGACGTGGGTGTCCAGCCCCAAGTCGCTGTTGAGGATTCCCAAAAACTGAAGACCTATTGCGACCAAAAACAACACCAGCCAACGTTTCGAAGGAAGGCGTAGAACATCGTTCACGCATTCGCCTGCCATCGTTCAGTCATGGAGGTTGCGGTGTCCTACGGCCACCAAGAAGGAAGTTGGCGCCGAGAGAGAGATTTGAACTCCCGAGGGAACGGGCCCACGCGATTTCCAGTCGCGCGCACTACCAGGCTATGCGATCTCGGCTCTTGTTCGGGCGAGTCCCGTTCTTCGTTTAACCATCACCCTTTCGCCTCAACGAGAAAACCTCCAAGCGAAAGGACTCAAAGGGACGACCTCAAGCGCTGACCATGAGCGAGGTGGGGCAGGTTGAGGAGGCC
>JADHNB010000052.1 GCA_016779705.1 Candidatus Poseidonia sp. | reverse complement strand
CGCCTCTTCGAGCACCGAGCGAAGTTTGGTGGGAGCCGTCATTTGGTGCCCCCTTTGTAGCGCTTGAGAACTTCGCCTTTTTCGTTGTAGAGCGCCGTTGAATCCTGCCCGCCCTGTTCCTCAAAGGTTGACCATCGCTGATACACGGCGTCCATGTCGAGGACGTGTTGTTCGAGCGTCGTGGACTCTCGAGCGGGTTGGTCCTCCGGTGACTCCACCGGCCGAAGGCTGTTGGTGAGCGGTTCGGTGCTTCCCGTGCTTGGCAGTTGGACCGTCTTGGGAACCTTTGGAGAGGGAAGCGCCTCAGGGTTTACCTCGGGAGAAGAGGCAAGGTTGTCCCGCAGGGCTCGAGCGTGACGAGGCGTCTTGATGCGTTGTTGCCGCTGCATCGCCGCTGCTTGACGGAGTTCATGCGCCTCCATGTTTTCCGTTCGATAGGCATCGTGAGGGCGGCGAGGGGCGGGCCAATCGGGAAGGCGGGGAGGGGCGGTGGCCAACGCTTTGCTCTCTTTCTGGGCTGCTCCCAACCCCACACCGGGAAGCGAGGGGGATTTCTTGCGTCGCGGCAGCCGTTGGGCTTTCCGGAGGGCAGGGGGACGTGGGGCCGTAGGCTTGGCAGCGGGTCGTGACCGTGCTCGCTTGGGGGCTTCCCATGCTTCGTCCTCGTGCGCTTTGAATCGAGGCGATTCCGTGATGAAACGGCCAGCAAGAACGCCATCCTCGGTCTCGGGACGCCACGGCGTTTCGCCAACCGAGGTCGGGAGGGAGGAGGATTCGTTGGGCGAGGAAACGGGTGGTTCATCCGTCCAATCAGCCATGACATTCGAGAGGGCAGCCGTCGCTTCGGCCCGTGAAGCATCGTCCACCTCCACGCTTCCGCCTTCCACAACGGGTTCCCCAAAGGATGCATGGGCGCCAAGTTTGGCCCCTTGATGCTGGATTTGAGCCGCAAGCCATTGCTCCTCTTCTTCATCCGGCGCCAGCAAGATCGGATGGTCCCACAACGCATCGGGTTCGGCCAGCCACGACCGCAGTGTGGCGGTGGCCAGAGGAGTGGATTCGGAGAGGAGGGCATGTCGGATGGTGGTCTCAAAGAGTTCGAGATCCGTTGAGCACAGGACGGTGTGGTCGTTGAATCGAGCGCCGTCGCCAATCGCACGGAAGAGGTCGACCATCACGCCATCGCCCAACGCATTCCCGAGTCGGTCAAGCCCGTTGATGACGATGACGCTCCGTTCATGCCCCCACTGAAAGGCGTTCACCGCTGCTAACAAACCGGCTCTGTCCGAAAGGACTTCGTAACCACCATGAGGTGAAAGCAGGGCGTAGCATTGAGGCGTGGGGAGACGTTTGGTCAAGTCGGTCTCGGCATGAGGTAATCCGAACAAGCCCAGCATCGGCACGCCGCGTTCAGCCAGTTCCACGGCCAAATGAATCACTTGGTGGGGGTCAGGACTGTCGTGAAGGTAGACGCTGCCAGGGTGCAAGCCCTCAACGCCCTTTGAGGTCGTGGTACGGAGCCGTTGTTCGGTGGAAAGCGCCATCGCTTCGATGTCCTCCAAACGAGCCGCACGGCGCCATGACGTGGCCGGCAAGCGAACGCTGGACCACCACTGCTCACCCTCCGTTTCCTTGGCGTGGTGTTCAAGGTGGAGCACGCTGTTGGGATGAGCGGTCATGGTTTCACGAAGGGCGTTGATGCTCAACTCGTACAGTTCAACCCGGTTGTCAACCTGTAGCGCATCTTCTTCGATCGCCAACAGGGCCTCAAGACCCTCTCGTTCCATCTCGGATTGATGAAACGCCATGACCGGATGGCCCAAGCGAACCAACAACCAACCGCGTCGAACGGCGGGGTCCTCGCCCGATTCAATGAGCACCGCCCCCGACTGCTCGTGGAGGGCCAACGTTTGCACGACGACACGCAAAACATCAACGCCGCCGCGTCGTTGTTCCAACAAATCTCCGTGCTGAAGGTCAACCATGCATTCGCACCCTACGCATGGCCTTCGCCGAACCCCCTCTTGAAGAGTGCGGCGTTTGGCGCCGGTGGTTGCTTTGTTTTGATGCGCCAGAAGCGGCGCCGTGAGACGAAACCTCACGGTCATGCCGTCGAATCCGCTTGCAACTCGGCGAGGCGAGCAATCACGTCCAACGTGAGGTAGGTGAAGGTGCCTTCTTGGGTTTCAGGGTGGTGGAATTCAGGGTAATCATACCATGACTCCACCAGGTAAACCGTTGGCGAACCGCCCCGGCCATGGTGCGTTTCGAGGTAATCAAGCACGCTGGTGGCAAACGCCTCGTCGCTTTCTTCACCTCCGGTTTTATCGTTGAGGATGAGCACAAACGGGAGGTCATGGTGTTCCACGAGCGCTTCGAGTTCGAGCAAGCGACCCATCCAATCGTAGGCGGTCACGTCCTCCCTGCACGCACTTTCTTCGGTGGCGTTCACGTATCCCCAAGGACTATCCGCCACCACGTGGGTCAACGGTAAGCCGGCCGACCGTAGGGCGGCGATGGAAGCGTTGAGGACATCGCCGTAATGAATGCCCTCGCCCCAAGAGGTTTGCTCGCACTGGTAGGCTGGGACGTCACCCCACACCCAGTTGGGAAAATTGACGAGCAAACCAAAGCCAATTTCGGGATGGGCGTCATGAACCGTCTGAACATAATCCACCAACCAAGTCACGGACGTGTTGAGGTCGACACCGCAACTGTCACCTCGGCCACCAACGATGGTCCGGGAGATGGGGCCGTCAAGTGTCAAGAAATCAACGTGGCCGCCCGCTTGGTAAATCGGGTCGATTTTCGCCAGTTCGATTTCAGCAGAGCGAACACCGTTGGATTCGTTGCAGGGGGCGAACTGCAACGTCCCGCCCGACTCAACCACAAGGTCCACTCCGTGTTGGGCGAGACCGGCGGTCAACGCTTCCAGATTCCGAAGATCGTCAATTTCATCGATGAACAGCCCATAGGCTTCGATGGAGGACAAGGTCTGGTTCCAGGTGCTCATGTTGTCGCCATCAAACATGGCACTTTTTCCACCGAATCGCGTGTGCATCCAAACACCTTCCTGAAGGGGAGCACGGCAGCCCACCTCATCCACGTCCACGTCGCGCGGCGTGGAAGGGCACTGATCTCGACCATCCGCCACCCCGTCACGGTCAGCGTCGTCCAAGGTCCCGGTGCCGTTACCTTGGCCGTCCGTGACATCGCCTCCTTGCGAACCGTTCGTACGGTCGCCATCGTTATCGGCGTCGTTGTTGTCGGGGAGCAGGTTATCCGCCTCCCCACCGCCATCAAGGAGCAGCACGGTGGCAGAAAACCCAACCAACAGACCCACGAGAAGAACGCTGACCACGACTTGGCGGCGTGGAGATATGGGTGGTTCAACCGAAGAAGGGAGGTCAGAGGTCGTCATGGTTCTCATGAACCCCACGGCCTAAATCCCATGAAAGGTTTGTGGGAAGAGAGACGAACCGTTTCAAACCTAGACGCTTTCCTCACCCCATGACCCCCTTGGTCGCCGGCCCACTCAACGACGTTGAGGAGGACGAACTTGAAGAGGGGCTGGCCTTGTTTGATGAAGCCAAATTCTGGCACGCCCACGAAGCGTGGGAATCGATGTGGAACCGCCTCAAGGCTCGCCACGCACCCCTTGAAGAAATTCTGCTGGTGCAGGGGTTCATCCAGACCGCTGCTTTGCTGCTTCACCACCAGCGCCGAAACGAGGCGGGGGTGGAGAAACAATGGGTAAAGCTCCGACCAAAACTCGAAGGTTGGTCCGTCGCTTGGGGTTTGGATGTCAACGCCCATCTCGAGGCCATTGAATCCTATGCTGCGGACAGCGGCCAGTGGACCCTCGATGCAACAACGCATCAATTTCCACGAACGAGGGGTTGAAGTGACCTCCCTCTCTCAACCAAGCATGGATGGAGACGCCTCTGCGTTACCACCGGGCATGCTTCCCTTCATCCAAACCAGCATCGCCCAACCTTTCGTGAACGGACGAAACATCGGGTTGGGCGCCAGCATGGCCGCCGCTGTGGTGGTGTTTGGCCTCCTGTCCTTGCTTTCCGTGGCCGCCCCTGTGGCAGGAGCGGTAGGGCTCGCCGTGGGCAGCCTGAACATCACGGTGGTGTGGCTGCGCTATCGAAGCCACGCCACCACGCCGTTGGCCGTGAACATGAATCACCCCTTCATGGACGGTGACCCGCTCGGAGAAGCCGCCCTCCTTGTGCGATTTGCCGACGGTACATGGCGAGACCCCGGCGCCCACCGTGTTCGCTTGGTACCCGACGAACTGCTTGGAGGGTTCAGTTTGGCCCATGACACGCTTGACTTCCCCATTCTCGGCCACTTCACCAACGCCAAGGAACGAACCCCGACGCTCAATCGTCACCTGACCCTGATCAACCAAGCCATCGCCTTGCGCGATGCGGTGAACGACGTACCGGACCCCATTGAAGACGCCAGGGAACGGGAAGCCCAGGACACCGGTCTGCTTGAGCGGTCGTGGTTGGAAGACGAAGAACCGCTGGAGATTGAAAGTCCGTTGGTCTCGTTTTTCCGGGCCAAAGAATGAGGTTCTTGGCACGATTTGACCCCTTACCTTCAAAACCCGTTCGCTCAACGAGGAACCGTGCCAACCAGTGAAACTTGGATGTCCAAGGTCGAGCAATTGGCCCCTGATGAGCAGGAAACGCTCCTTGGCACTTCCCTTTCCCGCCGCTTCACACGCCTGCCACTGTGGTTGAGCCATCCAGCGAACATCGGCGCCTTTTACGGGTTCTTGGTGGCGCTCGCCCTGGTGCTCCCTTACGCCTTTGGCGACAAAGACAACGATGTTTGGGGCGTGCAATGGTTGTACCATGCCTCGCTGCTGATGGTCGCTTGCGCCTTCGCTGGTTTTGCTTCCTTGGCCTTGGTGGCGTTTTCAAAGCGCCATCCGGTCACGCCACCCCGAACGGTGTTGTACCCCATGCCCTTTGTTGGCTTGGCGCTGCTCACCATTGACCGAACCGACCTTCTCGCCATCCCACCCACGCTCGTTTGGCTTCTGCTTCTCCTTCCGGGCCCCGTTTACGTTCACCTTTCATGGGCGCCGCGTTGGCGCCTCCTGTGCATGATTGAAGACGGAAAGGACCCCTTTGACGGGATGCCACCAAAAGAAGAGCCTTCGGGCGACGCCGAAGAGATGGTTGGTGAAGACACCGAAATGCTCGAGGTCGTGGACGCCTTTGAATCCGAGTGAGGTCAGATCACGCCAACTTGAGGACCGACCTTCTCAAACACGGCCAAGACGTCATCGAGGTCTTGGCGTGTCAAGCCGGCCGACATTTGTGTTCGGATTCGGGCCTTATCACGGGCCACCATGGGGAACACGATGGCTCCAGCCATGACGCCTTCGTGACCAAGCGCCTGGGTCATGGCCTTGGCCGTGCTCGATTCACCGCACATGACGGGGATGATCGGCGTGGTTGACTCCCCGGTGTCAAAGCCCATCGATTGGAGTTCCTTTCGGAAGTAATTGGTGTTCTCCCACAGACGAGCGTGGTGTTCCGGTTCGTCCATCAGTACCTCAATGGCCGCTTTTTGAGCGGCGGCGACACCTGGCGGTTGGGAGCCGGAAAGCAGCCAGGAGCGGGAGTGGTTGAGCGCGTGGGTGCGAGTCATTTCGGTACCGGCCAGAATGCCGCCTTGAACACCGAGGGCTTTGGAAAAGGACCCCGTTTCGAAATCCACCTTGCCTTGGAGTTTGAAGTGGTCCACGATGCCGGCACCACCGTCGCCCAGGACGCCCTCGCCGTGGCAATCGTCCACGTAGACCATGGCACCGTGTTCTTCAGCGAGCGCCGTGACTTCGTCAAGCGGGGCAATGTCGCCGTCCATGGAAAAGACACCGTCGGTGATGATGAGTTTGCGGTCCGAGCCTTCGTGGGCCTTGAGCACCGCTTCCAACTCGCCCATGTCGTTGTGAGCGTACACGGCCCGGGAGGCTTTCGTGAGGCGAACGCCATCGATGATGGAGCCGTGGTTGAGTTCATCGGAGATGATGACGTCTTGAGGGCCGGCGACGAGCGTGGGAATCAGCCCAACGTTCACGGTGTAACCGGCCGAATAGATGAGCGAGGCTTCGACGCCTTTGAACTCCGCTACTTTCCTTTCCGCCTCAAGGTGGATGTCCATGGTTCCCGCGATGGCACGAACCGACCCGCTGCCTGCACCGTAGGCGGTGGTGGCGGCCTGCATGGCAGCGACGACTTTGGGGTGCGTGGTGAGGTTGAGGTAGTTGTTCGCCGAGAGCATGATGGTGGGCTTACCGTCCATCTGGCAACGAGGTTGGTTCGGCCCCTCCAGCGTGGGCGGCTCCCACAACAGGGACTTCTCGTTCAATTCGTCGTAACGCGCTTTCATCCACGACATGTCACCGGGCATGTGGCATCCTCATGCTGGCTTGAAGGAGGGTGTTCAAGGTCTTTTGTCTGCTCAACCTTGGAGAACGACACCCTCAACGTCGACGCCACTCATGTCGATGAACTCGCCGGTTTCAAGCTCGTAGGCCGCCAACTGCAAGCCGCCGATTGCCGTGCGTTCAAGGGCGACCACCTCATGACCCAGCGCTGCGAACATGCGCCGAACCTGTCGCTTCTTTCCTTCCGAAAGGGTCAGGGAGGTGATGCATGGGTCGACCATGCTCACCTCGGCGGGGCGAGTTCGGTACAATTCGACCTCACCGTTGACCTCCAATTCGATGTCAAGCCCTCCAGCTAAACGGGACCGTTGCTCCTCTGCGACGGGCGCTGCCGTGGTCACGCGATACACTTTGGCCACGTGCATCTCGGGGGAAGCGATCCGGTGAACCATCCCTCCGCTGGTCGTCACCAGCAAGAGGCCCGATGTGTCCTCGTCCAACCGGCCCACGGTGACCAAGCGCTCGTATTCCGACGGTGTGACGTGGTCGCGGAACAACTCGAACACGGAACGCTTTCCCAACGACCGCTCCTGTGGATTCAGTCGAGAACAGATCACGCCCGTCGGTTTGTTCAGCAGAAACGTCCTGTCTTCCGAAGGCAACCGAAGGACTTGACCCTTGTAAGCCACCTCTTTTTTGGACACCTTGAACTGAAAAGCGATGTCCTTGACGACCGAACCGTTGACGGTCACCTCGCCGGCCCAAACGGCCTCCTTCACGGCCTGTTTCGAAGAAAAGTGCCCCGTCTTTGAGAGGAATTGGTGCAAACGCAGTTTCATCGCTCTCAACCACCAACCCCAGCGACGCTCACTTAGCCGTTTCTCCCCCAAAAGACCGAGGTCGTGGGTTCGCTCAAGGATTCCTTGGTGGCCAAAGGTCATGCCTGCGGCTCATCCTCGTCCTTTTCTCGAGTGAGGAAAAGGGTCACGAGGAGCAGGGCTTTTGCGTTCATACTAGGCCTACGATGACAATTGAGCATAAAACGATTTGCGGGTATATGAATCACCGACCGTTCATGATAAAAAGAAGGTAAGCCATCCAAAGCGTTATACAACGGCGGTGCACAATTTACACCATGGAATTGGCGAGTCTTACCTCTGGCCTTGCGCTCATCGGCATGGTGCTGGCCGTCGGCGTGGTGGTTCTGGAACTCCGCGGGGTGTTGCATTCCAAAAGCAAGCCCTACCTGATCGGCTTGGGGCTCGGGTCGTTCTTCCTCATGCTCAGGGCCTTCACCCTCCACGAGCCGTCCTTCATCGCTCTCGAGGCGGTCAAGGTGATCGCCGCCGTATCGGCGCTGGTGTTCCCGCGCAACGAACACCTCGCCGAGTTGGCCGAAGAACTGGCCGTGATGTGAACACGACGTGGAAAGAAAAACCACCACCTAAATATCACGAACCGTCCCTTGGGACATGGTTGACCTTCAATCCGGTGCGTGGACCAAGGCCTTCAAGGACGGTGCCTTTGTTCGGAAACAAAGCGAGTTTCGTGATGTTATCGTCGAGGGGGGCCTGTTTCCACCCGAGGACAACCGCTACCACCTCTATGTGTCGCACGCCTGCCCGTGGGCTCACCGAACGCTGCTCGCACGATTGTTGCTCGGCCTTGAGAAGCGAATCACCTACGACGTGGTGGATTGGCGCATGGAGCCTGACGGCTCGTGGACGTTCAATCCCGATGAGCCCGGGGCCACCGCAGATTCGTTGAACGGTGAGCGAAGCCTTGAGGGTGTTTACAATCGAGCGTTCGAAGGGTGGACTCACAGCGGAAAAGTGGGAACGGTCCCGGTGCTGTGGGACAAACAACTCAACACCATTGTGAACAACGAGAGCCGGGAAATCATCCGAATGTTTGACGCCATGGCCTCAGCGGGTTTAGGCAACGGCTCAACGTTGTGCCCCGAGCCTCTCAAGGCCGATATCGATGCCATGATCGACGCCAATTACGAGTCGGTCAACAACGGGGTCTACAAATCAGGGTTTGCTCGAACGCAATCCGCCTATGATTCAGCCGTTCACGCCTTGTTCAACCGCTTGGATGAGCTGGAAGCCCACATGGAGGGTCGGCATTGGCTCGTTGGTGACGGCAGCGGGGTGCTGACCGAAGCCGACCTCTGTCTGTTCACGACCCTCGTTCGGTTTGATTTGGTCTACGTGGTTCATTTCAAATGCAACCTCAAACGCATCATCGATTACCCCAACCTCTCGGGCTTCCTCGAGCGAATGTTGGCCCTTCCCGGCGTGCGAGACACCTGCGATTGGCACCACATCAAAGCCCATTATTTCTGGTCGCACGAGAGCCTCAATCCGTACCGCATCATCCCCGCTGGTCCGGCCGTGGGACCGCACAGCACCGCACCCTGAACACCCAACCGAGCAACGGGAGAACGGAGAGCAAACGTCAGGAATTCGTTGATTCAATCGCGGTGGAATCAACCACCATGGGTTCGACCGAGGCCAAGGTTCGCTGGCGCTTGTTGGACTGAACCGTGGCGAAGGTGGCCATCACCGACCGCATTTTTTCCTCCCGCTCCTGAGCGTGCAAGGCGTTGAGTTCCCGCTGATGTTCGAGATACAAGCGAAGCCGTTCTCGCTGCATGGCCAGCGCTTGCTCGTGGGGCGTGAGCGCGGTTTCATCCGGCGTGGCGCGACGAAGCCACTTCCACAAGGTTCGGGCACCGTTAAGGGCAGAGAGCGTGGTTGAAGGGGACATCCGCATGGTTCAAACTCCAATCCTCATTGGGACCGGGACCTCTTTATCAGTATCGCAAAACCACCACGCTTATAGCACGCCGACGGGCGAAAATCACCATGGCCAGTTCTCGTCGCGCCCTCTTGCTGACAGCGTTCATGCTCCAGTTGTTGATGATTGGGGCAACGGCCTCCCCCTTGGCGGACGGCACTAATCCGATGGGTGACGAGGGTCGAATGAACGCTGATTTGGTGACGGCGTTGGCCTCTTCAAGTGATACGGACACCCACCCCGTCATCTACCAACTCACGTCGCCCGTGACCAGCGAAGACCGCTCATTCATGCAGAGTTTGGGGCTCACGCTGTTGGGTGACGCACCGTTGGTGAACGGCGGTCTGGTGGAAGGAACCACCCAAGCCGTGCGCCATTTCTCATCGTGGGACCGAGTCCATTACCTGGAACTCGACAAGCCGCTGGACTTCTTTTACCTCCCCACCGAATGGGGAGGCCAAGACCCCACACAACCGGGCCTCATGATGCACGAAACGACGCACGTTGTCGGCGCCACGGACGCTTGGACCCGTCTCATCGTCCAGCCCAACGGAGAAGTGCAACGAGAGACCGACCTTTCCTTCACCGAATGGGACGGCGACGGCACGGCCATCGTTGACTTGGACACGGGCGTTGACGCCGGCCACCCGGATTTCGATTATCTCGAACCTTGGACGGGTGAGAAGGTGATTTACTCAGCCAAATTCGATGGTCTCGGTTGGACCGAGACCAAAAACTCCGACACGTCTTCGGGCCACGGAACGCACGTGGGCGGCACCATCGCCGGCAACGGCGACGCCTCCGGTGGTCGGCGAGCTGGCGTGGCCAAGGGCGGTCAATTGGTCGCCTTGGGAACCGGCGACGGTGCCTCCATCTTCGCCGCCGAGCAAGGATTGGAGTGGACCTATGCTCACTCGGTGCCCGGTCAAAACCCCTACCACATCCGTGTGGTGTCCAACTCTTGGGGCACCGACGGCGACTACGACCCCAACGGTGTCATCGCCGCCATGACCGACCGTCTGACCTACGAAAACGACGTGGCCGTCATCTTCGCCGCCTCCAACTCGGGCGGCTCCGGGGCCGAGTGTTCCGGCGGTTTGCGCACCAACGTCTACGCCAACACGCCCTCAGCAATTTCGGTGGCGGCCTTGACCCACGACGGCACGGCTGTCACCTCGTTCTCGTCTCGAGGCTGCATGAACCAACAGCACACCTGGCCCGATGTGGGGGCACCTGGTCGCGATATCTGGGCCACCGCCCCTCGGGGAACGGCCATCGACGCCTCCACCCGAGCCCAAGGCGACCTGTACTACATGTCCATCTCCGGCACCTCCATGGCGACCCCACACGTCGGCGGCATGGCCGGCATGCTGCTTGACGTCG
>JADHNB010000051.1 GCA_016779705.1 Candidatus Poseidonia sp. | reverse complement strand
GCTTCAAGCACCATCAACGCATCACCCGCCGCCACCGTATCGCCCACCTTCACGAACACCTCCAGCACCTTGCCCGGCATCGGGGCGACCAAGCCTCCGTCGTTGGCGGTTGAGATGGAACCGGGCTCAAGGCGCTCCCAACGGAACGTGTGCCCGTTGAGGTGGACCCACCACACATCGCCGTGTTTGGCGACGTGGGCAAGGGCGGTTCGTCCATCGGGGAGGGTGAGATGGATTCGGTCTCCGTGAACCCTAGCGAGGTGCCCTTGGTGGCTGAATTCATCGCCATGCTTGGAAAGTTCGACCTCGATCTCCCCGTCGGGGCCCGCAAACGTGTGGAGCATCACGGGAACCTCCTTGAGATGGTGGTGAAGGGGTTGGGGGCGATGTCGCCCGTTGGAGCAGAACCGCTCGCATGGGCACGGTGCATGCCAGCGGTTTCTGCGGTGCTGGCGGCGAGCAGCGAAGCGATGAGGGCGCTCTCCTCCACGTGAGGCTTCCATCCGTTGGGCCAACGGTCATCGATGGTGGTGGTGGTGGTCGTGCCAGCCACCACCTCATCAGCGTCGCACAATTCGCGAAGGAAGCGAAGGTTGGTGGTCGTGCCCAACACCACGAAATCGTCCAACGCTCGCCGCATTTTCTCCAAGGCTTCGTCCCTTGACGGGGCCCATACGATGAGTTTTGCCAGCATCGGGTCGTAATCGGGCGTGACGGCGTCACCTTCCCGCACCCCGGTGTCCAACCGAATACCGGGTCCTTCGGGGGGCCTGAAAACCAGCAACGGTCCAATCGAAGGGAGGAAGCCGTTGGCAGCGTCTTCAGCGTACAAGCGAACCTCGATCGCATGCCCCCGAAGAAACAGGTCGCCACAGGACATCGGCTCGCCTTGAGCGATGCGAAGTTGCTCCCGCACGATGTCAACGCCGGTCACCAATTCCGTGACGGGATGCTCGACCTGAATTCGGGTGTTCATCTCGAGGAAGAAGAATTCACCCGTGGGGGCAAGCAAGAATTCCACGGTCCCTGCGCCGACGTAATCCACCGCTTTGGCGGCGGCGACAGCGGCTTGACCCATCGCTTCCCGCAATTCGGGCGTCATGGTGGGGCCGGGAGCTTCTTCGAACACTTTTTGATGGCGTCGTTGAACGCTGCATTCACGTTCACCGAGGTGAACGGTTCGACCGTGTTGGTCCGCCAGCACCTGAATTTCGATGTGTTTGGACCCAGAGAGCAACCGCTCGATGTAGATGCGCCCGTCGCCAAACGCTGCGACGGCCTCGCGGCGAGCACCGGCCGCTGCCTGGTCAAAGTCCTCGGGACGCTGAACCGCTCGCATGCCTTTTCCGCCGCCGCCGCTCGAGGCTTTCAGCAGCAACGGGTAACCGACCCGATTCGACGCATCCCGGAGGGCGACGAGGGCGGAGGCCTCGTCCTCATCTTCCACTTCCTCTCCAGGAATCACGGGGACGCCCGCATTCCGCATGGTTTGGCGGGCGGTCATTTTGTCGCCCATGCGTTCAATCGCCTCGGGCGAGGGGCCGATCCAAATCAATCCCGCTTCACTGACCGCTCGTGCGAAGTCGGCGCGCTCGGACAAGAAGCCAAACCCGGGGTGAACGGCGGATGCACCCGTTGAGCGGGCGGCTTCGAGAATCTGCTGAGTGTCAAGGTAGGTGGTGGCAATGCTGTCACCGTTGAGCACCACGGTTTCGTCGGCCAGTTCGGTGAACAAACTCCCTTGGTCATTGGCGGCGCACACCGCCACGGTGGGGTGGCCGGCTTCGGTGCAGGCGCGAAGAACGCGGCAAGCGATTTCTCCACGATTGGCCACCAAGACTTTGATGCTCATCCCTCCTCATGCGTCCTCGGGTTTCCAGTTGGGTGGTCGCTTTTCCAAAAAGGACGACAACCCCTCCTGGCCTTCTTTTGAGCCGCGCATCCGGCTGGTGAAATCCAACGTCCATTCACGGAGGGCTTCGTCGGTTCCCGTCCATCGGTCAAAACCGAGGGTCAATTCTTTCGCCAAGGTGACCGCAGAGGGCCCCGTGGTCAACACTTCAGCCACGATGGATTCGACTTCAACGTGTGCGGTCGCCACGTCGTCCACCACCGATTCAACAAACCCGATTCGCAAAGCTTCCTCGGCTTGAATTCGGCTGGCCTGCATGGCCAATCGCCGAAACGCGGCCGGACCGAGCCGTCGGTAGACGTACGGGCCGATGACGGCAGGGAGGATGCCCAGTTTCCCTTCGGAGAGGGCGATACGGACGTTGGCGGTGGCCACGACATGGTCGCAGCAAGCCGTCAGGCCCGCTCCTCCTCCCAAGGCCACGCCTTGAACAACGGCCACCGTGAAACACGGGTGGGCCCAAAGTCCGTTGAACAGGCGGTCGAGCCGTTCGGAGTCGGCTCGGTTCTCTTCGGGCGTGTTGGCGCCAGCGTCCCGCATCATGTTGATGTCGGCTCCTGCGCAGAAGTGCTTCCCCTCGCCCGACAACACCAGCGTGCGTAAGAACGGCGCACCGTTGGCATCGTGGAGGGCTTCTTGTCGCCCCGCACTTCGCTCGGCGGTCCACTCGAACACGTCGATGAGTTCGGTGATCATGGCGACGTTGAGCGCATTGAACTTCTCCGGCCGGTTGAGCGATATGTTGGCTCGGTCACCCTCGATGTGGAGGGTGACGTGAGTCGTTTGCGGGGGCGAATCCATCGTCGTCATGGTAAAAACTCCAATTCAAAAATCAAATTTCCAATTCAAAATTCACATCCTAAAGATGCCGTATCGATGGTCGGGGAGCGGGGCGTTACGCGCCGCCGCCAAACAGAGGCCGAGCACATCTCGTGTGTCACGTGGGTCAATGATGCCGTCGTCCCAGAGGCGTGCGGTGGAGTAGTAAGGGCTGCCTTCGGTCTCGTACTTGTCGAGAATCGGTTGGCGGAAGGCTTCCAGCGCCTCACCAACCAGCGGCTCCAATCCCTCGCGAGCCCGCTGGTCTTGCTTCACGGTGGTGAGAACGTCCGCCGCTTGGGGGCCTCCCATGACCGAGATCCGGCTGTTGGGCCACATGAAGAGGAACCGTGGGTCATAGGCTCGGCCGCACATGCCGTAATTCCCCGCACCGTGGGAGCCGCCGACGATCACGGTGAACTTGGGTACGTTGACGCACGAAACCGCCGTGACGAGTTTGGCACCGTCTTTTGCGATGCCTCCCGCTTCGTAGTCCTTGCCGACCATGAATCCCGTGATGTTTTGCAAAAACACCAACGGGACGCCTCGCTGGCCGCAGAGTTCAACGAAGTGGGCGCCTTTTTGACTGGATTCTGAAAACAAGATGCCGTTGTTGGCCACGATGCCGACTTTGTGGCCGTGGATGTGGGCAAAGCCGCACACCAGCGTCGTGCCGTATCGGGCCTTGAATTCGTGAAATCTCGAACCGTCCACCACTCGGGCAATCAACTCTCGAACGTCAACCGGGGTGCGATTGTCTTGAGGAATCAGGCCCAACAGGTCCTCAACGTCGTGAGCGGGCGCCTCCACTTCCTGCATCGCAGCGGGGGCTTTGGAGGCCGGTCCGAGATTTTCCACCACGTTGCGAACCATGCGGAGGGCTTCGTCCTCGTCTTCAGCAAAGTGGTCGGCCACGCCCGATTGGACGGTGTGAACTTCAGCACCACCCAACGCTTCGGCCGTGACTTCTTCCCCCGTAGCGGCTTTGACCAAGGGAGGGCCGGCGAGGAAAATCGTGCCGTTGCCCTTGACGATAATGGATTCATCGGACATCGCTGGAACGTAGGCGCCGCCCGCCGTGCAGGAACCGAGGACGGCCGCCACCTGGGGGATGCCGTCACCGGACATGCGGGCTTGGTTGCGGAAGATCCTTCCAAAATGACCGATGTCGGGAAACACGTCGTCCTGCATCGGCAAGAAGGCACCGCCCGAGTCCACCAAGTAAATGCAGGGCAGGTGGTTCTCGTGAGCCACCGTTTGCGCTCGGATGTGTTTTTTGACCGTCATCGGATAATAGGAGCCTCCCTTGACCGTGGCATCGTTGGCCACAAAGAGGCACTCACGTCCGTGGACCATGCCAATGCCCGTCACGATACCGGCCGAGTGGGCTCGCCCGTCGTACAGGTCGTAGGCCGCCAGAGGCGACAACTCAAGGAAGGCGGTACCGGGGTCAACGATGCGTTCGATTCGCTCCCGAGCAAGGTGCTTGCCCCGTGAGCGATGGCGTTCAACATACTTCCCTCCACCGCCTTGGTTGGCCGTGTCCAAGCGTTCTCGAAGCGTGGCCAACAACGCCAAATTGTGGGCTTTTCGTTCACCAAACTCGGGGTCTGCAGGGTTCACTCGTGTTGGAAGCCTGTCCATCTTGAGCCCTCGGTCCTTGCCAAGCGACGCTTGCACTTAATCCCATGCGACGAGACCGATTGGTGGGCCTAAACACCCAACATCAGGCGCCCAATGTCCCGCAGTCCCGGAGCGAGGCCAACGATGAGGACGGCCAACACAATGAGCAAGCGAAAGTGTTGCTGACGATGCTCAACGCGCATTTGGACGAACAGCCAAACGATCAACCCCACCAGCAGGGCTTTGACGATGGCGAACAACCAAGCCCCTTCACCCCACGAAACCCCAAGGGCGTCGTTGATGCTGCCTCCAAATTGGATGACGCTGTTGCTCACGGGGTGTTTCTCTCCGTAGCCAAACAGGTCAATGCCGACCATCGTGGCGAACCCGTCGCACAATTGGCCAAACACCATGCCCAAGACCATCGGGTGAGCGAGCAGGGCTTTGTTCGAGAGGAATTCGACCGGGTGCGAAGCCCAAGCTTCGCTCTCGGCTTCCCATTGCTTGATGCCGATGTCGGGTGGCAAGACACCGGCGGTGTGGCCGGTGAGCTTCAATTGGTGAGCATCGTCCTTACCCATTCGGTAGAGCACCAAGCACACCGCTGCGGGAAGACCCAAGACGATGAAGACCGGCCAAAGCGTGATGTCGCCTGAGACTCGCCCGCTCTCTTGGGCCCAGGGCGTCACGATGAATTGCAACCAATGGGCCACGCCCAGCGCAATGGCGCTGCTGGCAAAAGCGAGCATCCCGCGCGTCATCGCCACCCACCCGCGAGTGAGGGTGAGGCAGGTCCAGAGGACGAGGGCTGCGAGAACCACGCCGGTCGTGCCCAGGGTGAAGGACAGCGTCTCGTGCCCAGCATAGGCCGGGCGGTAAAGCCACCACCAGTGGCCCATCAAGGTCAAGAACAGCGTGCCGAACAACAAGGTCTTCTGATTTTCCTCCGCAGCGTCCGTGGTCCGACCGTCGTAACGGCGAGCCACGCCGTGACTCAGCAACGCCACCCCGATGAGCCAGGCCGCCAGATGCAGGTGGATGAGGGGAGAGATGAACAGCACGTCTTGGGATGAGGAAAAGAAATCAGCGTCTTCCAAAACTCGCAGAACCGGAGCGAGGCACACCCAAGCGATGAGGGCCAGCGTCATCTTGTCGTCACAGGGCAGGTTCCATCGTCGAAACAAGGCTTGCAGCAGCACGACGCAGCCCAGCATGGTCAGCGTGTAGATGGCCGTGTTCTGGGGGCTGTAACCTGCATCGCCCGCCACGCCGGCGTCCTTGACCACCGGGTCCCAAATGATGGGTTTGAGCGTCTCGGTCCATACCGTGTCAAACGCAAGCGTGAGGCCCGCTGCAAGGGCGATGATGATGGCCAGGGCCGTCCAAATCACCGCTTTCTCAGACGGAGAGTACACGTCGTCGGGAAGTGGCGGTGCAAAAAGGGATTCATCGGAGCCAACTTCGTCCACGCCATCACCTCTCAGCACACCGACCTAGAGGTCGCTTGCCTATCGGTCTTCCGACCTTCATGCATCCAGTCAGGAGAGTCGTTCAATGAGGTCGGCCTTCTTGCCACCAACGGGGAGGCCAGCGGCCTTGCATCGCTCTTTGAGTTCAGCGACGGAGAGTTTGGACAAGTCCTCACCCTCGTCGTGGTCATGGTCGTGATCATGGTCATGGTCGTGATCATGCTCATGGTCGTGATCGTGGTCGTCCTCGAGGCCAAATCCACGGGGTTCGTGAACCTCAATGAACGAAACTTTTCCGCATTCTACAGCGTCACGAATGATGGTGACCAAGCGGAATTTCATCAAGGCAGCGTTGGTGTCAAACAGCATGGTTTGAGGAAGCACGATGTTGAGGTCCTCGCCGTCAAACGACACTCGGAAGTCGCTGTGACCGGTGTTGGATTCCAAGAGGGCCATCACTTGTTCTTCCTTTCCTTCAACGACCTTCACGATCTTGAATGAATACTTCAAGGTCTTGCCGGCCATGGGGTGGTTGTAATCGATGCGAGCTCGGCCCGCAGCGAGGTAGGAGAGGTAGCCCTGGCGGCCCCCGATGTTCACCGGCGCACCGATGTAAAGCGAATTGGGGTCCTGAACCGCACGAACCAATTTGTCAATGCTGATGGTCTCGATTTGCTCGGGGTCTTTTTCCCCGTAAGCGTCGGCGGGTTCAATGACGACTTCCACCTCTTTGTTGGCCTTGGCTTCAGCCAATGCGGCTTCAAAGCCGGGGATGAGGTTGCCGCCACCAACAACGCACACCATGGGGCTGTAGGAGCGCCCTTCTTGGTGCATCTCGTGTTCCTTCGCCACCGTCTCGCGGGTGGTTTCAATCAAGTCACCGTTTTCGCCGTTGTACAATTCATAATCAACGTGGACAATTGTTCCTTCTTCCATAGCCTTGCCTCCAAGGGGATGATTTCGGCGACCAGCCCCCCCTTCATAACTGCATTGGCTGGAATCATTCTTCTTCAAGCGGGGTTTCCTCGTCTTGCCTTCGTGTGGCTTTCGCCGCGCCACCCGCAACGGTCACCAACAGCATGCCGGCCATCATCGTGACCCATCCGGCCCACACGGCATGCGAATGGGGAAGATGATACACGGTCACCCGAATAAGTTGAACGTCGTCGAGGCTCCCGCCTTGAGCGGTGGCCATCAGGCTTCCCGCTTGACTGCCGTCAAAGATGAAGACCAAGTCTCCCGTGAGGCGAGTGAGCGTGTCGACTTCGGAACGGGGGATGCCTTGGTTATCGAAGCGAAGCGTACCTGGCATCACGGTCCCGATGAGGTCACCGACTTCCGAGCCGTCCATTTCGTAGACCGATATTCGCACGCCGATGAATCCGTCACCGACCTCCAACCCCTCGCTTTCCAACACCAGTTCAGTAAATTCAAATCCAAACCCTTCGTGGACGATGACGTCATTTTTCACCAAGGAAAGTCGGTGTGTAGCGTCGCCTCGGTCAACGAGGACCGTGGTGGAGAGGTGGCCCAAAAGCAACAAGAGCAAACCGAAGTGCACGATGTGGGCGCCCAAGGGGATGCGTTTCCACGTCCCCTTTTTTCGGGCATGGTTCGCTTGATGCTTCACCTCCCTCGCCATCGGCAGCGCGGCCATGAGAAGGGTTGGGAAGGTCATCCAAACGAGATGGCCTCGGGTCAAATGCTCAGAGACCAACGCCGACGCATCTCGGCCAAAGGCGTTCGGAGCGAGCACAAAGCCGGCCACGGAGATGAGGGCGGCGGCCGAGAGCAGCCAAACGTTGGCTTTGGCATCGTCATTTCGCCGAGTGTACAGGAACATCGCCCCCGCCAAGGCAGCGATGAAGGGTGCGCCGTAGAGCTCATGGGCCTCAAAATTCACGGCGTCGATGCTCGCCAGCAACAACACCCACGTTAAGACGAGGTACAAACTGACAAGAAGGGCGCTGGCCCAAAGGGCCATGACCTGTTGTTCACGCCGACGGTTGATGGCAAACGGTTGCCCTTCTTCTTGAGGTGCTACCAACCAGGGGAGCACGAAGATCAGCAACAAGCCACCGGCAACGGCGATGGAAAGCATCTGCGACCATGCCAAGCCAAGCCCGAGCATGACGCCAGCGGCGGCCCAAGGCCACGCTTTCAACGCCGAGGGTGCATGGTAGAGCGGCGTGAAGAGCACGGCGGTGGCGAGGGTGATGAACACGTCTTGGGTCACGCCGAAAACGGCCAACGGAACCACCAAGTCAAGCGGCAACGGCAACCATGTTCGGTACGCCCAAGCAGCCCCGTCTTCTTTCGGTACCAAAGCGGGGCGATTCATAAAGAGCGGCAGGAACGCCACGGAGACGAACACCACCGAAGGGACCGTTCCCCAACCCAAGCCATCTCCACCAACGAAAAGGAGGCTCCCTAAACCGGCCACCCAAGCCGGTACGGTCAGCACCCAAGCCATGGAGGTGTTGAGGGGTTCATCGTCAGACGGTTGACGTTGAACGGCCAACCAACATCCCAACAGCATGAACATCCAAACGATGTACGTCATCACCTCGGTGGCGGCGGCATCGTTGCGAAGCACCATTAATCGACCAAACACGTCGCCGGGCGGTGTACCGCTATCTGACGCGACAAAGGTGTGGACCGAGGAAGCCCAGACGCCCCCTGCTCGGGTCACGGTGGTGGCAAACAGCGAAAGGAAGCCCGTGGCCAACCCTGCCCCGACCCAGACGTTGGTTGCCACGCCTCCGGGACGTGTTCGCAAGTGAACGAGCATGACCAGAGCCAACCAAGGGAGGAAGGAACCCGTCTCCACGGGGTCCCACGCCCAATAGCCACCCCAATCGAGAATCAAGTAGGCCCACAAACCACCCAGCCCAATGCCTAGGGTGGCGACGAAAAGGCCGGGGCGGGCGATGCGGAGCATGCGCTGCGCCACGTCGGTTCCGTTTCGGGTGAGCATCACCGAAAGCGCAATGGCCGTCAGGTGCAAACAGAAGGAGTAAGCGAGGAAGATCAGCGGCGGGTGAATCACCATCAAATCGGTTTGCAGCAAGGGGTTGAGGCCCATGCCTCTGAAAAACGCAGGCGTGGGCTTGAACGGGTCCAAGGAGAAGGCGATGAGCAACAACGTGAGGCTCATGAGATGGGCGGCTCGAAGTCGCCAACGGTGGGCTTCTTCGCCTGTTGGGCCGAGTTCCCCCGCCAAGGGCTCGCGCCACCACCAGGTCAGCAAGGCCATCCAACCCAACCACATCAACAGCGGCCCTTCTCGAGCGGCCCACGTCGCCGCAAACCGGTACTTGAGGGGAAGCGCTTCCCCGCCGTAAGCGGCAACATGGAGGATGGACGTGTCGTTCACGACGAACAAACCGGCCAGAGTGACAAACGGCAGTGCCAAGGCGGCGTGAAGGGTGAAGGACAGGGCGGTGGAGCGCTCGTGGAGGTCAGGTTTCCACAACAACCAAGCCGCGGCCCCGAGGGCCAACCACATCGTGACCCCCCACATGGTTCAACGGAGGGTGGCGTCCCTCAAATCCTTTACCCAATCAGCGTCCTCGAAACGAGGTTACCAGCCGAAGAATTTGGCACGGGAATAGCCAAACGAGAGCAAGACGGCAATCACCCGTTTGGTGAACAGCATCGGTTTTCGAACCAAGATTTTCAAGCCAATGAAGGTCTTGTCCAAGGGACTCATGTTGCCCAGTTCCTTGGGCAAGCATCGGGCCATCGCCGACATCTCGTCATCGGAGAGTTCGTACAACGCCGTTTTGCCTTTGAGGATCTTTTGATAGGGCGGGAAGCGTTTCTTCCAAGCGCGCTCGTAGGCCATCAGCCTGGCTTTGGAGAGGTTGTTTTCCTTGAGCGCTGCCGCCACGGTTTGAGCCGCCTCTCGACCGGACCAAAGAGCGAGGTGGGTGCCGCCCTCAAAGAGCGGTGAGGTGAATCCGGCCGCATCCCCCACCAACAGCACGCCGTCGTCCACCGTGGCGTTGCGAGGTCCGGAAATGGGGATGGTCCCGCCAAACGGCCGAATTTTCATGCCGTCCTCTCGCCACGGCGGGTTGGCCGTTGGTTTTCCTTTCAGGTAGGTGTCTTCGATGAAGGATTCCAGGTACTTGATGGCCCCTTTCTTGTCGGTGGTCACCAGGCCAACATTGGCTCGACCTCCCTCTTTTGGAATCATCCACACGTACCCATGAGGGGAGTATTTTGGCCACAGGTAAAAGTCGAGGTAGCCGTCGTTGGGGACGTCCAGCATCTCGTATTGGAATCCGGCGATGACTTCCACCTCGCCACCCATGTCCAGCAGCTTCGCGGCAGCGCCCGAAACACCCGAAGCATCGATCACGGCACGGCATTCGACGGGAAACCCGTCCCCTCTGCCGTCAAGTTTCCAATTGGAAAATTGATTTTCTGAGTTGTAAACTCGCTCCATGCTGGTAACGCGATGGTGAAGCTTGACTTCGGCTCCCTTGGCCACGGCTTCGTCCGCCAACCAGCGTTCAAAGAGGTGCTTTTCGAGAACATAGCCTTCTTCGGTGAGCAGTTTGTCCGTGCCGTCGGGGAAAATAACGCGGATGCCCTTGACATCAAGCGCTTTGACGTGGTCGGGAAGGGTCAAGTCAAGGTTTTGCACGGCCAACTCGGAAAGGCATTCTCCGCAGTGAACCGGGGTTCCGATTTCGGGATCGGCTTCCAAAACGAGGGTTGAGAGTCCCGCCCGTGCGGCGTGCAAGGCTGCAGAACCGCCTCCAGGACCCGCTCCAATCACCACCACGTCGTACATCGGG
>JADHNB010000050.1 GCA_016779705.1 Candidatus Poseidonia sp. | reverse complement strand
ACACCTGAGGAATTGCTCGAACTCACCGGTGCAGAGCACCTCGAGGATGCCTACGTGTCGTTAACCATGGACGTTGCTCGAGAAGACGAAGTGAACGAGAAACCCTTAGGTCGCTGGTCGAAAGCATGGCGATCCATGTTCACACCCTCCATACCGAAGGAGGTGGACGAGGATGAGTAATCGGCGTATGAGAATCACGACCATCGCGAAAAAAGAGTTGGTTGAATTTGTTCGAGATTGGCGAACCATCGTGGCCATCCTGGTCATCCCGTTGTTGATGTTCCCGGTCCTTTTCATTCTCTTCCCCCTCCTCTTGGCCTCCGAAGCCGCTGAATTGCAAGCCATGCAAGTTGACATTGTTGTGCAAACCGACGGGTTACCAGATGATTTGTCGTTGGCGTTCAACACCTCTGAACTCAACATCACCTACGAACCTCTCGGCACCATCACCAACTTGTCGACACCAGGGGGCGATGCAGAGCGTTTACGCAACACAAGTGTTGATGTCGTTCTACGAATGCGAACCAACGGAACGATTGTCGAATATGCGCTGCTCTACATGTCGACCTCCGAACAAAGTTTGGAGGCGAGAAGTCGCACGTTCGATGTCTTGGCTGGCTGGGAAGAAAACGAGACGGTTCGCCGGATCACCGATGCAGGACTCGATGCCGACGAAACCTTGGACCCGCTTCGTTGGAACGGAAGTTTTGAAGACAGCGACGTGGCCACGAAAGGAGAACAAGCGGGCATGGTGCTCTCGCTCTTTATTCCCCTTGTGCTCGCCGTTTGGACCTTTTCGAGCGCCATTCAACCTTCCATTGACATGACGGCCGGTGAGCGGGAACGCGGTACTTTGGAAGCGCTTCTCGCGTTGCCTTGCACACGTATGGAGCTTCTCATGGGCAAATGGGTCGCGGTGGCCACCATTACGGGAGCCGGTGTTCTGCTGCAAATCGCAGGTTTGTTGTTTGCGATTGGATACCTCGCCTCAACGGATTTCATCTCGGTGCCTGAACTGGACATGGCGACCCTCGCGCTTCTTTGCTTGGCCGTCTTGTTGTTCGCCATCATGGTGGTGGCGTTTGAATTGGCACTGGCCATGCGCTCGCACAGTGTGAAAGAAGCGGGTTCAATTCTTGGCCCGGCGGTCTTGTTGATCCTCTTCCCTGCCTTGTTTACGCAAGTGATCAATCTTGATGGCATTGAAGCGTTCTGGTTTGCCATCCCAGTGGTCAATGTCCTGTTGGCTCTCCGTGAATTGTTGATGAATCGAATCGTTTTGGGTCATGTCGTGGTTTGGCTCGTGTCATCCACCGTCTATGCGTTCGGAGCCGCTTGGTATGCTGCTCGTCAATTCAAACGGGAAGACATCGTCACGAGTTTGTCGTAGCCCCAAAAGCGAGCAAGGCCTCGCGCACGATGTTGACGATCAAATCAATCTCTTCTGAAGTGATTTGGAAATGGGGTGTGAATCGCAAGGCATTGACGCCTCCATGGATCACACCGAGGCCACGTCGGCGGCACCACGGTTCGACGGCATCCATTCCGACCACGGGGAACTGTTTGGGTTCCAATTCTGCGCTGCAAAGCAACCCGGTTCCCTGGACTTTGGTAATGACATCGGGGAATTCAGCTTCCAACACCTTGAACTTTTGAACAAACTCATCACCCCGTTCGCAAATGTTGGTTCGGAGTTCTGGCGTGATGTTGTCAAGAACCGAGACCGCTGTCTCCAAGGCCCTGGGGTTGGTGGTCATGGTGTTTCCATAGATGCCGGTGACATAGAGTGAGGCTGCCCTCTGATTCATTCCGAGAACAGAAAGAGGGTATTGCCCGGCATTCAAGGCCTTGGACCACGTCTCGAGGTCGGGTGCTTCGCAATCTTGGAAACCCCGATAATCGATGACCGATAGTGTGCCTTGACCGCGGATCCCGGCTTGGATGGAGTCGACCAGAAGCAGACTACCGTGTTCGTTGGTCAGTCGTCGGGCTTCGTCGTAAAATTCGCGAGACACACATTGTCCAGGATTGCCTTCCCCTTGCACGGGTTCAATGGCCATCAATTCAATGAAAACATGATTCTTTTCGGCTTCAGCGAAAGCGGCCTGCAGAGCATCCACATCGTTTGCGGGGACCAAAATCAGGTTGTTGCGATGCTGAAAACTGGCCAAGTGTTGATCGTATTTGCTTTTGCAAGAATGGGACATTTGTGCGGGTCGGTCCGTTCGGCCGTGAAATCCTTGTTCGATGGCAAGCATTTTGATTTCCCATCCTTCGTACCGACCGCCAGCTTGGGTCATCAGTTTCGCATTCACGTCGGCAATTCTCAAACTTACCGTGACGGACTCGGAACCGCTGTTCATGCAAATGAATTTTTCAAAAGGGCAATGCCCTCGGGTATGACCAAGTTCGGTTCGTAACCGTTGGTCAAGGCGCTTTTGAGAAAACGAAGCGGTCATGACGTTGGCCATGACCCAGTTTTGAGACATCGCACCCATGATGGCACTGGGGCCATGCCCGGCTCCAAGCATACCGTATCCACCGTTGTCGTGGACGACAGCTCCATGCGAGGTGACGATCCAAGGCCCTTTCGCAGCGAGGGCCACGTAAGGGTTGACGGTTGCAGGGTTGTAAAAATTAACGAACCCCTCTTGGAGGGTTGCAATCAATTCAAGTTCGTTTGAATCCTTGTAGACCTCACCGAATTCGTGTTTGAAGATTTCAAACTGGCCGGCCGCTTCCTGAAGTGCCTGCCCAAGGTTTGGGTCGGTGTCAAGGAATCTGAGAATTTCTTCATCGTGCAGTCCCGTGGTGTCGGCATGGCCTACGTATTCCCTCATTTCATGAAGGACGGCCAGACCAGCGTTGCTCGTGGCTTTCTGCATGCTGTGAATCAGGTTGAGGAATCCTTTGAACATTGGCTTCTCGTTCATCAGCAAAGACGGATGAAGAAGCCCATTCATATTCGCCGGAGAATATTAAGCGAGTATTTATACGGGCAATGAAGGACCGCTTTCTGTGCCCAAAGTATCGCTTGACATGCCTGGGGAACTCGTAACCGACCTTCGACTCCACGTCGGAGACGAGAAAAAATTTGTGAGTTTGGCGGACGCCATCCGAACAGCCTGTCGGAAATTGCTCGACCAATTGGATGAAATTGATCAGCGCCACGGAAGGGGGGATGCATGATGGTCTCGAAGGACGAAGCGCAACGAGCGGTGGCAACGCTCCTCGAATATTTGGAGGGCGAAGGCGCATCTGAGCGCGAAGGGTTGCAAAAAACGCCTCAACGTGTCATTGAATCTTGGACTGAAATCTTTGCAGGATACACCATGGATGCCCGTGAAATCCTTGACGCAACGTTCAACGGCGAGGGTTACGATGGCATTGTGTTGCTCAGGGACATTGAATTCACCTCGACCTGTGAACATCATCTTCTCCCTTTCCGTGGGCGGGCTCATGTGGCATACATCCCGGTCGACCGAATCGTTGGCATCAGCAAGCTCGCGCGCATCGTTGAACTGCATGCACGGCGCCTCCAAAACCAAGAACGTATCACGAAAGGAATTGCTGACGACCTGGAAGAGAAACTCGCTCCCCTTGGTGCAGCCGTGATTCTTGAAGCATCCCACGGTTGCATGCAATGCCGAGGGGTCGCCAAGCAACAAGCGGTGATGACCACATCGTCCATGCGAGGTGTGTTCTTTGAGCGGCCAGAGGCGCGTACCGAACTGATGCAATTGATTCAGCAACCGTCGTTGTGAGGTGCTCGGTGTGGACGAAAGGTGTGGACGTGCGGGTGACGAACCGACGGACCTCGCATCGGATTTGGCCACGGAATACAACATCGTCGAGATCTTTCATTCCGTTCAGGGTGAAGGTTTTCGAGCCGGTATCCCGCATGTCTTCGTTCGCTTTGGCCGTTGCAATTTGCGTTGTGAATGGTGCGACACGGATTTTGATACCTATGAGGTGATGACCGCCCTCGACATCCTCGCCCAAGTTCTTGAATATCCGTGCAAAAACATCGTCTTTACGGGGGGCGAACCCATGCTGAATGACCTCTGGCCCCTGTCAAGGCTGTTCCACCGACGAGGCTACCATCTTTCGATCGAGTCCAACGGAACGGTCGAAATTCCAGAGGGTCTGCTCGATTGGATTTGCATCTCACCAAAGGACCAAATGTACCCGAACGCTCACATCAAACAACGGGTGGGTGATGAACTCAAATGCGTTTATGTTGGGCAACCCCTCTCAATGTACGATGATTTACGCTCGGGATTCAACCATCATTACCTTCAACCGTGCTATGACGAAAAGGCCAGCGTGGAGGAGAACGGCCGTTCGTTTGCCATCACCGAGGCGGTGGTCAAAGAACACGACGATTGGCGTTTGTCGCTGCAAACGCATAAGTGGATGGGTATTTTGTGAGGTTGGTCGAAATGAAACAAGCGGTCATGGCACTCAGCGGCGGCATGGATTCAACGGCCCTTGCCCTGCATCTCCTTGAGCGAGGTTATACCGTGACGGCCCTTTCGTTCAATTACGGGCAAAAACACGAGATTGAATTGGAACGGGCCGCCTCTTTCATCGCCTATGTACGCCACCATGGCCTCCCGATTTCACATGAGATCGTTGATTTGCGTAGCGCTATGTCGTTGTTTAAGAGCGATTTGCTGGAATCCGGGGGTGAAGTTCCAGAAGGGCATTACGAAGAAGAACGCATGAAAGCCACCGTGGTTCCCAACCGCAACGCCATTTTTGCGTCCCTTCTGTACGGCGTGGCGTTATCGATCTCCGGTCAACACGAGTGCGATGTTGAGGTGGTGCTTGGCGTTCACAGCGGTGACCATGCCATCTATCCTGATTGCCGGCCCGAATTCTACACGGCCCTCGAACGTGCCCTCGCTTTGGGCAACTGGGGTAGCGACCGAATCCGGTTTACGCTCCCGTATCTTCATGGAGATAAGACGAGCATCCTTCGGGATGCAGAGCGTTCAATATCCGTGTTGAATCTTGATTTCAACGAAGTCTTCCAGCGAACCATGACCTCGTACCATCCTGATGCAGAGGGGCGAAGCCACGGGAAGACGGGTTCCGATGTTGAGCGAATCCTGGCGTTCCACGCCGTTGGTCGCCCAGACCCGCTCGAATACACGGAACCTTGGGAGATGGTTTTAGAACACGCCCTCAATCTTGAGCGGGAACATCGCGATGCGGCATATCGAGAGCGGTTGACGCCGCTTCAATACCATGTGACGCGAGAGGCGGGTACCGAGCGAGCGTTCACCGGCATCACATGGGACGAACAACGACCTGGCACCTATCGATGCATTTGTTGCTCCACCTTGCTGTTCACTTCAAGCATGAAATTTGATTCCGGCTGTGGTTGGCCGTCGTTCCATAGTGAACATCAGGATGCCAACATTCGCCGCATCCTCGACCAATCTCACGGGATGACTCGAACCGAGGTTCAATGCAGTCAATGCGATGCCCATCTTGGCCATGTGTTTGATGACGGGCCCAGAGCCTACGGCGGGGAGCGCTATTGCATCAATTCCGCATCCATGCATTTTGAACCACAGGAGGAAAGTGAATGACCACAACCATACGACGCTACGTTGAAACCGACACGGGGCACCGTGTCCCGAATCACAAATCCAAATGCAAGCACTTGCATGGCCATCGCTACCGGTTTGAGGCAGAAATCGAGGGAGAGGTTGTCCAAACAAGCGGCGTTTCAGAAGAGGGCATGTTGATGGACTTCTCCGACATATCCAGCATTTTGATGGAGCATGTTCACGATGTGATCGACCATGCGTTCGTGGTCTACCAAGACGATATGGAAGGTCAACGAGCATGCGAGGCCATGGGCTCTGAACATCGAACAGTGGTCGTGCCGTTCATCCCGACGGCTGAAAATCTGGCCAAGTGGGCTTTTGATGCCGTGAGCCCTCACATCAAAAGTGTCTATGGGAACCGACTGACTTTGGTGGCGATGCATTGCCGAGAGACACCGAAATCCGTGGCTACTTGGCGACCTTCAGCGTAATCGACGACGATGTTCTTTCTTCCAGGAATCGGAACCTTGTGCAAACTCAAGGGCGGTCGTGGCCTCCACAAAAGCCCCGATGAGTCGGGTGGATTCTTCGGTGGAGGGCGTTCCTTTGAGCAACGTCCTCCGCAAGGTTTGTTCAACCGACAGATTGCGTTCTGGCGAGCCGCTCAGGACCGTTGAAAATTGGACAAGAGCATCGGATAAGGCGCGTTTGACGGCCGGGTCCAGCGAGGTCGAGAGAGGAACGATATCTGGCATTGCGGGGTCGTGTCCTTGCCCATTCAAGACCCGGGCCCGATGGAATTCATACACGATTGCATTCACTGCGTGACTTAAGTTAGCGATGGGATACCCCTCCCAAGTGGGGAGCGTGATGAAATAATCACACTTCGAAAGATCTTCTCCCGACAGCCCTGTGCCTTCTTCACCAAAACCACGGCGATGGAACCACCTCCTTCGCGCTCTCGTTGTACGGCATCCCACGGATAGAGATAATGGCGAAACAAGGTCTTGTCACCCACCTCTCGTTTTCCTGAGGTGCCCAAAATGGCCCTGCAGTCGACGGTTGCCTCTTCAATGGTGGCATGCGTCGTGGCGTTGTCCAACAATCGTTGAGCATGTTTTGCGCGAGCACGGCTTTCATCATCGTTCACCGAACATTGAGGATTCACCAAGCGAAGATCATCATATCCGTAATTGAGCATCGTACGACAAATTGCTCCAAGATTCCCGGGGTGCGAAACGCCGACCAACACCACAACGAGCTTGACGGCTCCCGAAGGGAGCGGAAGATCTTGTCGCTCACCCACCCTATTCACCTTTGCCATGACCATCAACGAAGGCAGCAATCCATCGCGGGTCGCATACCTGATAAATGAAAAACAGGAACCCACCGTTTTCTCGGTCGGGCATTACGATTGACCGTTTTCGCACGTTGTGGCTGTTACGGAGATGAAGAATCAGCGCTTCTAGGAATGCTGCATCGGTCGCATGTACGCTCACGGGTTGACGGTCCCAGTCAACCCGAAACGACACTCAAAACACCATCAATCGGTACGTCGCTTTCGGTAGCGCGTTACGTAACCGGCAATCCAGTTGCGGAGTTTTTTGTTTGAACCGACATCGGTCAGCTGCTGAACCATCAATTTGTTGTGGTCGAAATCGTCGGTGAATTTTTCACCGTGCTCCTCGCAAAGGCGAATGGCTCGAATTTTGATAAAACTTGGTCGAATGTTCCCCATCTTGCTCACTCCTTCATCAATTTCACTTCAACGGGGAAGTCTGGTTCGTCGTGACGAATCACCATCAAGCGAATTTTGCGAGGCGGGTTTTCAATTCCGCGCTTCCACACGTATTCGTTGACTTCGGGGTCGATGTACAGTTCCTCGTCTTCCTTGACCTTGAGGTGCTGGATGACTTGTTCACGGATGATTTGCATGGCCCGTGGCGCCCGCTTAAACCGGGTGATGTTCCATGCGTTGCGAAGAGGGACAATGAGTTCGGACTCGTTAGCGCGTGCCATTCGAATCACCTCATCGTTGCAACTTGCTTCGTCGCCATTGGTGTCGCTTGGGGTGGGACACCGTGTTTCGGTCGGTCTTAAGCATGACCCACACAGGGACACGCCGGTTCTGCTTTCCTGCCTTCAAGAGGCGAATTTTTTTTGCTGCTGGTTTGTGTTTCGACATTTCGAGCACCTTCTCAGATTCTCCTGATGGACGCATTGCTGCGGCTCTTGGACAGGGAAGCGAGGACCTGCTTGAGGGCAGCGTCGCTCATGGGGGCGGTGAACACGCCCGATTCAAAATTTTCAACGAGGGTTGCTTTGATCGTCTGAACACGGTTTGGCTCAACCAGGCCGATGCGAGCGAGACGGGACCGCGCTTCGGGCGTCAAATATTGCCGCAACTGGACGTCCATGGATGCCGATTGAGCCGCAGCCAATTCGGCATCTTCTTGGGCCTCAAGTTGAGTCATGGCCTGCTGGTTCAGTTGGTCTTGCATGGCCTGAAGGCGTTGAGCACGGATCGCCGTCAACTCATCGTCTTGAGCGCTTGCCATGCTGGTCACGTCCTTTCCACCTTTCAGTACTTGTCAAGTCCGGGGTATTGTGCCTCGGCTTCGTTTCGAACGCTGTGAGCAACGTTGTCGACAAAGCTCTGGCCTGCGGAGGTTACTTGACGACCAGCGTAAAGTTGGACTTTTCCGTCTTCGGTTTCAATTTCTTTCTTGGGAACTTTTTCGACCAAACCAGCCTCTTCGAGTTGTTGAAGGGCCGTTCGAATGATGTGGCGAGAGGCGACACCCGGGGTGTTGGGCATGGCGCCGTTGTCCTTCTTGCCACCGAATGCCTGAGCCAAATGAGTGACACCAACGGGTCCGTTGCGGGCCACCTTTCGCAAGATGGCAGCGGTGCGAAGGTACCACCAATCGGTTTGCGTGGGGGGTCGCTCACGGTCCACGGCGGTTTTGACATAATCGCCCCAATCTGGCATCGAAATGGCGTCGTTCTTGGCTAGTTCAGCCGCCAAGGCTGGATTGAAAATGTCTGCAGGAATGTCAAAGACGGTCGTCATGGGGCAACACCGAGCAACATTCCGACCGTCCGCCCCTATATGAAAAGAACGGGTCAGGCATGCGATTCCCCTAACCCAACCCAAGTTTCACAACGACCATATGCAAGGCTTCTTGAACAGCCATTTTTTGGAGGCAGTGATGAAGAAGGCCTTGGCGCAAAATCCCAACCTTTTGCGCACCCTCATTGGCTTGTCCTTGACGCTTATTTTCATGCTCTCGTATGCTGTTTATGGCGCCACCGTTTCCCCGTCAGTGTACATCTACCAAACCGAGGCGACCGTCAACGATCACGATGCTTCGACGGCGGCCGAGCAGGTCGTGCGTACTTACGACGAAGACGCCAACACCACCACCTGGGCATGGCAAATTGCAGCCAATGGTCAAAACCTCACGTGGGTCAACATTACCGCCACTGATTTGTCGGACGGGGCGACCTTGAAAGTCTACAACGACGCAAAACTGTTCAGCCATGTCTTGTTAGGGACTACCTACGACTTAAGCAATCCCCACGAGGATGAATTTTCCTGTGCCGAGCAATGCCAGCACGCAACGTCCCACGAACGGATATCCGAAGATGGGTCTGACATCGTCTTCCATGCCTTGACCTCAGTCGACCCCGCCCGCCGGTCAAACGGGAGCGTCTTTGCACAATCCGTCAGCGAAGCGGAAACGAAGTCTCGTGAAATGATCGCCTACACCCACAGCCCTTCCATCGTTCGCGTAGAAATCATCGAAGCCGGAAACCGAAGCACACAACCAGGCATCACGGCCCAAACCGTCAACGAGGCCTTCGACCATGTCGAGGTGTTCACCGTGGACGCCGCCACCGAATTCCTTTGGGCGCTCGCTGCGGTTGTGGGTTGTTTCTCCATGGTCCTCATTCCATCGTTCACCGTGTATTTTGCCGCACGAGCTAAAGAACAACGGGATGAAGCCAAATTGAAACAGGCCAATGATTCGGTTTCACAGGAATTAGACGAGCAAAACTCGGTTCACGATTTGGGAACCCAACACGACAACGCTCCTAAATAGATAGAGGTCCATCCCTCTCTTGAGCGACATGCGATGGGCGTTGGCACTTGGTCTGACCTTGATGATGTTCACGGGCGCATGGCCAACCAACACGTTGGTTCTAGATGAATCAACATCCACCCATCACAGTCCGAGCAATCCGACGGGCGTTGACGTCCGAGTCACGGATGTCAGCGTGACCTACACCTCCAACGCCGATGCATCGTTATACAAAATGTTCTCATCGAATCACCCGATTTTGGGATTTAACCGACCGGCTGAACTTTACGTGATTGACGGCATGGTCAACGTTTCGTCCACGCTGACCATTGGTGTGGAGAACATTGGAACGGCTGCATCTGGGGTCATTGACGTCAATGTTTTGCTCCTCCACAACGAATACACCTACTTTGAATTCGTCAACACCACCGTCCAGATGTCCACGCTTGGTGGAGGCGATTCCAACACCATCACCGCGACCATCGTTCCGTCCTATGCGGGCAATCACACGATGATCATCCGAGCCACCTCCACCGTCTCCGACGACGTCCCCACAAACGATGCCCTCAACGACCGGTTCACCGTGGGTTCGGATTACTTCAACTGCGACTCCACCTCCGCATGGAGCTTCGGCGGTGGATGGACCCTGAGCACGGACACATCGATTTCTCAAGGTCGCAGTTGCCATGCTGGAAACGGCCAAACCTCAACGTACAACAACAACATGATGGCCACCATGACCACGCCCGTCATGGACCTCTCTGACGCCGTTGCAAACCCTACGCGGACCAACGGTTTGTCCTTCTATTACACCGGGAGCACGGCCGCCAACGACAAGCTGACCATGTACGGCCGAAACGCGTTTGGCGCGTGGAGCGAAATCGGTTCCATCAGTGGGACGGTTGACCAAACGTTCACCGATGGAGCAAACTGGCAAACGTTCAGCGTCAACAACAAGGGGGCGGCATCACCCTTGTTGCCGGTCGCCGCTGACCTGTTTCACAGCACCTCTCAATTCAAGTATGAATTTACCTCAGACGCCACGGGAACCGATTTGGGTTTTTACATCGATGATATCGTGATGGTCTACGACCAAAAAGTTCGACCCAATGAATACAATGTTTCAGCCCAAGGCGTTTCCACCACGGGCGCCATACCGGGAGAGTGGGGCAGCATTACGTTGCAAATCGTCAACACGGGGAACATCACCGAGACGTTTTTGCCGGTGTTGAA
>JADHNB010000049.1 GCA_016779705.1 Candidatus Poseidonia sp. | reverse complement strand
ACATCGCCGACGTGTTTTCGGGTGACCTTCGAATCTCCGACCAAGACGGGCCCGATTTCTCTCACTACATCGGAAAGGCCGACACCGATGAGGCGGTTGAAACTCCCCTCCGCAATTGAGCCTCAACGCACGATTTGAGGTGAATGGCTAAATGATACCGCATCGTGTCCAAAGCGTGAACCGACGGACGGGACGAAGCGGTCCCCGAGGATTGCGTGACGAGGAGCGAGCGGTTAGCGAAGTTCTCGGCGTGGTCATGCTCTTGGCGATGGTCATCACCATCATGGGGGGCGTCTGGATTTTCTTGAACCCCTACTTGTCGGATTTTGAAGACAACACCAACTGGAACTCAGCAACGGGACTGGCCGACCGAATTGAGGACCGAATTGAAGTGGCTGGCAACGCCCCTGACGGCACCGGTTTCCGAAACACCTTGGCCATACAGTCCACCTCGATTCGTTCCGTCCAGAACGTGGAGGCCTGGACCATTGCCGCTGATTTAACCGCCGGTGAACGCATTGAGTTGCGTCACGTGAACGACACGACCATCGCCGTTCTTGCGGCCAACGAAACCGCTCGTGGCATCACGATCCAGTCCCCTGGCGTGTTCTTTGAAAGCGAAGTGACCGCGAGCCACCGAGAAGTGTTCATCACGCACAATGCCAGCGCAACGCATTGGATGATCGTGACCGTGTACGGTGCCGACGACCAACCGTTGCACCGTCAGGCCAAACTCACCCTCTCTGGTCTTGAGATCACCACCTCGTTGGGACAAGGTGAGCACCAAATCGTCCTCATGAACAACGCCCGAGCCGAACGGTTCCCCAACGGTGCTTGGGAGGTCAGCGCCATGCCGTCGGTTGAATTTGACCGCATGGCGAACGATGAGTTGCGGCTTTCCATGCTCCTGACCGATGTTATCACCAACGGCTCCATCGGCACGGGTTCAAACGTCGGCCTGCAATTTGTGTCAAAGGGGCCGATGATGTTGTTCAGCGGACGTGCCTATAATGTCCAGTTTGAAGTGACCAATGCCCTTCATGACATCGTCACACCGCAATACCACGACACCTGGCTTTCCGAATACACCATCCAACGCTCCGCAGGAACCCTTGACACCTACATCGGTTTTGCACCTTACGGCCGAGCGAGCGGGGCTGACGGATTCAGTGTTTCATCTCAATCCTTACCTTTGTACTTTGAAGTGGACCTGCAGCGCATTGAGGTGAGCCGATGAGGCACAACCTCACGCGTGACGAAGAGGCGGTCTCCGCAGCCGTAGCAACGGTGTTGTTGTTCGGTGGCGTTCTTTCCATCATCGGACTCATGATGGTCTCGATGATGCCGGTCATCGAAGAGATGGAGGGGGCGGTTGAGCGCCACGACATGTCGGCCCAAATGACCCTCTTGGCGCAACAAACCTCCTCCCTGTCCGAACGCGGGATGCCCGGTGATTCAACCCATGCAACCTTGATCCCCGTAGATGGCAATTTGGTCTGGGACAGCCTGCGAGGAGGGATGTGGTATTCGGCCACCTGGCAAGAGGACATGACCCTGCGAGCTCGAGGAGCCTTGGACTTCGACGACACGGTCGAAATTCGGCACCCTGAGAGTCGGGTTGAAGCGGTGTGCATCACTGACCTTCGGCAAGGACCCGACCGACCGTACTACTACACCGTAGAGGCGGTTTTGGACCGTGTGGCCTTCACCGTCACGCCGGGTCTTGCCATGCCCCTGGGCCCCATCGATGTCTCGTTGACCGTGAACGGCGAGGAAGTGCAAACTCGTGCCTTACGGGTCGACGATATCGGGTCTTTTGATGTTACTTCGATTGGAACCGCCGTCATCACGTCCAGTCATGCGCTGACCGTGATGGGAGAAACGGGAGCGAACGGCGCCACCTACGTGTTGCCGAACGCACCCGAACCTTCGGACAAACGTGGCCACGCATGGTCGTTCCCGGTGTCCACGGGCACTTCTGCCATCCACGTCCTGAGCGATACCGCCAACCAAATTCACCTCACCGTTGATGACGAGACGGTGATTCACTACGCATTGCCCAGCGGTTACGCCAGGACGGCGGTCTCGTTCACCCACGAAGTCAGCGTCACCCAACCCACCATCGTCCACGTCAGCACCAGTTCCCCCTCGCGTTTGTTGCTCAAAACCGACACCTCCTCCGATGATGGCCTCACCGCATGGCCGTCCGATACCGGCATGTACCTCGGCCATGCGTTCACACCTCCCAACATGGCGGGCACGTTGCGATTGGCCAACCCCGGCGAAGGGATCGTCACGGTCACGTGGCGAGGGGGTGGAATCTCCGTGGCCTCGGGCGAAGTAGAACACGTGACTTGGCCGCCGGCTGTGGACGAAGGCGCTGCGACGTTGGACGCCGACGGTGACTTGTTTGTAACGTGGGCGGCCGACAACACCTTGTCGACAACCGATGAACAACCCGGATTGACCTTGATTCCGGCTGACGATACCGGCGGCCTCTCGGGAGGCTTGTTTACGTACATGAACGAGGACAACACCACCGCTGAAGAATTCCATCTGCGGCTCGCCGGGTACACCTCGTCGTGGAACGTAACGGGGGCCACCAACGCTACCGGCACCTTCCTTGCCCAAAACGATGCCACCAGTATGGCGGCCTCCTTGGGCACAACGTCCCTGCGAGTCGAATCGGGTCATCCGTTGCGTTTGCTCCGAAGCGGCGGTAACCATGGACTCTACCAAATCCTCCACGACGGGGCCGAACGGTGCACCAGCGTGGGCACGCAAGCAAGCGGTTGGGTGACGACGGATTTGCCGTGGGAGCGCATGGGAGGCAGGGGCGAAGTGGATATCCAAAATGCTTGGATTGAGGGGCGCCATCCATCAAGTGTGAGTCTGGATGTCATCGGTGGAGACGGCGTGGCCACTCACGCCTCCATCGGTACGGTTTGGGCCTTCCACCTCTCCCGTCTCGCCTACCAATTCCAATCCTCCATCAACGGCATGGAGGTCGCATTCAGCGGCGGAGCCGTCGTGACCAACCATCCCGAGTTCAAACCCTACGTCGTGGTTCCTCCCTCCGACCGTGGAGGCCCCGGCCCCCGCTTTGCCGCCACCGTACCATCGCTCCATCCAACCGCCGACAGCTCCAGCGGAGCGGGCGAATTGGAATTGGACATTGAACTCGTTCACCGGATGTCGCTCGCTTCAGCACCTGCCTACGAGGTACGGCGTGGCTGGTCCGAACCCTACGGGACGGCGATTGCCGATAATGCAGGCATCGGATTGGAATCCAGCGAAGATTGGACGGTTTATCCCGGACGCCTTGACTTGCTGACCGATTACGTCGGTTGGGTCCCGGACCCAAGTTATGGAACGGCCGAAGCGGTTTGGCACACCAACGGCCAAGCGATCGAATTCACGCTCCAACTGGCATCCCTTGATGTGACCACCCGGGAGGTGATGTTGTGAAGGCCACGCTCCTCAGGCGGGACACCTCGGCAGCAGCCACCGAACTGGGGTACATCTTCACCTTCCTTCTGGGCGTGATGCTCATGACGATGTTCAGCGTATGGGCATGGGACATCGAAACCAACACCCGTCTGAGGTGGAACCAAGAGGCGATTCAAGCCAACATGGAAGACATCGCAGCGGCCGTGGAACGTGCGGACGAGGCGAGCCGCCTGGGCGCCAACGTGTCCTATGCTGAAGAAATATCGTGGCGACCCACCGAAGCCGACGAATCGCTGTTTTGGCTGGAACTTCATGACTTTTCGTTGGAACTGATCGATGAAGGTGGACCGCTGGACACCGAAGTGGTCGTTTCCGGCACCGGTGCAGGCGAGCACGAGGGGCGGATTCCGCTTTCCGGAGTTGAACGGTTATGGGTTGTGCACGAAGACGGCATGACCTTCCTTTCGCTGGACCGGCCAGCAGCCGTACAATGACCGTATCAGCGGCCCATCACGGCCCGGTGGACCAACGATTGCACTTCTCGCATTCGGTTGCGTGCCCCCAATTCCCTGAAGACTTTCAACGCACGCTGGAGATATTCCATGCGATCTTGACGGTCGGGCGCCATGCCCCCTAATCGGGCAAGTAAATCGCCGATTTGCATGCGGAGGTCGTTGGACTCGGCCAACACCAGAGCTTGGCCGTAATGCTCCATGGCTTCCTCGGTTCGCCCTGCATCTTGCAGCACTTCACCCAGCAACATCGTAATTTCAACCAAGGACTGAACATCGCCCGCTTCGTTCATGGCCTCGAGAGCCTCCGAGTAGTGGAAAAGCGCCAACTCCGATTGGCCAACCTTGGCATAATATCGTCCCAGGACGGCCTGAGCCCGGGCGTGCAGAGCGGAATCCTCGAGTTGGGAGGTCCGCTCATGGGAGGCCATGGCATGTTCACGTGCACGGTCCACCTCGCCAAGGTCAATCAAGGCACGAGCTAACGTGATTTGGCTGTTAATCAAGCCATCATCGGAGGTTGACGCGAGAATGGCCTCGACCTCACCGTAGGCTTGGAGGGCTTTGTTCCGCTCGTTTTTCCGACGGAGTAGGTACCCGATGTTGTTGTAGGTGCGAGCGGCCCAGCGGGCATGGCCGAGCGCGATGTAGTGCTTGAGCGCCTGTTTGTGTCGGTCAAGGGAAAGGTCGCTGTCACCTTGCTTCCGACTCACATCGGCCAGCGATGAAAGCACTTCGGCTTGAACGAGGACATCCGCCTCTTTTTCAGCAACAGAAAGGGCGTTTTGGAGCACGGTTTCGGCCTCGTCAAGACGGCCAAACAGGGCCAAAATTTCGCCCTGCATCTGCGACATGGTGAGTTGGACGGAGAGGGGGAGGTCAGTGAAGTCGATTTGTTCAATCAATCCCAGCAATTCCATGTGACCTTGAGCCACCAATTGACGACCCTCCGTGACGATGAGTTCAGAGGCCAGTTCGTGCTGGACAGATTGGATGGCGTGGTAAATGAGTTCGATGAGGGTGTCGTGATTTTTTGGCTGTTTCTGGTACCACTCGGTGCATTTGGCGTGAAATTCTTGCTTCAGGGTCGAGGAAATGCTTCGCAACAAAAACTCCCGAATGAGGTCGTGCACGTCGTAGGTTTCAGCATCGGCTTGGCGAGCCAACCCCGATTCAACGAGGCTGTCAAGCTCGTCGGTGTTCAGGCCCTGTTGGGCGAGCGCCTCGAGCAGGACAGGTTCCCGATAAATCGCTAGTGCGGAGAGCACTCGTTTTTGTTCGGCGCTCAATTTTGAAAAGATTTCAACGTTGACGTAATTTTCCAACGTCTCGTGGAAAGCTCCCGCAGAGGCACCTCGGTTGATGAGTTCCAACACCAACGGATGGCCTCGGGACAACCCGTGAATGTGCAACCATTGTTCATCAGCCAGAGTTTCAAAACTGCTGAGCAGTTTGCGACCCGATTCGGGGTCGAGACCGTCAAGGGGGAGCACCAAGCTAGCAATCCGACCTTCCGCATCCTTGGTGGGAACCACCGGTTTGAACGACCGAGAGAAGATAACCAAACCAATTTGTTCATCGCTTCCCAACAAATTGAGGGACATGGCTTGGAACGTTTGATGCAACACCAAATCGGCCACCTTATGGAAATCGTCAATCACGATCAGCGACGGTGAACCGCTGAGCGCTTCGACCAAGAGACGTGCGGCATCGGCGGGTTGTGGCACCGGTGTTGCTGCGAGATAGGTGGCAAAATCAGGACACCCCATGCTCGAAAGCCAATCGGCAACGGATTCGAAAAACGAACGAGAGCCTTCCCAATCTTGGCATCGGTGGTAGAGCAAGTTGCGTCGGTGCATAAATCGCTCAATGAGTTTGGACGCCACGGTTGTTTTCCCGATTCCTGCGATGCCCGGCACAAGGAGCGTGGTCGCTCTCGCTTCCAACAAATTCACCATGTTGTCGAGTTCCGTGGCCCGACCATAGAAATGGCGGAGTCTCGGCAGGTCGGCGAGCGAGGTGACCAATTGTTTCTCAACATGCTTCGACAAATCCCGTTCAACCAAATCGGCGCTAAGGCGACGCAAGTCCAGCGTGTGGTTATCGTCCATGTAACGAATGATGTCCACCGGACGCATCTGGAAAGGCAAGACGGATTTGGCTCCCGAAAGGGTGGTCTCCTCTGCGGGTTTCTCCTCGAACAGACACCGAATCGGAAGTTCGGCCAAACGCTCCCATGTTTCCGAGGCCAGACCGACACCGCTATCGGTGAGAAAGTAGGCCTTGCGTTTTCGAGAAACGCCCTTGACGTGTGCTTGGCGCTCAACCAGAATACCTTGGTCCTTGAGACCAGCGATAGCTCTTGGCACGTTTGACCTTGCAATCGCCACGGCGTTGGCAATTCCCATTTGGGAAAGGGCAAAAGGCACCTCAATGCTGTCTTTGAAGTCGGAGTAATCCAACAGATGCAAAAGAATTCGCTCTTGCACACCGGGCTTACCCTGACTGACCATGGAGGTTCCCTCAAACGGTGATCACTGTGGAGGTTGCTGGTAGTTGGGGTCGGGGACCCACTGGTTGTTGGCCTCATCCCACAACCATCCTGGATGCTGAGAAGCGACAGGAGCAGCGGCGACCGGGGCTGCAGCCTCGACCATCGGTGCTGCGGCAGGTTCTGGAATCGCAGGAGCTTGCTTGGCCTTCGCCCACGCATAGGGGTCTTCTTCAGCGGCCGCGTCTTCGCCCGTGAGCTCGCTTTCGTCGGGAACTTCTTCAAATTCAATGAAGAAGAAGGCCCCTGCTCCGAGAAGAACGAGGACGGCGATGACGATCAACACGATGCCAAAGATTCCGGAGCCCTCTGCGTTATCGCCAGCCACGGAAATGGAGAACTCTCCGTTTTCCGTTTGTCCAGCGAACTTGTAGATCTGTCCGTCCATCTCGAAAATCACGGCTGAGTTGCCCTCAATGCCCAATTGGCTGGCCGTGAGGTCCATGCTCCACGTACCATCGGAAAGAACTCGGGTCGAGTTGAGCTTCGCATTGCCTTCCGCAAACCGGACGATGACCGTGCTTCCGGGAAGGCCCTCGCCTTGGAACGTGGCAGGGTCCTTGACCGTGATGGCTCCGGAGTCCACACGCTCCACGCTGAACGAAACCGCCCGCACCAAGAAGTTGACCTTCAGGGAATAGGCCTTGGATTCTTGGTCATCTTGAGCGTAGACAACCACACCGTTCAACGACCAATCCGGAATGTTGCTGGTGGTTTGTGCCATGTACGACATCGGGTCGTAGGTGAGCACCCCAAGCGGCGTGATGGTGATGAAATCGTCGTAGAAGTCGTCCTCAATGGTTGCATCATCATCAAAGACATAGAATTCCAAATCGTTGGAGGGTACTCCGGTACCGTCAGGGTCGGAGAAGAACTCGGCGAGGTCGAAACTGACGCCGCCGCCGCAGCGGTCAAACGAGTTTGAGTTTTCGTCGCAGAAGATGGTCCACGTACCGACCCACCCCGTTTCGTTGAACACCGGGTCAACGTTCTCGGCGTCAAGCGGGTTGTTGATGGTCATCCGCCAAACAATGTCTTGTGAGTAATCGTCACCGTCGTAAGCACGGACCGTGACGGAGTACACACGGTCATGGACCAAATCGGAAGTGTCCCAGGTGGCGACCCACGAGCCGTCAGCGTTGAAACTGGTCACCGGGAGAGGACCGTCATTCAACAGCAAACCGCTCGCCAAGTCCGTAATTTCGATTTCAACACGCGTGACGAAGCCACCGACGTCACGGGCGACGCCAATGATCTTCGTTTCCTCGGACGCTCGAATCGTATCGCCGTCAATGCCGCCATTCATTTGGTCGGCCGAGCCAATCCACGAAAGTTGGAGGTTCGGTGGGATGTTTTCGTTGTTGATGGAAATGGTTCGGACCTCAACTTGGCAACCGGAGTTGTCATCGATACAGAAATCGCTGTCAGCCGCCCAAACGGTCACGGTGTATTCGCCCGATGGCAAATCACCAACCAGCCATTCGTACGACCAGCTCGTTGAACCGGCTTGGAAGAATTGCTGTTCCATGTCACCTGGACCGTCGATGTGGAACCAGATTTGCTTCACGTCGCTGCCTTGAATGCCCTGATACGGGTCGGAAGCGGTGCCTTGGAACAACACCTTTCCGGTGCTGTGGGCACTTCCTGAGGTGGGGACATCGACCAAAATGGTGGGGGCAACCAAGTTCAGCTTGTATTGGCGAACTTCAACCGGTGAGTAGTCCAAACCGTCGTAGGAGCGAATGCGGAAGGTCACATCGCCTTCGCCTTCAGGGTGAGCGGACATGTCCCAATTGAACACCCAGTCTTTGAAGGGATGGTTGGCCATGGTGATTTCACCGTTTGACCCGGACGCGTCCGAGGCGGTGTACCAGTCGGATGAGCCGGGTGGCTGGATTTCAACACGCTGAATCTTCCCAAACTGCGATTGAATTGCGGTGTTGTCGTTGGCATACGGCCACTTTTGGCCGTCCCAAGCTTGCCCCGTGATGCGGACAACGGTGGCAAAGGACGTGCCGTCTTGCTCGTTGACGCTCACGCTCGGGCGAACGTTGTTGAGGTTGATGACGTCCTCAATGGGGCCCGAAAGGACATAGGAGAAGTCCTTCGTCCCGCTGCCGAACTTGAAGGCTTCAACGGTGTAGAACGGTTGTTCTCGGCCGTTGACACAATCGGAATCGTCGTCGTCGACGAACGTGTCACCGTCGTTGTCGATCCCGTCAGCACACGAATCCTCGTCAACAACGACAGGTTGTCCTGTCTCGTTCAGTACGCCTGGAATAATCGCGTTTTTGTCGCCCACGATGTGGTTCCAGTTTCGGTCCAGCAGGAAATCCGAGGGCAACGACACCTGTTGGGTGAACCCGAGGGCATCGGTGGTCAACTCGTAAAGGGGGAGACCGGTGGCGTCTTTGATGACCACGGTCGCTCCAGCAACGTTGGAATTCTTGGCCTTGACCTGATAGCGAACGAGTTCACCTTCACGCACCTGAGAGCCCCATGCCGTGTTTTGGTTTTGGACGTGAATCATGCTGGAATCAAAGTTCTGCAAATCAGCGAAGGAGAACACCGTGGCGTTTTCAACGAGTTCGAGCGCCAACGGCATTTGGGCAGGAGGCAGGGCCACGGTGTCGGGAAGTTTCAGGCACTCGTCCTGGACGTAGGGGCACTCAGCGCCAAGCCATCGAATGTTGACGGGGTAGAGCTCGCCGTTGCCGGGAGAGGGTATTTGTTCGGATTGGACCGTGACACGGGATTCCGTGATGTTGTAGACTTGGGAAACGTTGCTCCAACTGTTGCCAGAGAAGTATGCCACCGACCCGTACTTGTTTCCGTAATTATCGTCGTGAAGACTGATGTTCCCCGCAAAACCACCGGCGCTGTCTGCCGTGTTTCGTTGGACGTTCACAAGGGAACCCTTCGCACGAATGATGTCACCGAGGTTGTTGGAGATGGTGTTGTCAAGGATGGTGGCCGACGAGCGGAACACGTGGACTGCAGGGCAAGCAAAGTCACCACCGTACATCTGGGAGTTGCACGTACCCGAATTGTTCGAGATCACGTTGTTGGCGAGGTAAAGGCGAGCCGCTGTTGGAGCGGGGACTTGCCAACCCTGGTCTTGGTAGTGATATTCACCGATCAACACGGGTTCTTTGCCCGTGTCTTGAATGGTGTTGTTTTCAGCAACCACATCAGAGGTGCCGTAAATCCATAACCCGTTCCATCCACCAACGGGGCCGATGGTGTTGCGGTGCAATTCAACCGTTGAGGAGCGAATACCGACCCCTGAACCTTCCGTGGCGCCAGAAATGGTGTTCCGCTCGGCGTACACCTTCGCACCGTCGTAAGCGGTCAAACCAGCCCCTTCGGCCGTGGTGATGATGTTGTCTGAAATGGTGAGCGTGTGCTCAATGGTACCCGTGGTCTTGAGGGAGTTGGTGTCAATGGCGTTGCACTTGACATCGAGCTCAGAATTGGTGAGGCTTCCGGAACTGGATTTCATCAAAATCCCGTACGAGTTTTGAGAGATGTCCAGATCATCCATATCAATGTAGGAATCTTCGATGAAGATGACGGCTCGACCGCCGCCTTGCTGGCCGCAGTCGGCATCGTTGCCCGTAAAGGATGAGCTCTTGACCTCAAAGGTGGACAGAATACCAGCGCCTGCGCCATAGGCCCGCACCGCTGCGGCGTCGTATCCGCGTCCGTCGATGCCCAATTCAAAGGCGGATTCGGTCAAGGTGGGTGAAGCGAAGTCAATGGCGATGACGTTGGACGTGTTGATGTCGGTGAACGAGAGCCCACGGGCGGTGGTGCTTGAACCGTCAAAGACGAGCGCCCCGTACTGCACGGCTTGGAGGGTGGACACGTAGATCGGGTAGCCGTAGGCATTTTCGAAGTGAGCGAAGTTGATCGACGTGATGGATTGGTCAATGGTGTTTCGAATCACCATGCCGGAGCCGCAAGCAGCGTCACCGTTGGTGAAGGTGCTGGAGCCGTTGATGTAACAGCGACCGATTTTCGTGTAGTCGGTTGGAAGAGCCCAGATAAATCGGGCCTTGGAAGAAGGAGACCCAGCGCTTGCGCCACATGAAGCGTCACCGATGCAAATGGCCCCTTTGACGTCAATGAATTTCCCGTACGGAATGTTGACCGTCGTGCCCGCATTGATGATGAGTTTTGCTCCCTCGGCAACCTCAACATCGCCCTGGAGGTTCATGGTACCCGACCAAGTTTCGGTGCCCGTGACGGTCCCTTGCGTGGTTTCGTTGTTGGCTGTTACCGTGGGAACGCCAACCATGGTCACCATGAGCGACACCATGTACAGAAGGATGAGGGAGAGAGATTTTGCTTGCTTTTGACGGGACATAACCGATGCACCTAACGCCTCCATGAACGGCACGAATATAATACTGCGCCT
>JADHNB010000048.1 GCA_016779705.1 Candidatus Poseidonia sp. | reverse complement strand
ATCCTCACGTTGGTCGGTTCGCTGTCCTGTGTCCTCCTCGCGCTTTCACCCTATCTGGGGGTTTCAGCCGGATGGATATGGGCGCTCATCATGTTCATGCTCGCCAACGTCGGGTTAAACGGCGCTGGCGTCTTCTACAATGCCCTCTTACCGCACATGGGCGATGAATCCGAAATGGACGCCATCTCCAACAAGGCGTTCGCTGCGGGCTACCTCGGCGGCGGTTTGCTGCTTGTCGTTCACCTCGCCATGGTCATGACGCTGGAAGGCTCCTGGGTCATTCCCTTCGCCATGGCCTCTTCGGGTATTTGGTGGCTGGGCTTTGCCCAAATGACGTTCCGTATGGTGCCCGAACCCCACATTGAGAACGAGATGGAACCCATGGGCATCATCCCTTCAACCAAGATGGCGCTCGGCGAGGTGAAAGCCACGCTTTCGGACATCAAGAGTTTCCGAACGCTCTTCTTCTACATGCTGGCGTACTTCTGTTTCATCGACGGCATCAACTCCGTCACCGCCCTTGCCGGCGTGTTTGGTATTGTGGTGTTGGGCTTGACCACGACGGGTCTGATCCTCACCATTCTGATCATTCAATTCGTCGCCGCACCAGCGGCCATTGGTTTCACCAAACTGGCTGATAAGTGGGGCACGAAAGGTGCGCTCCAGTTCTCCTTGGTGTGCTGGTGTTTCGTGATCGTCGGAGCTCTTTCCTTCGCTCCGTTGGAACTTGAAAACCACGATGAATACGACATCCAGTACACCTGGAACGAGGACAGCGGCATGTACGATGCCGTGGCCCGTGAAGGCGTCAACCCAATCGCCGCCATGCCCGGTGACGATGAACAAACATGGGCGTTGGACCACGAAGCCATCCTCCCAGTCCAAAAGAATCCGGATGTCAAGCGTGACTATGCCGTTGAATGGGCGTTTGACAGCGATGGCAACGCCGTGAACGTGAGCGTCACCTTGACGGCTGAATCCTTGGCTGCACTTGAGGCGACCATGGACGAATCTCGGTTCTCCTACAGCATTGATGGCGGCGAATTTGCCAACACCACCGGCCTTGGCGTGAACCACCCCACCTCGCTTGGCGACGGCAAGTTGGACTTCATTCCCAAGACCGCTCGGGCATTGGTTTGGGCCCCGCTCGGCATGTCGGTCTTCTTCCAGTTCCTTCTGCTGGGTGTCTTTGGCGGTGCGCTTCTCGGGGGCTCCCAGGGTCTGGCCCGTTCCATGTTCGGTCAAATGGTTCCCGAAACCCGTTCGGCTGAATTCTTCGGGTTCTTCGGGTTCTTCGGAAAGGTCGCTGCGCTGCTCGGTCCGCTGATCTACTCGGTCATGACGGTGTGGTTCGATTCCCGTGTGGGTATCTTCGCCATCTCCCTGCTCATCGTTGCAGGTGCCATCATGCTGCGCAAGGTCGACGTGGAGGATGGCATCGCTGTTGCGAAGGCGGAAGATGCCAAGAACCGAGGTCTTTCCGTTGCTCAGGAATGAACGACCACGATGAGATATTCATCGCAACGGTCATGAAGTGCCTTCACAACCCCCCAAGCAGACGCTGAGGCGTTGCGGGTGGTTGAAGTGGCGAGCAGCAAGGATTCAACTGAAAAAACGGTGACCAAGTCGGCTTACCGCCAACCGGTCACCCCCGAGGGATTGAAGGCCATTGAGGCAGGCACCTTGACCTGGCTCGACGACGAGATGTACAACAACCTCAACACCGGTGTGTTGGAGCAATACCTCGAGGAGAAAAACCTGCAAGAGTCCTTTGAGGTGTCCCATTGGAACACGCCGAAAGTCCTCATCGGCATCGGGATCGGTGCGGTGTTTTCCGGGGTCACCGCCTACATCGGTCTGAAGCTCGGTCTTGCCATCTCCGCAGCGTGGTACATCGCTTACTTGCTCGGCATGGCCCTCAAGTGGTCGCCCTCCGAAGTGAACATCGCTACCTCCGCCACCACCGGGGCAACCCACGCCTCGACCGGGTTCATCTTCACCTTCCCCGCCATTTTCCTGCTGGCGAGTCAACCCGCCTACGCATTAGCGGACGGGCCACTGGTGACGTTGGATGACGGCGAAGCCTTCACGTTGGCCTTTATCGGCATCGTCGCCTCCATGTTTGCCGGGTTCCTCGGCGTGATGTACTTCATTATTTTCCGGCGTGTCTGGTTGGTTGAGGACCCGCTGCCGTTGCCCGGTTTCGAAGCCACACTGAAGATGTTGGACATTTCATCGGACGTCAGCACCGGTGCGGTGGAACACGCCCGCGACTCGCTGAAGACCATCGGGGTGTGGACCGTTCTGACCATGGTCGGTTTGTTCCTCATCGAATACCCGCTGATTTGGGCAAACGATCGCAAGGTCGCCTTGTTTGATTGGATTGCAGAGACCGTGCATTACGGCGACATCGGTCTCGCCACGTTCTATTCTCACGGGAAGATTCACCAGCCCTCCGGGACGGTGGACGGCATCTCTTTGGGCACCACCCATTGGTCGGAGGACACCGCTTGGAATCCCTTCGCCTACACCTATGTCGGCGTGGCGTTGACGCCATCCATGTTCGCCATCGGTTGGTTCATGAAAGCCCGTGTGGCGTTCTTGGTGAACTTGGGGACCATCGTGGGTTGGTTCTTCCTCGTCCCGCTGGCCGTGTTCATGAACGTCCCCATTTACGACGCCACCCAACAAGCCAACATCCCCATTCAGGACTACGCCAGCGGTGGCTCTGCGCCGTTGCAGATGATCGCCTTCGCCAAGACGGTCCGAACCATCGCCATCGGCGCCATTGTCGGCGGTGGTATGTTTGGCCTGGCCAAGATGTGGCGTACCTTCGCCAACATCTTCACGGACATCGGGGCGGCGTTCAAGGGCGACGGCAGTCAAGAATACATGGAAGGCAAAGGCTGGTACGAATGGCCCCTGAAACACATTCCCATCTTCATGGGCGTGACCTTCTTCGCGATGATTTTGATTTTCTCCATCGGCGGTTTCTCACCCCTTGCCGCCCTCGTGTTTGCGCTGGTCCTCATTTTGACGACCTTCATGCTCGGCGCCATCGCCGTGCGTGTGATGGGTGAAACCGGGATTGAGCCGGTGTCGGGAACCTCGTTCATCGTGCTGCTCATGCTTCTCGGCGTGTTCCTCAACGCCCAAGACCTGCTTGATTTGTCCACCCAAGACGCCGTCTTGGTGGGGTTGGTCGGCACCACCGTGTTTGGCTCGGCCATCTCGATGTCGGGGACCGTCATTGGGGATTACAAGAACAGTCTGTACATCGGTAACCGCCCGTACCACATCTCAAAGGGCAACATCATGGGTGTTGTTCCTGGGGCCATCATTGGTGCCGGTGTTGCCATTTTCCTGTCCATTCAACTGGCCGAAGGTCGCATTCAACTCATTGCGCCCCAAGCCAACGCCTTTGCCACCTTCTCCGTCATCTTCGCCGAGGGACAAGGAGACCTCGTCTTGCTTGCCCTTGGATTCCTCCTCGGGATGTTCGTGGAATGGGCCACCGGCATGGGGACTTCGTTCGGTTTGGGGATGTACCTTGACGTGCCTCACACCTTGCCCATGCTCATCGGCGGTGTTGCCCGGGACCGGTGGGAGGACAAGAAACTCCAACCCCGAATCGAAGCCCTCAAGGAAACGGAAGGCACGACGGCGGCCGAGAAGCAACGGGCCCTCATTTTGCTCAGCACCTTCATGGTGGCAGCCGGTCTGCTCACCGGGGAGGCCTTCTTTGGTACTGAATCCAGCATCCTTTCGTTCATTGATTCCCTGTGGTACAACGACGACGGAACCGGTGCCACCGTCATGGGCGTTGAGAATTTCCCTGACTCCTCCGCATGGTACGCCATTCGCATGGCCGGGTTAATCCTCATCAACGTCGCCGTCGGTGCTGCGATTTACTACCTGTTCAAGCGAGCCGGCGTGATCGGTGGTGAAGCCTCGAGCACCAAGGCTTGAGCGTGAACAACCATGTCGCCTTCCCCAACACCACGCTGGGTCTGGGGCCTTTTGGTGGCGGCGGTTTTCGGCGTTTCAAGCGCTGGTGCCCTGTTTCAACACGTTGACGCCGTTCCTCCGTTGTTGAGAGCCTCGTGGCGATTGCAATTGACCTCGGTGGTGTTGTTGCCGTTGTTCTTGATGCAATGGCGAGGCCTTGACGATGAAACCAAGCGCCGCTATACTGCTTGGCCGACGCAACGCTTGATGTTGGTCAGCGGCGTTGCCTTGGCGGCCCATTTTGGCACGTGGGTGGCAAGCCTTGACCAAACGAGTCTCACTCACTCCTTGCTGTTCGTCACGGCCCACCCGTTGGTGATCGTCGTGGGAATGGGCATGCTTGCTCCCTTGGTCAGCAGCGTTCGACCGCCGCTGCGAAGGGAAACCGCGGGGGCGGTCATCTGCTTCGTTGGTGCGGGCCTGACCTTGCTCGATGCGGGTTCGTCGCAAGGCGACCAGACCGTCACGCTGTTTGGCGACGCCCTGGCGTTTGGAGGGGCCGTGTTCGTGGTTGGCTACATCGTGGTCGGGCGAGTGTTGAGAGCGTGGATGCCAATTTTTCTGTACGCCTTCCCCGTCACGCTGATTTCAGCGCTGGTGCTGATTCCGGTTTCATGGCTGCTGGAACCCAACTTCTCGGACTTTGGCGTGCTCGGCTGGTTGGACCCTGCGTACTTCGGGTGGTTCCTTCTGTTGGCGTGCTTTGCGGGTCTGCTCGGTCACACCGGGCTCAACACTTGCTTGCGCTACATCTCTCCGTTGGTGGTCTCCGTAGCGGTCACCCTCGAGCCGGTTCTCGGTTCACTCATCGGTTGGTTGTTCTTTGATTCGGGCGTTCCAGGGGCATGGACATGGGTGGGAGGCGCCGTCCTCATGATTGGGTTGCTCACCGTGGTGGTCGCTGGTGAGCAACATGCCTTGGATGAAGCGAACCCTCAAAGCGAAGGTTCGTGAGGCACGGGTAGGTGAACTCATGACAGACCGGAAGGGATGGTTGCTGTTGACCAACGATGACGGCATTGAGGCCGATGGGTTTCGCCTTTTGGTCAAAGCGTTGCATCGAGAGGGGTTCCCCGTTGTCGTGCTTGCCCCGAGTTCGAATCATTCGGCGACCGGCATGCGAATCAACCTGATGAAACCCATGCATTTTCGCTCAAGGGAGGATTTGATCGCCGATTGGGGTTTGGATGCCCATGCCTGTCCGTTGCACCTGTTTGAGCTCGAAGGCACCCCTTGTGACACGATGATCGTCGCCTTGGATGGTGGATTGAACCGACTGGTTCCTGGCGTTGCTCCTCAAATGGTGGTCTCAGGCGTTAATCTTGGACCGAACCTCTCCCAAGACGCCTATCACAGCGGAACGATGGGAGCGGCACGTGAAGCGGGTCTTTACGGCGTTCCAGCGTTGGCGGCTTCGTTCACTTCGTTTGACCCCGATGGCATGGAGGCTGCGGTCCAAGCCACCGTTGAAGCGGTCAAAAAAGCCACCAAACGCCTCCCGCTCGTCGCCGAGAACCTTGGGCGTCCTCAGGGCCGGATGGACACGGGCTACTTCACCACCTGGCCCGTTCCCAACAACGATGACCGCTGGTTGAACGACCCCGAAGACGCGTTGCTCCAGGCGTTTGCGAACGGCGATTTGATGCTCAACGTGAACACACCGCCGAATTGGAACGGGGGTTGGCAAACCACCCGTCTGGGTGTCCGCTGGTACCGTAACGCCGTTCGGTTTGACGGTGAAGCCGGGGATGAAACCGCCACGTTCACCATTGGTGCCGCTTCGGTTGACCATTCAGCCGTCGTGTTGGGCGATTGCGATGCGGTTGAAGAGGGTCTTTCCAGCCTCTCGTGTCTGGCCGTGTGGCCTCAAAGCCATCCCTTCGCCATCGATGAAGACCTGTTGGCCCACGGGCTGGAGGCGACCGTGAACGGTTGGCCTCGCTGGCTCAACCGAGATTGAGCGTAACGCCTTCGTCCAACAAAAAATGGACGATACCAATGGCCATGTGGCCTTGCAGCCAAACCTCACCGAGGGAGCGCTTCACCATCGGTGAATGCTCGATGTCCTCAAGCGGTTGGTCGTCGCTCAACACAAAGGCCACCTCGGAGGCGTTTGGGGCGCTGGTGGTGGGAAGAGCGGCGTTGGGTTGCCACAAGCGAGGGGCATCGGCGTCAAGAACGACCAGCGTGACATCACCCCATTCCCGCAAGGTGGTTTGGAGGTTGCCGCCACCGTGCTCAAATCCCGGTGAAATCGGCTCCCAACGTCCGATCGCCGGCACCGGTTCTCGCAAAGCTTTGGCGATGGTTCCCGCTATAGAACGCTCCTCTGCATGAAGGCCTTTGAGTTCAGCTCCGTGAAACCGCAACCGGCGCGAAGGACCAGGACCGCCCATGAGATGGAGAACCACTTCGGTGTCTTCTCGCAAGCCGTGGCTGGTTAACAAGGCCGCCATCGTGGCCCGAATAAGCACGTCCACACGTCCTGCGCCTCCGGCAAGGTCGTTGAGCGGAAGTTTGCCTTTGGACATGGCACGGTGACCGATCACGGCAAAGCGACGCAAGGTCATTCCTCCCGGCCACGTTCGACGAGGGTCTGAACCGCCACGTTGAGGTCGTGTGGCGATTGGAGGACGAAATGCGCACCTTGGCCATCGACGAGGTAGCCTCGCGCTTTGGTGGCGTCACCAAGGTCTTCCAGACGATTGGCAATGACCGCCGTCATGCCCGCTCGTTCAACCTGAGCCAATGCCCGATGGATGAGGTCGGTTTGCTTGATGCCGCTTTCGAGTTTGAACCCGATCCGAACGGCCCCGTTGCATACCTCCTTGAGTTCCATGATGTGCTTGGGGCTTTCAACCAAAGGGACCGAAAGTGGACCTTGTTGACTGGCCAATTTGCCTTCTGCCGGGGATTCAACCACGTAATCCAGCACTGCAGCGGCGTGAATCCATGCATCGATGGGGTCGTTGGCCAGGGCGAGGCACTCCTTCAGCATGGCCTCGGGGGTCGGTGTTTGTATGACCAACGGGAGCCACGTGGGTTGGGGGGCCGTCGTGATGCCAGCAACGCAGGTGACGTCATGACCGTGTTTGTACAGGTGGTCGGCCATGGCCCATCCCGTGGCCCCTGAACTCGTGTTTTGCACGTGACGGACGTCATCGATGGCTGAGCGCGTGGCCCCCAACGTGAGCACAACCGATTTTCGGTTTGGTTGGGCGCCGTTAACAAAATGAGCGAATTGGGCCACGATGGAAGCCACTTCGGGTGTTTTCCGTTTGCTTTCTTCGTGAGGGCCCCAAAGGATGTTTGCCCCCTGTTCTCGCAGTGAATTGACCAAGCTTTCAGTGACGGGGTCTTCGGCGAGGTCTTCGTGCATGCTGGGGACCATCATGATCGGCGTGTTTCGGCGGCGACCAGCGGACAAAGCCATCATCAACGGGCCGTGTTGCAAACCGTGAACGTGACTGGCCATCACGTCCCGAGTGGCCGGGGCCACCAAGATGCCGTCGGCATGGTTCAAGGCCTCCAAATCGCCGTCCCAGTCGGTGATGACCTCGGCTTGTGAGGCCCAACGGACGGCCAGCGGCGTGATGATGCGTTGGGCAGACGGAGTCATGATGACCGTAAGCACGGCTCCTTCTCGGCGCAGAGCCCGAGCCAAGCGAACGGTCTCCACGGCGGCAATGCCACCCGTGACACCCAACACGATGCGTCGGCCGGCGAGGGACGTGCCGGTCTCGAGGACGTCCGTATCACGCAGCGCCATGGTACGGCCACACCCCTTCCCGTCATGACTCCTTCGCCTCGCCTTGGAGAGCCATCAAATGATTCAAAAGCGCCCCACCGCACGAAAGAGCGTGCCTCAGGACCGAGCCGATGAGATGGTGCTGGCGGGTTCTGCCCCGACCAACGCCTCCTATTCAGGTGACCCCATTGCGCATGTTCATCGTGGTACGAGCTTCATCGTCCTGGTCGACACGGCGATTGTGATCTACCTTTCCTACACCGCTTTGAGTGCAACCGGTGTGCTGGGAACCCCCAGTGCCCGGTCCGCGTACCTTGCCATCACGTTGGTCGTTGGCTTGAGTCTTTATTCGGGTTACAAAAATCGGAAACCTTGGGCCTATTGGCCAGCGGTCGGAGCCCTCTTCACGGCAAGTCTGATGTTCGCGTTCTTGGCGTTTCTGAATCTTCTTCAGGCCCTCCTTTCCGGGATGTTGATGGGTCTTCTGTTCACCTTTCTCATGGGGTGGGCGGCCTTGGGCTCTGGTCGACGGGCCGTGTTCCACTGGCATCCGGTGTATCGTAACGGATACCAAAACGCCTCGCCACTTTCCTCCTTCCGTCTTCAAGACGGTGAAATGCTGGCTGCCTGCCCGACGTGTTTGGCCGTCTTGGCCATCCAACCTGCGATGCTTGGTCAAGCGGACCGATGCCCGCACTGCGGAAATGGATTGGTGAGTGAACACTTGCTCGCTAAGCACGCTCTGGAAGAAGCGTGAGGCCATGTTGCCCGGCGACCTTCAAAAGGAGGCTTCTTGAAGGGAAGCGTTCACGCACCATCATCGGAGGCTCAACCATGACGTCCATCCACGACCGTCTTCAGCAATTGTTGGACGGCGATTTGGACCCCTCTGAAATCGCCGATGACCCGACGTTGGTGAGCCTCGCTGACCGATTGTACGGCATCAAAATCGCACCTGTTCAGCCCGTAAAACCTCGCGACGCCATGAGCACCCTGCCCGGAGGAGCGCCCGTGACGGAGGTCGCACCGCCCACGAACTTGATGGTGGAAGTGATCGCTCCCGTGAACGCCCCGGCGCCCGCTGTTCCGCTTCCCGAGACCCCCGGGTTGCCTTTCGACCTCCCTCCCGTGCCAAGCAAGAAGGCCAGCCCGCTCCGGTTGGTTTTCGGTGGCGGATTGCTGCTCGTGGTTCTGAACGTATTCGGTCTGTTTTCGGCGCTGTTTGAGGGCGTCTGCGAGCCGGCCATTGGCGCCTGCCGTGGCCCCGAACAAACGCGCATCAACCTGATGGAACTCTGGAACATCGGCGAATCGGACGGATGGTCCTACTCGGTGCTCTCCGAGAGCATGAGCGGCGTGGGCGGCATGGCCGGTGGGATTGGTATTCCCGACATGGTGGCTTTCGTCGTCATGCTGTTGGGGTTCCTCAAGTTCATGAAACGAGCGTGATGCGATGTCGCCGGACGGGCTTCTTTCCGAAGCGATTGCCTATGTCGGCATGATCAGCATCCTGTTGGCGTTTTTGCTTGAAACGCGAGACGTCTTGCACAGCAAGCAACCGTTGTACTTGGTCATGATGGCGTTTGGCTCCGGATTGTTGGGCATTCGGGCGTTTTTGATTTCCGAATGGGCCTTCCTGGTGCTTGAAGTGGTGTGGTGCGCCGCCGCCGTCGTGGCGCTGCTTGCCCTGGGCAAGTCAACAGCAACCGCTGAAGACCAAGCGTCATCTTGATGAAACCGAAGTCTGCCCACCAACCATGGGCCACGGGAAAGCGAAGCGCGGGATTCCATCGAAATCCGAGAACTTCAACGAGTGGTACCCCTTCATGGTTGAGGCGGCCGAGCTCGTCGACAAGCGCTATCCCATCAAGGGCATGGATGTCTGGCGACCGTACGGTTGGAAAACGATGAAACTCATCGATGCGTTGACGCACGCTGAAATGGAGCGAACGAATCACGAGGAAGTGAATTTCCCCTTACTTATTCCTGAAAACCTCCTGGAAAAAGAGAACGCCTTGGTCGCTCGGTTGAAGCGGGCCCGAGAAGAAGGGATTGACCCCGATGACCTCCGTGACGAGGACGAAGAAGGCGGTTTCAAGAAGGAAGTTTACTGGGTCAAACATGCCGGAGAGAACGACCTCGACATCCCCATGTTCTTGCGCCCCACGTCCGAGACGGCGATGTACACCATGTTCCCGTTGTGGATTCGCTCCCACAAGGACCTCCCGCTGAAGATCTACCAGATGGTCAACACCTTCCGCTACGAGACCAAGCAGACGCGCTCGTTCATCCGTGTTCGAGAGATTCACTTCTTTGAAGCCCACACGGCCCACGTTGACGAAGAGGACGCCAGCCGGCAAATAGCCGAAGATTTGGACATCGTGGACCGAATCATGCATGACCTGTGCCTGCCCATCATCAAAGCCAAGCGCCCCGTTTGGGACACCTTCCCCGGTGCCTGGTACACCATCGGCATCGATGCGGTGATGCCCAACGGTCGGACGCTTCAAGTCGCCTCCTGCCACCACTACCGTGACCAATGGGCCAAAGCCTTCGACGTGACCTATGAGGACCTTGAAGCGAACCAAGCCCACTGCCACCAGACCACCTACGGGATGTCGGAACGCCTTCTCGGGGCCGTGGTCGGCATGCACGGCGATGAGAACGGCCTCATCATGCCGCCCAAGATTGCGCCCTTCCAAGTCGTGATTTGCCCCATGATTCGCAAAAACCTCGAGGTGGACACCATCGCCGTGGCCAACAAGGTGGCCGAGGAACTCCGCTCAAGGGGCCTTCGGGTCAAGGTGGACGACCGCGACCTTCATCCCGGCCAGAAATACTACGATTGGGAGATCAAGGGGGTCCCGCTTCGCCTTGACATCGGCCCTCGAGACATCGAACAGGGCACCGCCTTTGCGGCCCGCCGCACCGGAGGCAAGGAACCGTTGGCGATGGACAACATCGTGGACGAGTGCTACCGTGTGCTAGATGAAATCAGCGAGGAACTTCGTCGCCGCTCGAGCGCTCACATGGGGGACGTGGTCCAACCTTTGCCGCCCATGGTCAACGAGGGCGGAGCTTGGCGCTTGGACGGTGAGGTCAAGGACGGTCACATTTACGAATTGGCCTTCAACGGTTCTGATGCTCACGCTGAGGCTATAGAAAGGGCAACGGGCATGTCCTTCCTTGGCGATGCGACCGATCCGTATGATGGCGAGCGGCCCTGCCACATGACCGGTGAGCCGACCACGCGGCGAGTTCTTCTTGCCAAGTCCTATTGATCACTCAGCCACGTGTGCACCACCGCAGTGCATGCAGTGATGCCCTTGTGCCGGTGTAAGCTCAGAACAACCGCTGCAGGGACGATAGGCGTGCAATTCGAGCACGGCTTTTCGCTTGACCATCACCCACGCAACCCACGCATACGCCCACGTGAGGACAAGGAACAGGCCAACAACGGCGCCCTTCCCAAGGTTGAGAAACTGGACGCCTAAAGCGAACGCCAGAAAGACACAGGCGGTGAAGACGTAGATGGGCCATTGGAGACGCATTGCAGCTCACTCATCCTCACAACTTTCGATGGTTTTGAGGTACTCTAAATATGCAGTAGATTCCGTGACAAAATTGTCTCTGGAGGAGATTTCTTGGGGGATAGTTGATTTTACGATGATTTCGTACCCAATCCATTTTG
>JADHNB010000047.1 GCA_016779705.1 Candidatus Poseidonia sp. | reverse complement strand
GAATACCGTATGGGTCGCTTGGTGAGGGCGGCCACGCGAGGCAGCGGTGAGCGCGGCGAAGACGTCACGCGCAACGCCCTGAAGGTGGCCAACGTTCCCTCCATGCTGCCCCTTCCCGTTGATGTGCACGTTCGGGGCGAGGTGGTGATGCCTTTGGCCGTGTTCGATGCGAAGTACCGTGAAACATCACCGAATCCACGAAACCTCGCTGCCGGAGCGCTTCGCCAAAAGCATGCGGACGGCAAGGCCGATGCTTCGGATTTGGTGTTCCAAGCCTATGATGCTCAGGTGCCGCTGGGCGAACATCGCCATCCGGACAGTCAACCCGTCCCTTCGTTTGTCAACGACACGGAGATGCTGACTTGGATGGAAGACACGCTCGGCATCGTTCCCGCTCCCTGGACGTTGCACGAAGGCCCAACCCCTGCCGAAACGGCGGGGTTGTTGGATGAGGCCACGCACCGATGGAGCGAACGCCGTGCCAGCTACGCCTTCGAAATCGACGGCGTGGTCTTCAAGCTGGATCCCCTTGCTGAACGTGACGCTCTGGGCATGACCGCCCATCATCCACGGTGGGCGCTGGCATGGAAGTTCCCGCCCGAAGAAGCGACCTCTGTCCTGATGGCCGTTGAATGGCAGACAGGGCGAACGGGGAACATCACGCCCGTGGCTCGAATCGCTCCGCAGCGAGTCGGCGGCGTCACGGTGGAAAACACCACCCTGCACAACGTGGGCGAAGTGGAACGGCTGGGCATCAGCATTGGCGACAAGGTGCTCATCGTACGTCGGGGCGATGTGATTCCGAAGATCGAACAGGCTCTCGGCCCAGCAAGCCAAGCCGACATCGATGGCCGCTTCCATGCGTCAGGTGACCCGTTCGTGGCCACGCTGCCTCCCTCCTCCGCCATCGATGCTCCCAACGTGTGTCCGGCCTGTGCCGGCGAAGTTGAGGTTGAGGGGGCGTTTCTCAAATGCTTGAATTTGTTTTGCGATGCTCGTACCAGTCGCTCCGTGTTGTACTGGTGCCGAGCGTTGGAACTCGACGGCGTGGGCGAAAAACTCGTTGAACAGTTGCTGGATGCGGGACTGATTTCCTCGTGCGCCGACCTCTATCGGTTAACCATGGACGACCTGTTGGGTCTGGAGCGGATGGGCGAAAAGTCAGCCACGAACGTCCTCCATGAAATCAACAAAGCCCGCACCATGACGCTCGGTCGGTTTTTGCATGCGCTCGGTCTGCCGGGCATCGGACCGGAATTGGCCACCTCCATGGCGCGTTCGCTGGGCGATGCTGCAGGGCTGCTGAATTGGCTTGATGCCGCTCATGCCACCGAATCCGATTCCTTGTTTGGAGCGTCGGTGGATGCCAACGGCAAGGCTCACGTGCACAACGCTGCGTTGCGCCAAGTCTTGGCCATTGAAGGCGTGGGGGAAATCGTTGCGCTCCAATTCCGTGACGGACTCGCTCGCCGCCGTAGCCTGCTCGACGATTTGGTGGCGTTGCTCGTCGTTGAACCTGAACCGATGGTTGACGCTGGCGGGCCGTTTGAAGGCATGACGTTTTGCGTGACGGGTACGCTTTCCGCCCCGCGAAAAGAGGTTCAACAACGCATCGTCGAGGCGGGAGGGAAGCTCGTAGGCAGCGTTTCCGCCAAATTGGACGTGCTCGTGGCCGGGGAAAAAGCAGGGTCGAAATTGGAAAAGGCCCAATCCCTGAACGTCACGGTCTGGACCGAAGATCGCCTCAACGAAGCCTTGGCAACCGAACCCGTTTCACCATCCGAGCAGGACGAAACACCCGAACCACGGGCAACACCGCCGTCGCCGCAGCGTTCGCTTGAGGATTTCTCGTGAACATCAACCGTAGAGCATGGCGTTACCCGGGGTGGTGCCATCGCCTTCACCGGTCGGGTCCAACAGCGCCTTAAGTTGCGCCTCCAACATTTCGGCCTCTTCAAGCAGCGGTTCTTCTGGCAGCTCCATGGGGAGCAAATCGTTGAGTCGCTCAATGACCGCTGCGGCCGCTCGGGCGTCGGGGAAGCGTGGGTCGGCTTCCACCATGATGGACATCGTTCCAATGCCTCGGCGGGTCGCCTCGCTCAGGATGCCGGCGTTCATGCCACGAATCACACCGTTTTCCAGAAGCGGGATGTTCATCTTACGCAGGAGGTCACGCACCGTTTCGTTGCACCCGATGCCCACCACGTCGATGGCATCGGTGTCCTCGTATTCCACCACCGGGTCCACGCCGTCCATGCCGGATTTCATGCCCGCTTTGGCAAACGCATCCACGACCACCCCGGCGAGCACTTTGTGTTCCTTTGACCATTCAAACAAGGCCCAGACGATCTTGTGCACCAACGACTCGGGAACCACCATTTCGCTCATGAGCAAAATCACTTGGTCGCAACCTTCAATCGTGCATTGCGGTTTTCCTGCATACGCACGAATGGGTGGGAGAGGAACGCCCTGTTGAATCAAGGAAATGGCGGGTAAGCGATCGTCAACCAACCCCCCCACAAACTCCAAGTCCAAATGGTCAATCAAGTAGTGAGCCACGATGCTCGACACCATGCCCACGCTGGGAAAACAGGCGATGACCATGGCGTTTTCCGTTTGAATTTCCGTGTTGAGTCGCAGACTGGGTGCATCCATGCGTGGTGGTGCGGCCCGCTCGCCTTCAAGACTTCCCCCGAAGCGTCACCAAACCTTCTTGATGCTTCGCTCCAGTCCGTGAATCATGGTGGAGCCAACAGGAGAGGAACGGACCCACCAATTGTCACCGTCAGCTTGGAACCGTTACGAAACGTGCCCACGGATGTATTGGCTGAGTCGTCAACGGCTGCCGCGAAAGGCCGGGATGGCCGCTTCGTTGGGGACAGCGGTTCACGCTTCCATCGAAGACCTGCTCAACATGGACCTCGATGGACGAGGTGGCGAGGAGACCGGTTGGCTCCCTTTGACGGCAGAAGGATTTCTCAAGACGCGGTGGGAAGAAGAGAAGGCGGTTTTCCTTGCGACGCCTCGCCGCCCTGATTGGAAGGATGCCAAGTGGACCGAGGCCCAACAGCAGCAACACGGGGGCATCGTGCTGTTGCTCGACCACATTGGCGCACGGCATTTGGCCCACGAACACGTCACGGTTGCTTTGTGGCGTCACCTGCAGTCGTTGACGATGGCGGTGGAAGGCGAATTGATAACAAGCGATGGGCGTTTGATGGGACGCTTGGACCTCTTGTTCGCCGATGTGAATGCTGATGGCGAAAAAGTGGGCTGGCTCGTGGCCGATTTGAAGACGGGCAACGCTCCCAGCAAAGAGCTCAAACCCGAAGTGAATCGGCAATTGCGAATGTACCGAGACATCTTGCTGGCGAACAACCCTTCAGCGCCCCCCGTACGAACAGAAGGATGGTACACGAAAACCAGTTCAAAATGGGCCGCTGAAGGTGAAAGCGTGCTTGAGGACGCCTATGCTGCGTGGGAAGCCACGCGACCGACACCGCTTCCGCTTGCCCCCACTCCCGGGGCGGATTCATGCGGCGGCTTTTGCGACTGGAAAGCCTGGTGCCCGCATTGGTGGACGTGGCGCCAAGAGTCGGGCACGCTTCATCAAGGCGATTTCGCCGATGCCGTCGTTCTGCTTCACCGCTATGAAGAGGCCACGGGCGCCGCCGTCTTGGAACTCTGCGAACCGCTCGATGAAACGGGTCGAGCCATTCCCACGGGCCATCAAATTGGTGCTCGGTTTGACGGGCGAGGAAAAGAGGTGGTTGAAGATCTGCTGGCTTCGGGCCATCAAGGCCCCATGTTCATCGGTTCGGCCATGACCAGCCGCGCCACGTGGCGGGTTGGGCCATGGTGCGATGTGTTACCGTGGGCCCCCTTCCCGGACGACGTCCCCCACACCCCAGCATCATAGGTCGAGGTGGCGTCGAACCGCTTCTCGCGATTCGACACAATCCAAGCCGTTGGGCGAGAGAAGCCACGTGATGTAGGAGGGGTCGGCGGTTTGAATTTCTCGAAGGTAGCGACCTCGATGTCGCCCAAACGAGAGCACCAATTCATCGCCGTCAAGTCGGACTTTCCCCATGGCGTCGAGCGGTTCCAAATCGTTGAGTCCACGGCCGAGTTCCGAAGCATCGCGGCCCCCGTCTCCGTGGACGATCCATCGCTCCAGTTCGCCGATGGAGCGACGAAAGGCAGGGGCGTGATCCACCGAAAGACGCCAGAACAACAGCATGGTGGCGGCCGCATCGGCGGCGGCGGTATGCGCCGCTTCGAGACGAATTCCGTGCCGTTGGCACAGGGCTCCGAGGTTGTGCGGTCGCGGAAGTCGAAGTCGTCGAACCAGCTCGAGGGTGTCCATGATCGCCTTGGGCTCTGGCGCTAATTTTCCAAGGCGCAAATACTCGTTTTTGAGCAGCGCATAGTCGAAATTTCGCACGTTGTGACCGACGAGGATGGCTCCTTCGATCATCTCCGCCAATTCATCGGCCACGGCGGCGAAGGTCGGTTGACCGCGAACATCTTCGTTGTAAAGACCATGGATTCGACTGGCATCCAACGGAATGGACTTCATGGGATTGACCACCTGTTCTTTGTTCACCGGTGTTCCGTCGGCCAAGGTGCCGATGAGCGCGAATTGAACGATGCGGTCGTTGTTGGTCGAGACCCCGGTGGTTTCCAAGTCGAAGGCCAACACCTTCTCGCCTTGGAAAAGGTCTTGCCCCATGAGGAATGAACGGCCGAGACCCTCTTTCAACATCACTCCTAAGCGAGATGAAGGGTTGGCACGGCCATGGGGCTGCGAGATTGGTTTCGGAAATCCACTTCGAGACGGCCAACGGTGGTCGATGACGAACCTTCCTCGATGACCGAAGAACCGTTCTCACACACGTTTGAAGAAATGCAAGCCCAACGGGCCGGCGAAGCGCTTTCGTTGTTCGAAGAGCATGACGACATCCCCGCCTCGTCGGCGCCAGCGATTGAGGCCCCCTACGATGCCGGAGGAGCAGAACCGGAGGCGCTGTTGGCCGACGACATGGGCGAAGCGTTCACGCACGTTGACGAAGTTCACATCGAGGATGTCAACGAACTTGACGACCCGTACTTGCAAGCCACGGTCGAGGGCGACGTGCCCGAACCCGTACGCCTCGAAGAGGGAGAAAATCCCGTTGTTGATTGAACACGCTTCCCGAACCATTAGAAAGGGGGGAAACGGCGATTCGTCCATGATGGGCGCGACCTCGCAAGGGCGATTCGCCATCTTCACCCTCGTTGTGGTGCTGATGGCTTCGCTTGCGGGATGCGTCGGACCGCTGGACCCCACGATTGACCCAAGGGCGACCCTTGAGGCGTACCCCACCTTGATTCAAGAAGGTGAGATGGTCACGCTGGATGCCCGTGAATCCACTCCGGTGGAAGGGGTGATCACCGGTTACACCTGGGATTTTGGCGACGGCACCACCGCTGAAACGATTGTGGGATTCACTTCGCACACGTACCTGTTCCACGGCATTTACACGGTGCGTTTGACCGTGACCAACGACCAAGGCGGCACCGACGACGCCATTGCGACCGTCAAGGTCAACGGCGCCCCGACGATCAACATCAGCATGCCATCCAGCGTTCGGGCGGGCGATGCCGCCTTCCTCGATGCGTCCAATTCGATGGACCCCGAGGGCGACGAACTCACCTTTGCTTGGGACTTGAATTTGGCAGAAGATTTGGACGGCGACGGGGACCCCACCAACGACGCCGATGCCACCACCGAATCGGTGCTCCTTGACACGTCCCGTTCGGGCCTGATGCTCGGTATGCTTCGCGTGGATGACGCCTCCGGCGCCTTTGCTGTCCAACCGTTCGAGATCAACGTCACGACACGGACCTTCAAGGTGGTGTGGGTGACCGAAACGGTGGAGATGAGTTGGGACGAATACCTCGATCAGGGTGAGACGTGGTCGGGCAACATGACCCCGGGCGAAACCGGGCGCGTGCTGAGTTTCAACGCCGTTCTCGAACTCAACCGTGACGTGGCTCCGCCTCACGACAACTTCTCGCTGACCTTGCAGATTCCCAGTGAGAACTATCGCCGCGCCGTGAACACGGAAGCCGGGAATTACACGACCAATGAACCCGCTCGGGCCGAGATGGGTGAAGACGGCATGAACAAAGCGGGCGAGGACGGGATGTTCACCTCCGATTCTGAAGATGAATTGTTGCGATTGTTGCTCGACGATCGAGACGCCAACCGAGGCCAAGGGGTTTGGGTGTGGTCGGTGCTGGCCAAGCAATCCGACCCCGACGCCATCATTGGGGAGTTGGACCCCGACCCTGGCAACGATTGGACCTTGACCGTTGAAGTCGTCGTGATGCGGCCCAGCTTGACCGAAGTCTCGGTGGCGGAAAGCAACGAGTCGTAGCGAAAGGGGTATGAAGCGGGGCCGATTGGCAAGGACTGGTTACGATGGTTGACACGGTTGAAATCGGACGCGTGACGCTTCGAGACACGGTTTCCGTTGATTTGTCCGTTTGGATGAACCATCCCGACGATTGGGATTTCCGACCAACGTTGAGCTACGCAGGCTCCACCCTGACGATTCGTTGCGCCATTGAAGGCCACGTGTTGGCCTCGGTCGAGTTGGATGACGAACAGGACGAGGCACTTCAGCGCGACCGCGTTGCTGAACTTCGTGTGAAGTTCCAAGTCCACGGCATGCACGGACGCCTCAACGACATCCACCCCATCATCGCCGACGGCAAAGCCAAGAAATTGGCCACGGCCAACTGGAAAACGACCCAGCCGGTTTCGTTTGAGTGAAGTCCCAACGAATCTTTGATAACGGTTCATTCGGTTTTGGCCGTTTATGTCAAACCACTCAAAAGGAAGCCAGAAAAAAGCCCGATTTGAACGCCTGTGCGACGAAATCAGCCGTTTTGTTACGGCGAACCCAGGCTGCTCAGCTCAAGCCATCGTGGCCAGTTTGAATCACGACAGCAAGTTGCGAAACCACGGCTTGACACCTCGAAAAGTGGGGTTTTTCATCACCCGAAACCTTCGCCAATCGCTCGTATGGTGGCAGGATCATCGTGCTGGACGCCGCGTGTACGGCCCGTCAGGAGAACCGGGGCCAAAGAACTGAACCTCGCCCCTGAATCATGCGTGGTGCTCATGTAGGGAGCGCGTTTCACCCGAACCATGGAGGGGAAGGTCGCCGCTTATTTCGACCTTGACGGGACCCTCCTGAACGCTTCCAGCGAGAAAACGCTCACCGCCCACTTGGCTCGAAAACGCCCTTGGCGCATTCCGTGGGGGACGCTCGCTTGGACGACGGGTTTTCTCACCAATCTGCTACGCGGTCGGGCGGTGTACGATGCCGCCAGGAATCGAGGGCATCTTTCACTCGCCTCTTGGGAGGTGTTGACCTCGTACAGCGAAGATCTCGCTGAACATCACTTGAAACAACACGTCCCGCAACAGGCATGGGACCAACTCGAATGGCATCGCAAGCAGGGCCATCGATTGGTCCTCGTCACCGCCACGGTGGCCCCGATGGCCGAAGCCATGGGGCGCGTGCTGGGCATGGACGCCGTCTACGGTTGTGGCCCTGCACAGCGAGCGGGCCGCCTTTCCGGCTCAGAGCGCGGTTGGAGCGTCCCCCGACGCAAAGGCAAGGTCCCCGTGGTGCAAGACGATGCCAACGCCAACGGTCACGACCTCTCGGCGTGCTACGGGTACGGTAACACCTTGGCCGACTCGTGGTTCATGTCGTTGTGTGGAAATCCCGTAGCGGTGAGCCCCGAAGGGCCGTTGCGACGCCACGCCGAGGAACACGCATGGCTAGTGGTGGACTGGCGTTCTTGAGTTTATATCCAGTCGAACCATATCGTTCTCATGAGCGACGTACCCCTCGGTGAATTGTTTGGTGATATGTTTGATGATGTGCCCTTCGAAGACCTGTACCCCGAAGACCAATCTGGGCGAAGGGCCGTGTTGTTTCACAACATGCTCGAGAAGGCCAAATCCGTTGAGCGTGCAGCCGAGTTGGTCATGGGCATCATGGAGAAGAACCAACGCCGAATGAAACTTGATGAAAACGGCAAACTCGTCATCATCGGCCATTTGGCCTACTACCGAATCGACATGGTGTCGTTTCTGAAGAAGTTCGTCAATCCGTTCACCTACAATTCCTTCGACGTCGTGGAGGTCCACCCCAAGACCGGCATGGTCGAAAAGCCCGAGACCGCTTGCGTGCAGGTTCGTGACCAGGGCGACATGCCTGCCTACGATTTGTTCGCCGGATACATTCTGGGCTTGCTCAACGACAACGTGACCTGGTTGTCCGACTCCCTTGAGCCCCTGCGAAACACCTTGATTCGAATCTACGGCGTGACGCCATCTCCGTTGACCGAGAGCCTTTCGGCCCATTTCGGCGCCAAGGTGGGCGGTGAGTTCAACTTCTCCGATGACAGTTTCACCTTTGAAGGAACCAACGGCTGGAAGTGGAAACTTGGTTTTGGACAACCCCTAACTCGCGGTTTTTCCATCGCCTACCAAAAACCCCGTCAAACCTGGTGGAACCCCATGTTCGAAGACCACCTGCAGGAGACCACCGGCCACTACTCCTTGTGCGGCTTCTTTGATGTGGTGGAACACCTTTCTCAATCTCCCGCCCTGCTCAAGAGCGCTAACGACTGGCAGACCGACCCCATCTTTGTGCGCAAAGTCGCCGTGGATTACCCTCCTCTGGCCAAAATCCTGAAGGAAACCGTCCTTGATAGCGAGGATTACGACCCTCACGAAATCTACACTTTCTACGACGAACGCGTCAACGACGAAGAAGCCCGAACCATCGTCCAGTTGGACGAACAGGTGCGCCTACGCGTGCACGCTTGAGGGTGAAATTGGCGGCCCCACCGCGATTCGAACACGGGTTCGAGGCTCCGCAAGCCTCTGTGATATCCAAGCTACACTATAGGGCCGATTCGGCCCAACGGCCACCCCAATATAAGCGCGAGGGTGTTTTCTTTCCCGCATATTCACAAGGGTTCATGGGCGTTGTGGACGTGGCCCGAGCATGGTTCTGACGTTGGAGCGGACGGTGGAATTTTCCATGGTGGATCTGGCCAACATTGCGTATTATCCTCGGATTTACGATTTAGCCCACCGTTTTTTTGAAGCAACCTGGCCCGAAATTTGTGGCCAGACCTATCCCCATGTGTTGTACGAGCGAAAGGTGGGTTTTCCCCTGTTGCACATCGAATCGTCGTTTCACAAACCGATGCGATACGGCGACACCATCACGGCCAACATCACCATCACGCACCTGGGAAACACCTCCCTCACCTGGCGATATCGGTTCTACAATCAGGACGCAGCGTTGGTCTGGACGTCCACGCAAACCACCGTGTGCGTTGACATGGATACGATGGAACCGCTCCCCCTTCCCGATGATATTCGGCGCGGTCTTGAGGCTCACCTTGAATCGGAGGAAGCGGTTTGAATCCGGAATTCAGGGAGGGTCTTCGTCCTGACGAAAAAGGGCCACGGAACATCGCCGTGCTGTTGTTCCTCAGTTCCCTGCTGGTCGCCGGCATGGGTTGGCAGGATTGGCAATTGCATCACCAAGGCTTGAGCGACGGTGAAATCGAGGTGTTCTTGAAAACGCCCAACAATCAAGAAGGCGAGCCGACGACCGTTGAGCAGTATCGCAATTTTGAGGACGATGTGCGAACACAAAACGGGTACCTTCTTCGAAGCCTTTCCCTTTTGGCCTCCTCCGGTTGTTTGCTGATGGGGTCGCTTTTGCTCTATCGACTCCAACGGTTGGGCGCTCACCTCTGCGTGACCGGGGCCTCCATCGGTCTTTTGGGCGGTGTTTGGGGCAGCGTGATCATCAATCGGTCCGCCGCAGCGTTTCTCGGTGAAGCGTTGGTGTTGACCTACGAGATTTGGGTCTATTTGTGCGGTTCATTGATGGGGTTGTGCTTGGCCATGGCCGCTTTACCTCTCCTGAATGCGAAAGCAAAGCTGGCGCTCAAACCGAGGGTGGCGTTGGCTTACTCGGAAGAGGAATGAGGTTCCGGTTGCGGCCATTTCTTTGCCAAGGCTTTTCGCAAATCATCGTCCATGATGGCGTTCCACCAGTCGCTTCCTTGCCAAATCGCATACTTCCCTCGAATCCCGCGGAGGTCCGCCCCCTCAAATCGACAGTTCCGAAAATTGGAGAGGTTGAGCCGCGCCTTGCGCAGGTCCGCCCCTCGAAAATCCGAGTGGTCAAAGGCGGATTTCATCAAATCGGCTTCCACCATGGAGGCACGCCGAAAGTCACAATGGGTGAAATCACCCTCGGTAAGGTCCGCTTCATCGAGGATGCAACGGCGGAAGGTTGAGCCTGTATGTCGCCCTTTCCGAAGCACCTTTCGAGTGCAATTTTGGTAGGAAAAATCCACGGCCTCGGCCTCTTCGGAGGTCGACTCGTCGTCTCGTGGGTCGCCTTGACCCCCGCCGGACATCACCATGGCATCATCTCAAGCGCTCGAGCGCTTGTCCAGATGGGCACGGCCTTCGGGTGTAAGGATTGCGAATCGGTTTTTGTCGTCGTGCCCGCTGGGGACGATCAAAAAGTTCCGCTCTTTGAGCCGATTCAAATACAGCGAGAGGTTACCCGGAGGGGCGATTCCCGCATCGTTGAACAGGTCGTTGACCACCCGTGGGGGGCTGTCGCTGATGTTCTCAACATCACGGAGGTAGTGGATGGCCCCTAGGACCTGGTCGGGTTTCCGTGTTAACGCGCAATTTTCCAACAAGGCTCGGAACGCTGATCCACGTTCGGGCAGACCGGCTTCTCGAGCGGCGTTCACCGCAGCCTCAAGCGCTTGTTCCCGAGCCTCTCGGATTCGCTCAAGGAGAACGGTCCACGTGTGTTCGGCCTTGAGTTGGGCGAGTTGTTCGTCCACTTGAATCGTCGCGCCTTCCAGGTCAATCTCAATATCGCCGGCTTGCACGGTGAACCTCAATCTCCACGCCCTCGTACCAAATTCGTTCCCCTCATTGATAACATTATGTTGTGAAAAATGATACATTTTTCGTCAAAACAGGCGTTCAAGAAGCCGAAACCGACATAATAGGTGGAAGGTCACCTATCGCTGAGGCCCTTCAATGCGTCAACGCCCCCACATCGGTTTGCTCGTTGTGTTCTTGCTTCTTGCACCCGCTTGGTCGGTGATGTTGGCCCAGGCGCAAGGCGGTACCGTCTCCACTTTTTCTGATGGAACCGCCTCGCACACCGTTACCGTCAGCGGGGGGCAACACGGCACCATCGGGTTTGAGTTGCAACGAAACACCACCGTGACCTCGGCCTCGTTCTTCATCCGGCCCGATTCCAGCGGACCCTCCCCGGGTTCGATTGATCTGGACATCAACAACGACGGCTTGTACGAATGGGAATTTTCTCAACCGGGTTACGGCATGTTCGGCCAGCAAAACGTGTTTGAGAACGGGACCGCTTCCGAATCCTTGTTCATCGACCCCAGCGATGTGAACAACTCCACGCCTTTGTCCCCGAGTTTCTTGATGCCAACGGGCGCTTCTCTTTCCAGCACCAGTCTCGAAGTGGCGTTTTCCCCAAACCTCACGGGTGGTTTTTTTGACACCGGCTATGTTCATGACGTGAGCATTGGTGATGTTAACGGTGACGGAAAGGACGACTTCGTGCTGTTTTCAAAAACCGCCAACCTGACGAACGCTTCAACGCCCACCAACGGGTCAAGCGGCGGCAACGGTACAGGCAACACCACGACCAACGGCACCGCCAC
>JADHNB010000046.1 GCA_016779705.1 Candidatus Poseidonia sp. | reverse complement strand
CACCCTTGACGTGGTGGACAACGGCGACGGCACGGCCACCATGACCTTCTCGCCCACCGACACTGGACTTGAGGAGGATTTCTTCCAAGACGCGACCGTGAGCGAGATCAGCAAAACCATCACGTACGGCGATGACGTGACGATGGAAACCAGCATGACCTCCAGCAAAGAGCGCCTTATCCACCTTCGCGCCTCCCTCAACCAACTGGGCCTCCACGACAACCTCACCATCGTCAACGCAGAGTTGGAAATGACCCGTTCATCCTATTCAGGCGACCCCGTGCTTTCGCTGCACGGCATGGAGGAATCAGGCCTCTGGGTGGAGAACGAAATCACATGGAACGTCATGTCCTCCAACGGTGTTCAATGGTACGATGGCGGGCGCTCGAACGGCACCGCCACCCTCGCTCTTGCCGACGGCAACCAGTCCAGCGACACCTTCACCTTTGACCTCGACCATGCGGTCCAAAATTACCTCGATGGCGGCGATGATGACCCGCTTGACATGCTCCTCGCCGTCCGCGGAAAATACGAGGGCTACACCAACGGAGCGGGGATCACCTTCCATTCAGCAGAAGCGACAACTGCAAGCGATGCTCCCGTGTTCACCATCACGTACGAGTGGGGGAGCGGTACGCCCCCCGCCAGCGTGACGCTGACCGCTCCTGCTGACGGCTTGGCCATTTGGAACCAAACCGGCGATAATCTCTCAGGGAATACCCAGCCCACGCTCAACTGGACGACGCCAACCACGGGCGATGACATCATCTTTGAACTGGCGACCGATGAGGACTTCCGCTTGCGTCAAATGCACGTTGACACCCGTGTGGACAACGATTTCGCTCCAAGCGATGGCATGCTCAACATGACCGGTGCCAACACCCTTGAGGTTGGATACATGTATTTCTGGCGAATGGCCACGGTGGACGCTGACGGCCACTACGGCTCGTGGGTCAGTTCCAGTTTCTTCATCTCTCAACTTCAGAGCACGTGGTTGGGAGGGGATCGATATGAATTCCGCCTCAAGCACGGCAACGGCTCCTTTGACAACCAATACCCGTCCTGCATGGACACCTACATCGACAGTTCGGCCAGCAACGATAATTTCGACGGGGATTCCGAGATGACCATCGATTACAACGGGATGGGCGGGGAAATCACCGCCTTGATGGGATGCAATTTGGTCTCCAACCTCTTGCCCAACGGCTATGCCGTTGAATCCGCCCACCTTCAACTCACGTTGACCTCGAGCACGTTTGGTAGTCCAACCATTGCGGTTTGGGAAAGCACCCAGAACGACTGGAACGCCGAAGACGCCACGTGGGCGAGCTACGACGGTTCGAATGCGTGGGCAACCGCTGGTGCCAAAGGTGTTGAGCGTGGATCGCTCTTGGACAGCGTGTCCGTTGGCTCGTCGTACAACGAGGGTGACACGGTCGAATGGAACGTCACGCTGGCCGTCCAAAACGCCATGCGAGAAGACCGCCGAGTCGACTTCATCGCCGGCATCCTCGGCGTTGGCTCGGGTGGTTCGAGGACCGCCTACTTCAGCACCGCCGAAGATTCGACCGCCAACCGACCTGAGATTTCCTTTGTCTATGTGCCCGGTTCGGATGCGGTGCCGAACAATCCCGTGTTGAGCACGCCCCTTAACGGGTCGTGGTCGATCGGCAGCGGCGTCGACATGACGCCGATCACGCAACCCCAACTCACCTGGAACTTTTCCGGCAGCATGTCGCTCGCCGGCTATTTGGTGCAACTCGATACTCAATCGGACTTTGCCTCCCTCAACGCCCAAACCTTTGCTTCATGGAACGATGCCGGGTTTGATGTTGCGAATTCAACCTTCAACCTCTCCACGGACCTCGACACGGGTGAAACTTGGCACTGGCGCGTTCGTGCCGTTTCCTCCACAAACCAAATCGGCAACTGGTCCAACGTGTACCACTTCCACGTGCCGGACCTCAACACCACCGTCTACAACAGCACCAAAGCCTCAGTGGCCATTGAACACCACGTGGCTTTGCCGGCATTGAACATCCCTCACTTCACGGACACGTACGTCATGGAAAACGGTACGGGCGCCGATTCCACGCAGGAAAACTCGACCACCTTGCAGGTTGGGGAAACCGCATCGGGCTACCAATCATCCGCCTTGATTCGAATTCCGTTGAGTGAAGTGCCTCAACCGGCCAACGCTCGCGTGACGGATGCCTCGCTGTTCATGTTCGCCGAATACGGCTCGATTGAAGACGAACCCATCGCTGTGCGTCCGGTGCTCCAAAGTTGGACCACGGCCGCCAACGCCACCACCTACGACGGCGTGAACGCCTGGAATCAACTTGGAGGGCGCGGCTTGGGTACCGACGTTGGACCGTATTCGGACTTGGTCGACAGCGTCGCCGACGACTGGATGGACTTTGACATCACCGAAGCGGTCCAAGCTGCGTTGGCGAGCGGACAGAATCACGTCTCGCTCATGCTGTATGCCTCAACCCAGACCACCGACCTTGTGACGTTCACCTCCACGGAAGGCAGTGCCTCGGAACGCCCGTACATGGTGCTCACGTGGGAAGATGGCGTGGTGGCCACGCCAACGGTCTCAGGAACCAACGCCGGCCCTGCCAACGGTGACATCGTGTGGGACACCGCCTCTCACGCCGTTCAACCGCTCACGACGCCCACCTTCAGCTGGACCTATAGCGGCACCACCGCGGCCACCGACTGGCGTGTCTTCCTGCTTGAAGATGCCAGCGACGACATGGCTGGCTTGCGCACGTTTGATTCACGCGATGATCCGCAAGACTTTGATCTGACGAACCTCACCTTCACGCCACCTACCGATATCGACTACACCACGGAAATCCGATGGATGGTTCAACCCATCAACAACGGCATGCTCGGCCCGCGTTCGACGTCAACCAACTTCTACCTCCCCTTGGCGTTCGGTGACGAACTTGATGCGAACACGGCGTATTTGGTGCTCCAAGAAGGCGCCTACATCCCCTCCTTGGCCTACCCCTCCGTGACCCAAGACACCTACCTTGACAGCGGCAACCAGCAGTCGAATCTGGGCACCAGTGCATCGCTTTACGTTGGACGCAGCTCCACCTCGACCTCAAACGCAAACTTGCGCAGTTCCACGTTGGTGAGCCTCAATTTCAGTTCCCTGCCCATGCCCTCGCTCTTCGAAATCACCGATGCCACGATGGAACTCACCGTGACCGCCGTGTCGCAAAGCACCTACGTCACGGTGTCCCAAATGGGAACCGCTTGGTCCGAATCCTCGAACTGGGCGTACCCCGCGGGCAACACCACCTCGTGGCAAGGTGCCGGCGCCTATCATTCCGCTGACGCCGACGCTCCGTTCAACGAAGGTCAATGGATCTCAAGCACCGGCGTGGTCTCGTTCAACGTCACGGCCATCATGCAGCACGCCCTCGCTGCCGGACAAACCGAACTGAACATCATCCTTCAACCCGAAGAGGTCAACGGCGATGTCGCCGGTCGTGTCACCTTCGCCAGCAGCGAGGCCTCCAGCATTGCCGACCGCCCCTTGGTCAACCTCACCTACACCACGACGGCCGGGTGGGTGGCTCCCGGGCCGACCAACCTCAACCCAATCGACGGAGCGACGCTTTGGGATTTGACACAACCACGGCCTTCTGGACAAAACGAATCGGATTTCAACTGGACGGCCGCCTACACCAACCAAACGCGATGGGTGGCCTGTTCGGCCTCGGATGCCCGAATGGTCGGTGACCTTGACTGTTTGAACTCCCCCGAGATGGTCAACGGCGAGTATGAAAACATCACCTTTGACCCGGCCACGCTGACGCTCACGCACGAAAACATGAGCAAGGGTGACGAATGGATGTACTGGCGTGTACGGTCCGACCAAGGTGACCGTATTGGCGAGTGGTCGGCCGTTCACAAGTTCCGAAACCCCGTTGACCAAGGTTCGGACGATGGCTTCGGAAACCATACGCTGAACCTTTCCCGCGGGTCCATTTTCGACACCACCGGGCTGTTGCCCACCGTGCCGGATGTGGAACTCGATTCGAACGCAACCGTGAACCGGGGGAGTTCAACTACCATGGTTCTCGGGACGAACGCGTTGGGTACGGGTGAAAGCCGCATCTTGATGGAATTCGATTTGACCAACATTCCGTGGCCCGCCGCCATCACGCCCACGCAGATGCTGCTCAAGTTGTATCAAACCAGCGTGGGCGGGACCGCCTCCACCACCATCGGCGTGTACCCGTGCAGCGGTTTCACCGAATCAACGGTGGTTTGGGCGAACGCCCCCACCTGTTCGACCACCGAGATCACGCGGTCAACCCTCACGCTTTCCTCCCCCGTGGGCTGGAAGGAATGGGACCTGACCAGCCTCGCCCAATCCAACCTCGCCAACGGGAACACGACGATGACGTTCATGCTCAAGCAAATCGGCACAACCGGTTCCTCGCATTCGTTCTACTCGTCGGACTTCAGCAACAGCACCTTCCATCCGCACCTCGTCTTCGATTATGTCGACAACGTGAACGGCATCGTGCCCCCGGCTCAACCCGTTCTCACTTCCCCCAACGACGGCCAAGTGCTCTACGACGAAGACGGCGGGCTGCTCAGTTCAGCCACGCAGCCGGTCTTGAGTTGGTCTCCCGTCAGCGGTGCCACCGGTTACATCGTCACCATCGCGAACGAGACGGGCGAATACAAGTACCGGTCTTGGGAAGACTCGGAGATCACCAACAACACCTTCCGCTTCAGTGACAACCTTTCTGCCGGACAAATGTTCACGTGGTGGGTTCAAGGCGTCAACCAGACCATCCCCGGCCCCTCTTCGGCGCGGTGGAGTTTTGCCTTGGGTTCACCCAACCACGTGAACAACAACGACTACACCTTCACTTACACGATGCAAACCGGAAACGAAATTCCAGCCTTTGGTCACACCAACATCCAGGACACGGCGCTGGTCTCCGAGTACCCGGACACGAATTTCGTGAGTGACGGTACGATGGCCACCGGTACCTACTGTGGGACGTTGTACGCCGACGAGTGTCGAATCACGGTGGGCTTGGACGCCTCCCAAGTTCCGTTCCCTCAGTACCAACGTGTTCACTCGGCTGCGCTCGGTCTTTACGTTGAGGATTGGACCTCAGCACAAGGAGCCACCTCGGTGTCGTTCACCGTCCATCCGTTGTTGGGCGCTTGGTCACAAACCTCGGCCACCTGGAACGGGACCACGGGGGGCGTAGCGTGGGGCGCGCCCGGTATGCAAGCAGGCGTCGATTACGGTCCGGCCGTGTCCACCACGGTGGCGAACGTCGACACCACGGGCTGGCTGTGGTTCGACCTTAGCACGGTGGGCATGACCATCACCAGCACGCAATCGTGGGTCATCATCGCCACGGCCAACACCGGCTTTGCTCACGCTTCGTTCTACAGCAGTGATGCCAACGTGCTGGCCTACCGGCCGCAGATTTTGTTCAACACCACCAACATCACCACGCTCAACATTTCGCCAACGGGCACCGTCACGACGGACGCTGACACCACGGTCAACTTCAACTCGGTGGCCTACGATCATCAATCGATGGTTCAGAGCCCACCCGTTGAGTGGTACGCCTCGGCCGGCAGCATCGGCTCCAACGGTCTGTACACGCCAAGCACCGCCGGTGTCCACACCGTTTCGGCTTGCTTTGGCTTGGTGTGCGGTACACAAACCGTGACCGTGACCGCTGGGGCGCCGACCGAGCTGTTGGTCACGCCGTTGTCGGCCACCATCACCGCCGACGACACCCTTGCCATCACCGCCTCCATGGTCGACACACACGGAAACCCCGTTTCGGGTGAAGCCATCACCTACTCACCCACCAACGGGTCGATGAGTGCGGTCATGCCGCACGTGTTCGAGCCTTACGCCGTGGGCACCCACGTGATACGTGTCCAACACACCGCTTCTGGCGAGTTTGTTGATGTGAGCGTGACGGTCACCGCCGGTGCCCCCGACACGTTCACGATGAGCGGTTGCGAAGGCACGGTGCCAGCCGGTGTTTGGTGCGACATCACCCTTGAACTGTACGACCAATTCGGAAATTCGCTTGACGTGGAGGACGCAGGCGATTTGACCTGGAGCACGACCAACGGCAACTATTCGGAAATTAACGCCCAATACTTCCCCGACCATGTCGGCGTATGGTGGCTCAACGTCACTTCGGTCTCGGGCGTGGCTGCCACCATGCAAATCACCGTCGGCCATGGCCAGATCGACCATCTTGAACTGGATGTTTCCTCGACGGCCGTCACGGCCGATGACCGTGTCTACATCAACACCACTCGGGTCGATGTGCGTGGAAACCGCCTCGCCGTGGTCTTGCCAAGCGATAATTGGACCAAGATTGCTGATGGCCAATTGACACCGGGCGCTCCCGCCATTTGGGACCCTGTTGGCCAAGGGGCCAAGGTGCTCGAAGCGCGTTACGAAACCACGCTGGCTTCCGTCACCATCACGGTGGACCGTGGTGCGATTCAAACGCTGCGCATTGAGGTGGACGATGAAATCATGACGTGGCAGCACTTCGACTTGACCGCCGATGAGACCCTCGAAGCGGAGGTCTTCGCCGTTGACAGCAAAGGCAACCAGTGGGCCATCATCGCCACTTGGACCCTCACTCACCCCACCATGGGTGATTCTTCCAATTTCCTTGAGAATCTGGAGGGCGACGCTACCACGTTCACGCCTTACTTCGCGAGCGATGACGCCTACTCCTTGACCGCTTCGTACGACGACGGTACCACCGTTCATTCCGTGGCGATCAACATGACGGTCGACCATGGCTTCCTCCACACGGTGAGCATCCGCGGGACGGCCAACAACCCCAGTGCAACGACCGGGGCCGTGATTGAAATGACCTCGGATTACGCCGTCGATTTCACCTCCGAACTCTACGATGCCGACAACAACCGGATCGATGCCGGTACGCTGTCCTGGCTCATCGTCGATGTGGCCAGCGGTGATGTCACGGACATCACCACCGAGTTGTTGCTCAACGACATGCGTTGGGAGGCCACCGACGTGGGTGAATACACCATTCAGGCGTACAGCATCAGCGGAACGGGCTTCAACATCTCGGACAGCATCAGCATCAAGGTCTTGCACGGGGTTGCGGTGAAGGTTTCCGCCGATGCATCGTTGACGAACCCCACCGCTGGGGACAACGTCGACATTCAAGTGACGGGGACCGACGCCGACGGCAACCAGTTCGATCAAAACGTGGTCTGGACCGAGGACGGAGCCCCCGTACCCACCTTGAGCATCATCACCACCTCCGACGGCAAGTATGCCTATCGCGCTGAAGTCGCGGGAACGCACACCTTGGTGTACGAAGCTGGAGGTGCCAGTTCGACCCTCGAACTCACGGTGTCGGCCCAGAACATCGTGGCTCGTCTTGAGGTCAACCTGAGCAAAACAACGCTCGAACAACTGGAGAGCCTCGATATCACCATCCGTGCCTTCGACGCCTTTGACAACGAAATCGATGTGCCCGGTAGCATCAAGGTCGATGCTACAGGTCGGGCAACGGCGTCCATGATCGCTTCAAGCGAATGGACCGTGACGACGCTGGATGACGGCCCCCAAACCATCACCGTCAGCGTTGGAGCGGTGCGAGTGAACGAAGAAATCACCGTTGTTGGGAACTTACAGGGCTTCTTTGAGGCCGGTGGAACTCTCTACTACGTTGGCGCTGCCTTGTTGGCGCTGGTGGGCGTGGTCTTGCTGGTCTTGCTCGTGATGTTCATGCGCTCCAGTGGCGCTGACGATTGGGACGATGACGACGACGAGGATGAGGAGCGCCCGTCGGGTCCAAGCGGCCCAGCTCCCGGTTCGTCGGGTCCAGCCCCCGGTCCGTCGGGTCCAGCCCCCGGTCCATCGGGTCCAGCTCCCGGCCCCAGCGGCCCGCCCGCCGACGAAGCAGCGCCAGAACCGGAAGCTGCTGCCGAAGCGGAGGCACCGGAAACCACCGTTGACGAAGATGGAACGGAATGGTGGGAAGACGAAGACGGCACGTGGTGGTATCGAAACGCTGGCGAAGAAGAATGGCACGAATACAACGAGTGAACCGAGGTGAGCATGTGGCACGAGCAAAGCTCGCATTGGGGTTTGTGCTCTTGATGGTGTTCAGCGCCTTGCCTGTTGCCCCCACGCTGCTCGGTGAATCCGCGCCCGTGGTGCTTCGTTCGGGAACCCCTGACCGTGTGGAAATTGAAAACCCGCCGGTGTCCATCAGTGCCGATGAAGTCGCGACGTTTGAAGCGGTGATTTACGACGCGGTCAACAACGTGGTGGCCGGTGAGGTCACTTGGTCGGCGAGCAACGGGAGCATTTCGTCCGACGGTTTGTTTTTTCCTTGGACTGCGGGTTTGGTGGAAATACAAGCCGAGCACAACGGCTTGACGGCGAGTTACAACGTCACCGTCACGCCGGGTGTGGCCACGGACATTGAAATCACTCGGCTCTCGTTTGGTGTTCTCGAAGCAGGGACGCTTGAAGCGGACCTGTTGGATGGCCGCGGCAATCGCTTCTCCGCTTCACACGGCCTCGTGTGGGACATCAACGGAGACTACATCGGCCACGGCAACCCTTCATGGACGCCGGAAGAAACGGGTGAATTTGAGGTGCGGGTTCGCTACAATCAACTGCAAGCCGACGAGTTCATCACCGTGCGTGCTGGCCAGCCTCATGCCTTTGTGTTTGATGACCACTTGCAGGTCCGAGCAGGGACATGGTCCCTCATTCAACCGCGTTTGGTTGACATCAACGGGTACGAGATGCCCGTCAGCGAAGCCGGGCCGATTGCATGGTACGCTGAAAACGGCTCGTTCAATGCTCTGGGGGAATATCACGCCATCCGAACAGGGTCGTGGATCATTTCGGCCACGGCAGGCAACATCACCGGCAGCACGACGCTCGCCGTCATCCCCGGTGATGCCGTCGCTTCGGAGTTGATGTTTGCCGAACAACCCGAGGCCTTCCTCGCTGGCGATTCTTACGAACTGGTGTTTGAACGACGAGACAGCAACGGTTACATCGGCTTCGTCTCTCCTTCCATCGGGGCCATTTCGGCCACGTCGGGCGGTTTATCGGTCGACGATGAGAATCGTGTTTATTGGAATCCGTCCTCGGTTGGGGCCGTGACGATTTCCGGAACGGACGGTACGGTGGCGTCTTCGTTGGAGGTCAATGTCGTTCACGGACGGGCCATCGATGTTCGACTGAAGGTCACGCCCCCTCACCCCTCCGCTGGTGATACCGTTGTCTTGGAGTTGCAGGCGGAAGACGTCAAGGGCAACCGATGGGTCGTTGACGGCAACATCTCGTTGTCGATGGGCGATGAAGCCGCCACCACAGCGACCGCTTCTTACACCCTTGTACAAGCGACGACGGTCCGATCTTGGCGTTTTGACGGTCACTGGTTTGACACCACCACGGGGGCGATGTTTGTCACCGACGGCGCCTTCGATGTACGTCCCGGTCGCCTCGCCTTCATCACGCTGGATGGCGAAGGGTCGCTCGTTCCGGCCGACGGCGACATCGACCTCAACCCGAGGTTTTACGACGCCCACGGTAACGAATTGGACCAGGTCGCTTTGAATTGGACGCTTGACGGCGCCGACATCACGCTCGAGATGCTCTTGAACGACGGAACATGGGTGGCCACGTCCGTGGGTGGGCATGAACTACGGGTCAACGCCGACGGCGTGTTCGCGACCGTTCGCCTCACCGTGGTGGCCGGGCAAGCCCATGCCTTGCAGACCGATGTTGAGGAGGTCTTGGTGGTCCAGGCTGGAAAGCCTCACGACCTGTTCATCCAAGTGGTGGACATCAACGGGAACATCGCCGAGTCCACCGATGTCGTGACGACCCTCAACACCTCGTTTGGGGTCTTGGAAGCCTCACCCACCGGTCTTGGGTACTGGCAGTTCACTGGGAAAGTGGTGGGGGACTACACGCTGGTGCTCCTTGAATCGGGAGCCGAGCACGCCGTTTCCCTCGTGGTTGAACCGGGGACGCCCGTGCGAATTCAATCCACCATGAACCGAGAGGTCATTGCCGAAGGCGATGTGGTGCTGCTCAATGCCTTTGGTACCGATGTGTACGGAAACACCCTCTCGATTCCCAAAGCCAACACCAGCGTCACGTGTACGGCGGGTGAGGTCCGGTTCGTCACGAACGGAACGTGGGAGGTGGACGTCTCCAACGGCGGCACCGATCGCTCCTGCACCATCCGTTGGAACGGTTTGCTCGCCCAGACCTTCTTCGATGTGGACGAAGTGCTTCTGGGAGGGGCTGTCGGCTCGACCAACACGGCCATGACCATGGCGGCCCTGCTTCTCGGACTCTTATTGGCCGTGCTTGTGGTGCTCTCCCGTAAGGCGGCTGAAGTTGAAAAGGAAGCGTGGGTGGACGATGTTTTCGATGAGGATGAAGACGATGATGATGACCCCGATACGGTGCCCACAGGTCCGGTGGATGACACCCCCGCTCCCGAGCGCCACGGGTTAACCGAAGCCTCGATGAAAGCCTTGGCTGAAGAAGCAGGGAAGGTGGGCGTGATGCAAGCAACCCCCTCAACCGTTCAGGGTCAAACCGGATGGTACGTTGACGTGTCTCAAGAACTGCAATACTGGGAGGTCACCGAATCCGGTGAATGGATTCGGCACGAGTGAACTCACTCCGCCTCGGCGTGTCGCTCGTAGTTGGCAAAGAACTCATCGATGTCAATGACACCGTCCTCGTTTTGGTCAGCATGGTGGAAGATCGCACGGCTCTCGTCTTGGGTGAAGGAGAAGCCGAGGGCTTTGAGGGCGTTCTGGAATTCCTTGAGGGTCAAGTGATTTTTCTTTCCAAAATCGGCGGCGTGGAAGGCGGCTACACGACGGTCATGCTCAACCGTGTTGGCCTCGGCAAATTGCTGACGGAACGTCTGGAAGGGGGTGTGTTGAGCGATGTAGTGTTTCCTCCCGTAAAGGAAGTAGGTGCACACACCGGCGACCACCGCCACGCCTCCTCCGATGAAGGCCTTGGAACCCATTAACGAGATGAGGAAGGCTCCTGCAACGATCCCCCAGAGATTGAGATACGGGTAGAGCGGACCCTTGTACGCAGGATGCCAGTCATGCTCCTCACTGGTTTGGCGGAGCACGATGACGCAGGAATTGATGAGCATGAAAATCATGATCTTGAAGCCTGAGGCCAGTTTGACCACGTCCTTCAGCGGGACGAAGATGATGGCCAATCCCATCGCTAGTCCCGTGATGATGATCGGGAGGTGAGGCGTTTCAAACCGGGCGTTGACCTCTTCAAGCGGCTGGGGCAAGAGGTTGTCCCTGGACATCGCGAACAGAAACCGGGAAGAGGCCAAGATTCCCGCAAGAGCCATGGAAATCATCGTCAAAACGGAGATGATGGCGACCAACACACCAAATTCACTCCCCGCAAGTTGCTGAGCAAACACCGAGATGGGGTTCTCAACCACCTTTCCGTCAACCATCCACCATTCGCCTGGAATCGTCGCCATCATCATGAAGGCCAGCATCGAATAGACGACGGTGGCGATGGCCAAAGAGAGCAACATACCCAACGGGAGGTTCTTTTCGGGATTCTTGACTTCGTCCCCAATGGCGGCCACCTTCGTGACGCCTGCGTAGGCAACGAACACAAAGGCGGCGGTTTCAGCCAGCGTCCACATGTCCGTGGAGAAGGCCCCGTCAATGGGCACTGAGGGGTCAAAGTCAGGCGTAAACAGGGCCATGATGCACATGCCGATGAGCAA
>JADHNB010000045.1 GCA_016779705.1 Candidatus Poseidonia sp. | reverse complement strand
GACGCCATCCAAGGCCCAGCCGCTGGCCATCATGGAGGCAGCGGCTGGGCCTTGGATGGCGTCGCTGGGCACCACGCGGTAGAAGTTGGGGTAGGCCGTTGCGTCGCTCAAACCAGGGTTGGTGGAAGCGTAGGAGATCATGGGGACGCCAGCGGCCGAAAGGACGGCGTTGGCAGCCATGGAAGCGCCGGAGCAAGCCGCACCGGCAACGGCGACGACGTTGGCGTCAAGGACCGTTTGGGCAGCTGCTGCGCCAGCCGTACCGTCGCATCCGGAGTCGGCTTCAACGAGTTCGAACGTGACGTCCGACTGCATTGCGTTCAGGTCGGTGATGGCTTCCGTAGCACCGTAAGTGAATCCAGCAGCATCCTGGGCCAAGGGCCCGGTCAAGGGGTTCAAGAACCCAATCTTGACCGTGGTGGTGGTCACGGTGTCATCGGTCGTATCATCGTCTGCGTCGTTGCTCGTACAACCCGCGAGGGCTGCCGAGACGAAGCATAGGGCCATTACTAGAGTTAGGAACTTGTTGTTCATATTTACATCTCCTAGCCTTCGGAGTCTTGAGGCAATATATAATCATTTATACAATTATGATAAATAATTCACCGTCGACATCCGGTCAGTGCAATGATTTCGTTGGAAAAGAGTATTGGCAGCCCAAAGCAACGGAGCCGCGGGAATGGGTGGTTTAAACGGGGGGAAGAAAAGGCGAACCTACAAAAACCACGGCAAGTGGGCTTGGACCATGAACAAAATCCTTCCTTTCGCCGTGTTTCTCTTGCTTTCCGGATGCCTGTCGGGAGGGGCATCCTGGGAACGCGTTGATGTTGAAGGGTTTGAAGAGGCGTTGGCCAACGAAGAAAACGGGTTTCTTCTCGATGTAAGGACCGATACTGAGTGGGAACAAGACGGCCATTTGGAAAACGCCACCCTCATTCCCCACACTGAACTTGAGTCTCGGGAAAGCGAACTCCCCGAGGACAAAGACACTCCTCTGCTCCTGTATTGCCGCAGCGGCAATCGGTCGCAACAAGCGGCCCAAACCCTGCAAGACATGGGTTTCACCAACATCATTGAATTGGAGTCCGGCATCACGGGCTGGAAGAATGCAGGCAACCCCGTCGTTTACGGTTGAGTGATGCCATGCTGAATCTCCTCAAGCGATTCTTTGCCCCCAAAGGCCCGTCCTTGGCCGAGTTGTTGGCTGACGGAGCCTTGGTCGTGGACGTTCGCACGCCGCAAGAATATCGGAGCGGTCACGTCAAGGGATCGCGTAACATTCCGCTTTCCTCGCTCACGTCCAAGGTGGCCTCCCTCAAGAAACAAAAGATGCCCATCATCACCTGTTGTGCCAGCGGCATGCGGTCCAATAAAGCGGCGAAGGTGTTACGGCAAGCGGGCCTGAACGCCCACAACGGCGGTGCATGGCAGACGGTCGAACGAGCACGCAAGGAAGCGTGACCAAGGCCCGTTGACCTCAACCACCGCCCCTTGTTGCAAAGCAGAAGGCTATACAACCTTCACCAACCTGCCAAGTCCATGGGAGCAAGGCCACCCATCCCGTGGACGACCTTCGCTGTTGTGCTTATGATGTGCGTAACCGGATGGTTGTCGCTGGTCACCAACGGCCCGCCCGCCGAAGCGAGGTTGACCGAACAACCCTCGTTTCAAACGGTCATGACGGAAACAAACTTCACCTCTCAAGGCGGTTTTACGCTTTCCAACTTGACCTACCAAACGGCCACGGGGCTCACCACGCTCAACCGTCCAACCGTGTCGTGGACGGCCACCACGGGTAACGGGCTGACGACCCTTCGCACCGGAGCATGCTCCGCTTACCTTCCGGCCACGGACCAGGTGTTCCTGATCGGAGGGCGAATCGATGTCAATCCCACACAGACGGGTGACGAGGCAATGACGAAAACCGTTGATGTCTTTGATGTCACCAACAACTCTTGGGAACCGTCCCCCGAGGAGATGAAGCAGGAGCAACAATACCATGGCTGTGCCGTGGTGGGTCAGAAAATCTATGCCATTGGGGACCACTACCCGTTCGCCTCCCCCTCCCAGCAGGCCACGGGTGTCGTGCAGGTGTACGATGCGAGCGCAGGCAACTGGAGCTATGGAACGTCGATGCCCGGAAACCGTTCGGTCGGCCTCGCCGGGGTGACCTCCCTCAACGGTATGGTGTACGTCGCGGGCGGCGTCTCGGCTCACGACCGCTCGGATTCAAACGACCGCCTGATGCGTTATGACCCCGTCAACGACGTTTGGTCCCAACTCAGCAGCATGAACAACCGACGACACTCGTTTGAATTGGTCGCCTTCAAAGGAAAACTCATCGCTTACGGAGGCGTCACCACCTATTTTGACCCCGTCCTCAATACGACGGTGGAGGGTGAAAGCAACCTCACCGAAGCGTACGACCCCATCACCAACACATGGTCGCAACTGCCCAACGCCACGCACGCCCTCTCGGCGTATGCCGCTGACGTTTTCAATGACGAAATCATCATTCACGGTGGCTATGAACTCACGGGGTGGCAAGGCACGGGCAACGACAAAACCTACGGTTACGACCCGTTCACGAACCGCTGGACCACGTATGCCACCCTCCAAGTTGGCCTGTGGGATTCAACGCTGACACGAGCGAACAACACGCTGGTCTATGCAGGGGGCGACGCCAGTTGGTCAAGGTTCAACACGTGGAGCATCCAGTACCTTGCTGAAACCGAATACCACGTGAATCCCGCACAACAGACGGGCATGTTGACCTCGCCCATCAAGGACCTGCGAACCCATTCCGATGGGGCCGCCAGTTTCCTTTGGCTTTCGTTTTCAACCGTTGAACCAACGGGCTCCTCCATCGGCTTGCAATACCGAACCGCTCAGAGCCCGCAGGCCTTGGCCACCACCTCGTGGAAACCGACAAGCGTCCCGGTCAACACCTACCTCTCCGCCGGCAACGCCTCACTGACCGCCGCCATCGAAGATGCCCCGTACATCCAATACCGCGTAAAATACTCAACCGACGAGGTGATGAATTGGATCACCCCCACGCTGGTGAACATCACCGTTGGGGCCGACACGGCCGCCTTTGTCTCGTCGCTACCGGCGTCCATGCAACCCACCTCGAGTGCCATCACCGTCACCACCCAGCACCACGGACCGACGCAGGAGGGGACTTACACGCTGCAACTTCACCCGAGCGATGCCTTCGGTACCCTTTCCAGTTCAGCGAGTTGGATGCAATTGATTTGGAACACCACCACCTCCAGCCTCACCGTGGTCGATGACGACGGATTACTCTTCGGTCAGCCATCAGCCACGGTTGGTGCCATGACGGCGGATGGCCAAACCGTCGACTGGAGCTTTTCCCTCTCAGGAACGATGCCCTCGGGCTTTTTGAGAGCGAAAACGACCACGCATGCCCAACGAAACGTGACTTATCTCCATCCCGATGTGATTGCCATCGACCGTAACGTCACGGTGTCCATCATCAACGTCACCGCTGATGCCTCCAGCGTGGGCGACCTGACCGTTGAAAACCAGGAGGTGCTTCCCGGCAACGCTGAATTGAACGTGACGCTTGACCACTATTTTACCAACAGCGGGTTGCGCTTGTTGGGAGGACAACTCCAGGCGAGGTTGCACCTTGACTTGGAAACGTACGACGTTGACGCGTTCGGAACACGGATTTGGTCAAACGAGACCTCGGCTTGGTTTGACCTCCCCTCCGGCCAAGTTTACCACGCCTTGCTCAACCTTCCCGAAGCCGTCTCAGGGGATGCACGGCTTTGGTTTGAAGCCCGAACCGCCGAAGATTGGGAACTCGTTTTTTCAACCGAACCGCATTTGATGCGGGTGAATTCAAACGGACCCGTTCTCCAATCGGTATCGCCCCCACTGGGTGCCTACATCAACGAAGACACCGAGCAAACGGCCTCGTTCGTGTTCCACGATGTGGGAGGGTTCACCAGCGAAACCTTGTCTGCTCACGTTTGGTTTGAAGGCGTCAACGACGGCACCAACGGGCAAGCCTTGGACGGCATCGCTCAACGTCAGGAATATACCCCCATCCCCTTTACGGTCCATGCCAGCGAAAACACCTGGTTGGTCAACGTCACGGTCAACGACACGGCGAACGATGACCACGAATGGACGCGCGTGTTGCTTGAAGGGACCGACATTGCCGGTTTTGGAGTTCCAACGGCCAGCCCCGAAACTGGCCACGCTCGTTGGGAGTCGCGTACACCGAGCAAAAGCCAGTTGGTGCTCTTTGAACCCACCAAGAACCTCCTCAACGACAACACCATGCGGTTTGAGCCCTCCCAAGAGGTGGGATGGTCGATGGTCATCGAAGACCCCAACGGGCTGAGCGATGTCCAGGAAGTTCGGTTGGAATTGGGCAACGACGACAACTTGGGCATCAAATACACCTTGGTGGACAACACCTGCGCCTCCCTCGATGAACGGCTTCAAGTCTTGCCCATCGGCTGTCAAGTCGACACCAGCAACGGACAACTTTCGTTGGACATCACTGCCGACGTCCAATGGAGCTTGACCTCCTCAGGCCTGATCACCGGAGAAATCGATGTCTTCGTGAAGGACCGTGACGGCACCCAACACTACGACTTCAGCGAGGCGTGGGTCCTTGAGCGCTCCATGACGATTGACATCACCAGCCTCGAAGACGAAGACGGCGTCGTTCAACAGAGCATCAATCAGGCAAGCGTGGTGATGGCCGGCGACCACCTCAACCTCTCGGCCACTGTCCTCCACCTCACCAGCGGCACGCCGTACAACGGCGAATTGAGATTGCGATGGGACGGCTCAATTCAATCCGATGACTGGAGAGGTGGCTTCCCCGTCACCATCGTGAACGGACAACTTTCGGCATCCATCCCCACACCGGAGACGTCAGGCCTCGTGCATGATTTGGCCATCACCCTATGGGATCCGCTTCAAACCGAAATTCTGGCGAGTTACGACGTCACGTCCTTCGGACTGGACCATCTTCCACCGGCTCTCTTGCCCTCATCGATTTCGGATACCATTTCTCGCTACCACTTGGACAACGTCCAGGTTGGCGTGAACATCGACGAAGAGCAAACGTGGTCCTCACCGCTGACGCTCACTTGCCAAATCCGCTCCCTCGCGGTGAACTGGGAACCCATCACCTTGGTTCGCAACGCAACGACCGTGTTTAACGGCAACACGATGTTTAGTTTCACCTATGACTTTAGCCAACTGGGTGACCCGTCAACCCTTTCGTCGCAAGCCACCCTGGCTTGCTGGGCCGAAGGGAGGGACGACGCCGGCTTTGCCCTCGTCTCCGATACTGGAAACTCGGAACTCAACCCATGGCTGGAGGCCCCGCTCAACAACATCGGCCCCGATTTGGCCTTGGAAAACGTGGAGTATACCCAAGACGTCAAGGCGGGAGAGAAGGTCACGCTCTCGTTCTTTGTCGTGAACGGCGGAGAGTCGCTTGATACGCCGTTTAACGCAAGCATCGAGATCCTTCAAGGAGACGAACGGACCCTTGTGGGCCGCTCCATTTTCAGTGCCATGGACGAGAACACGGCGAAATCCGTTCGCCGGTCGTTCACGGCCCCCGAAGGTGAATGGACGCTCCAAATCACGGTTGACCTTGAGCAGCAGATTTGGGAAATTGACGAAACCAACAACGCTTTCACCGCCACGTTCACGACCAATGCTGGAGGTTTGAGTTGGGTGGTGCTGGCCTCGAGCGGTGGCGTCCTCGCGCTGTTGGCCGCTGCGTTGTTGAAGCGAAGGTCGGCATTGAGCGTGGACCAGGAAGCCATCAAAAACGCCCTCGTGGAGACCGGTGAAGCCACGCGAGCCCCGGTGGCTGAACCTCCGAAAAAACGCGGACCCCCAGGAGGAAAAATCGCTTCGACCACCTCGTCAAGCCCGGCAAAATCCCCCCCGAATTCGCCTCCACGAGGTCCTCCGAAGACCACTGGACCGGTCGTTGATGAATCGCCCCAAGCGATGGCTGCCAAATACCTCGATGCCCTTGGTGCCCCCGCCGAACCTTCCACCCCGTCAACACACGCGGTGGATTACACCCAACTTCCGGGTGGGGGAGAATACGAGTACACGGCGGAAGGGACGTTCTACGTGGGTGAGACATGCGGACGTTGGCAGCTCAATGAAGACAAATCGTTCACGCGACTTCCCGATGAACCGTGATGCCTACCTTGATGTAGGCCCCATCCATCCTCACGGTCATGGATGAAGCGGCTGAAGATGTACGCCGTGTTCTTACCATCGTTTACCGAGGCCTTGAGTCGCTCTCACCCCATGACCTCGAGCGCACCTTGTCGTTTGACATGGAATGGGTTGCTCCCCACGAAGCCGAAAAGGCCGTCAAAGCCCTCGTCGCAGCGGGATGGCTTCACGAAGCCAACGGCCTGTTATCACCGAGCGTTTCGTTGGGTGAAGTCACGGTTCCTTTTGGCTGGTTCCCACGCCCAAGCCGCTTGCTTTCACCCGTCCCGGCCAACCAAGCCGTTGCACCCCAACCCAACGTTCAGCGGGGCGAGGGAAGAGCGCGAGGTCCGGCCCCTGGCGTCAGCATCGCTGTTCCTATGGACGAGGCGGTTGAGACCGGAGGGGACCCACGAGCCAAATTGACCCAGCGCGTCGTCCGATTTGTCGCTCGGCAAAGCGGCCTTGCGGTGGAAGAATTGCACCGTAGAGCCCAGCGAAAGCAGGCAGCGTTTGACCTGATCACGCCGTGGCTGGCGTACGCCCTCGTGGCCCGCGAACAGGGATTGCCGATGGACGAAATCGTCGACGCACTCGCCGTTGTGTGATCACTCGGGGGTTTCGGTTTCCTGGCCACGAGCGGCGAGTTCGACCAAAACGGGGAGCAACATGAGCGCCAAGACCAGTGAAAAGAGCACCGTGACGGCCGTAATCAAGCCGAAGTCTTGAATGATGGGCATGGGCGAAAACAACAGCACGGCGAAACCGGCCATGGTGGTGAGAGCGCTCATGATGAGCGCCACGCCGGTCGTGTCCAAGGCAGCATGAAGGGCCTCCCAATGGTCTCCTCGTTTAGCCATTTCAACCTCGAATCGTCGCCACATGTGAATCGAATAATCAATGCCGATGCCCAAGGTCAAGGCCGTGACCATCACCGTTAACACGTTCCATTTGAGTCCCAGCAGGGCCATGGAACCGACCACCCACAAGGAAGCCACGCCAACCGGGAACAGAACGGTCACGGCCGGCATCACGCGACGGGTCAAGATGAAGAGCACGAGGAAGGAGACCACAAGGGAGATGAGGGTGCTTTCGATTTGAGTCAGGCTCAAGCCATCAAGCACCGTTTCCAACATGACCAAATCACCGGTGACGTGCAACTGCGCATGATCTTTGAGTTGGTATTTGAGCGTCCCCGAATCGTCGGTAGCCCCAAGAATTTCAATGAAGTTGTCAACGACACGGCTTGACTCCACGGACGTGCTCGCCTCAACTCGAATTTCATGACGCAGGTTGACGATGTTGTCTCCATTGAGATGAACGACTTGCTCTACCCGTTGCTGCCATGTTTCACCTGTCAGCGGGTCGGCGACGGTCGTGTTGCCTGAAAGGGCGGTGAAGAAGGCCCCGAGGTCCAAGTCTTCGTCTCGGTCGATGCGCAACACCTCGCCTCGGTCCACCTCGAGGTTGAATTGTTCACCGAGCGACTCGTTTCGGAGGATGGCGTCACGAATCACGGGCAACGGCCCCTCATAGGAAGGGGTTGGCACCCCGACCACATCGTTGTTGGACTCGAGGTCCGAGTGGAAGTAATTCAACTCCGTTAGCAACACGTGGTCACCGGGAATGAAGACTTGGCCTTCTGCCGGTTCCATCAAGACATAGACCACCTTCCAACCAGCGCTTTCGTAACTTGAAGACAACTCATCGCGAACGGTCATGATGGGCAAATCTTCGTTCACAAAATCAGCCAAATCAAAGTCGGTTTCCAAGGAAGCGGCTCCGTAAACGGCCAAACCCGAGATGAGGATGGTCACCAGCAGGACGCCCACTTGCTGTTTCTGTTGCACCCGCATGATGCGTTCAGAGAGTTGAGGCAGGTTGAGCACCGGAGGGCCCTCCCGCTCATTGTCATCCTTCTTGAACATCACGTGGAGGGCGCCCACAAACACGGTGGAAGAGACGAACGCCGAAACAACGCCCAACGAGAGGGCGTATCCCAAGGTTGCCAGTGGGGGCAGTGGGGAGATGATGTTGGCCAAGAACGCCGCCACGGTGGTCACGACCGCCAGCGTTAACGGCACCGAGAGATGACCGACTGAACGCAGCCAAGATTCGGCCACGTCGGGGTACTCATCCGAAGCGCTTCGCTGAGACCGCTGAAGGTGAATGGCGTAATCGATGCCCAGGCCGAGGACAAGGGGGGCCACCGTGGCTTCAAGTGCTGTAAAGACGGCTCCCGAAAGGTTGAGAATGCCGTAGGTCCAAATCAAGGCGCTTGTAAGGCCAATCAGCGGGAAGACCACTTGATTCACCGAACGGAACGAAACGCTCAGCATGATGACCACGACCAGAAAAGCCAAGCCAACCAGAATCAGGAGGTTGTCAAACGTCCCCTCGTCGATGTCGTGCGCCAACAAATCGTTGGAAATGACCTCGTATTGCAAGGTGGAGGCCTCCGAACGTTCGTCAAAAACCCCGCGAAGTTGATGTTGAAGCGCTCGACGAACCGAGTCTTCGAGGTCAGGGTCCACCTCCAACACCCACAGGGTCGAGGAGGCTGACGGAATACCGGTGCCGCTGCCGTCGTCCAGATAGTCACAAACCGGGTCGTAGTCCAGGTCTTTGTGAAGCAAAGCCGCTGAAGCATAGGTCGCTGCCGACAACAACTGATCGTCCGCCGTTAAGCCGCACGTCTCGTTATCGTCAAAAACCAACGAAAGCACCTCGGGCCAATCGTTCAACGAGGCCAAGGAACGCCCATCGGCCTCCTCGTCGAGGGCGAGTTGGAGAATGCCCGGGGCCGTCGTCCAGACGGTGACGAACGCTTGCCGCTTTTCGGATTCGTTCTGGAAATGGGCAAGGTCATCGCTCATCGTTTTGAGGGCCTCGAGCGCCAACACGTTCGAGCCGTCGTCGGCCGTCACGTGAACGAACAACGGTCGCATTTCGTTGGGGAAATGTTCGTGAATTCGGTCGTGGGCCAGCGACGCTTCGGTTTCGGGAGAGAACTCGTTCAGGTCGGTCTGAAAGGTGGGGGGTGAGAGATAGAGGTTGCTGGCCAAAAGGATCGTCACCACGGTGAAGACACCCACGATCAACGGCGAAGCGCGTTGAAAGGACGGAGCGAGTTTGGCAAGGCGTTCCTCAAGGCCCGCCGTATCCATGGTTTCCCCCTGCGCACGGAGCATAAAAAGAAAGAGGTGATTCTGGGAGGGTCACCCTCGCTTCGGCCTCAATGAACCTCAGGGCAAAACCGAGGCGAAGGTTCAAAACAAGACGGCGGGTCGCTGGGTCGGTCATCATGTCTGTGACGGTTCTGAAGAAGGAAAAAAACGAGCTTCGACTTCGCATTACCGGGGAGAGCCACACCGCTCTTCAAGTGTTGCGAGAGCGACTGAACGGTCACAAAGACGTGGACTATGCCAACTACTTCCCGGGTCATCCTGAACTCGACGACCCTGAATTCTACATTCGTACCACCTCGAAAGCAGGTGTTGACAAGGTCCTGAACGATATCATCAGCGGTGTGGCCTCGGAGTTTGAAAACGCAAGCCTCTGAGTGGGTCGAGAACATGACCGACGCTCTGGCCGAAGCCATCGGCTTAGTGGGCTATGCGACGAAATCGAACGGCATTGGTGGCTTAATCAAAGCGCGAGTGACCGATTTCCGAGTTGAAGAAATCGCAACTCCCGTCCATCTGGACAATCGTGGCCGGTTCACCGTCGCCAAAATCACGCTTACGAATTGGGAGACGAATCGTTTTTGCAATCAACTGGCGGCAAAACTTCGCATTCCACGAAATCGAATTTTCTTTGCAGGGACCAAGGACAAACGGGCCGTGACATCCCAACTGTTCGTCATCGATGCCCCGATGAACAAGGTCGCCGAAGTCGAGTTACCCGATGTTGAAATCGAAGTCCTGGGCCGGACACACCAAAAAATTGGGTTTGGCAACCATCGCGGCAATCGATTCACCATCGTGGTTCGGGGATGCTGTGATGCGTCCGGCCGCCCCCTCTCCGACGCCGAAGCCCTTGCTGAAGTGGAGCGAATCTCGAGCCAGATGACCGCCTCATTGGGCCCCAACCGATTTCCCAATTGGATTGGCCCTCAGCGGTTCGGTTCCGGACGCCCGGTCACCCCCTATGTGGGCCGCGAGGTCATCGCCGGAGATTTCGAAGCGGCGGTGATGACCTATCTTTCAATGGAGGGCCCCAACGAAGAGGAAGAAGCGGCGAACATTCGCAAAGCCATCCGTGAGAACGGTTTCAGCGAAGAACTGGTGGAATCCCTTCCCCGCTGGATGGGTTTTGAACGACGCATGATGGAACATTTACTGGCCAAACCCGACGACCATGTGGGTGCCTTTTGTCAACTGCCCACCAACCTTCAATTGATGACGGTCCACGCTCTGCAGTCCATCGTCTTCAACAAATCCCTCCAACGCCGAATTGAGGCGGGCTTGCCGTTGGCGATTCCGGTGGCCGGTGATATCGTTGGTCGCGTGGACGAAAAGGGGCAGCTCGATGTCAATTCGTGCATCGTCACCGAAGAGCGAACCCTGCCACGGATCGCACGGAATTGTGACATGGGCCGGTTAATGACCACGGGCCCGCTTCCGGGCAGCGAACACACCACGTCGCAAGGAATCCCTGGTGAATTGGAACTCGCCGCCATCAACGCCGAAGGTTTGGACGAAGTCTCGTGGGAAGTCGAGGCCCTTCCGAGGTTGTCCACCAAAGGAACGCGTCGAGGCTTGGTCGCCACCTTCGAAGAATTTTCGGTGGACACCGTTCCCATTGCCGATGCACGCACCATGGGGGAACGTTGGGAAAAAGGGCCCAGCGATGACGACCGCTGGCATCCCGAAGGCGCCTGCCTCCGCTTCCGATTCACGCTCGGCTCAGGAAGTTACGCTACGGTCTTGTTGCGTGAATTCATGCAAGGACCGCTCTCGAACATGTGAGACGGTCACCTGGCCTTCGCTGAAAATCGAAAGGAACATCGTCCGCTCAGCGGAGTGGATGAGTCGTCAAGGCCAGCTCAAATCAGGCCCATTGAGAGAACTTCGATTTCGCCGACGCCATGAATTTCGCTCATCATGGCTTCAAAGGCGTCTGCAAGGCCTTCTCCATCGTTCATTTTCACGTGAACTTGGACAAATTTGAGACCGAAGGCCAAGGGTTTGGTTTCAACCGCTTGGACGTCGTAGTCGTCGTTGCGCAGAGCGATGATTTGCTCGGCGATGGCGTCGCTGTCAACATCCTCAAGCTCGGAATCAGGATTCACTTTGTAGGTCATGACCACCATACCCATGTTCTCACCTCAAGGACCAACAAAACCGCATTCAGGGCACTTGTAGAGGACGCCTTGGTTGCGCACTCGGGGACTTCGGCCAATGGGATTGAAACACCCAGGACAAGGGAAGGTCGTGGAGCCTTCATCGGCTAGGGGAACTCCGGAGGAGGTGCAACGGTTGGCTCGTTCACTCATGGGGATGCCTCGCAATGAATCTCCCCACGGCCTCCCCCTCTTTATGGTTGCGTGAGCCTCAGTCCTCGGTCTTCCGCTCAAATGACTTCACCACGGTCAGTCGTCCGTGCTTACCGGTGCTGACCACCAGAGCACCGTCCCTTGAGCGACACCAACCGGATTCCAAACGAACGACGTCCCCGATGGTCACCGCCTCAATTTGTTCCCCCCACAACACCAACCCAACAAGGCCTGTATCATCGCGCCCGCAGGCGGCAGCAACATAGCCGGTGTAGGACGGCGAGACGATCAGTCGCCGTGGGTAGATGCGGAGGATGACCATTTCCAGGCGCTTCACCGGGGTGTTCGGTTGAAGGTTAGCGATTCGGCG
>JADHNB010000044.1 GCA_016779705.1 Candidatus Poseidonia sp. | reverse complement strand
TCAACCGGAGTGGTGACCCAAGAACCGGATGCATCGGTCGCGTACCTCAAGCCACTGGAATCACGGTAGGAAACATGCTTGTAGCCATTTGAATCAATGGCGATGGACGTGTATGCCCCAACATAACCATTTGAATCAATAATGCCAGATGGAATAGCACCACCTGAATTGGTCGGTGTAGCGGTTGGCGACATGGCCGTATTGTTGGTCAAGACAAACCAGTCTGGATTGTAAGAGATGTCAGGAGCCTCATCGTTCACGGTGATGTTGACCGTAGCTGAAGACGAACCTCCGCTGTTGTTGGCCCAGATTGTGAACGTCTTGAGCGTCATCAATGATGTCGGTGTTCCCCAAATCGTTCCGTTGCTCGTTCCAAAGGAGAGGCCGCTTGGCAGTGCTGGTGAAATTGCCCACGAGGTGATCGTACCCGAACCGGTCAGCGTCGCATTGAGTGGCAAGTCGCTGCTTTGGTTGTTGATGGTCAGCACCAGCGTGCTCGGTGAATAGGAAAGGGTTGGGAGTTCATCAACCACGGTGATGTTGAGGTAGGCCACGGTTGAGCCACCGCTGTTGTTCGCCCACACCATGTAGGACGTTTGCGTCCACAATTCGGTCGGCGTTCCGTAGATCGTACCGTTGTTTGTACCGAAGGAGAGGCCGCTCGGCAGGCTGGCATTAATGGCCCATGAGGTGACGTTGCCACCCGTGTTTGTCTGGTAGTTGATGGAGGCTGGTTGGTGCGAGCGCATACCGCCACCTTCACGGATGTAGAGCGTATCGCCAGCGAACACCAACGATGTACTCTCGGGGTGATGGACCGAGCCGCTGGAGGTGAAGCCCCAATTCGTGGTGGAGATGTTGGTCACGAACCACGTCGTTTCGTTGGCGGTGTTGTACGCCCAGAGGTCATGCTCGCCCGAAATAGTGGTCGATTCGGAGGTGAAGTACACGGTGTTTCCAAGCGAGGTAAAGGTGTCACCGTTGAGAGGAATGTTCGTGACCTGCCATGCGGTGGTGTTGCTTGGCTCATAGGCCCACAAGTCCCTTTCATTGCTGTTACCCGAGTGAACGCGATAGAACAGCGTGCCACCAGCGTCCAAGAAACCGAAATAATTGTTCTGACTTGTACCCCCGATTTCCCAGGTCGTTCCGTTGTCTGGGTTGTGTGCCCAGAGAGAAGTGTAGGAATTGGTCGTGCTGCGTGCACCGTAGTACAGCACACCGTCCATTTCGTGGATGTCGTTGAGACCCCATCGAGTGTGCACCTGCCACGATGTTTCGTTGGAAACATTGTAGGCATACAACTGACGAAGGTTGGAATAGGACCCACTTGAGTAGTAGAACACGCCGTCAAGAACAGGGCCTCCGCCAGAGGAAACCTGGGATGAAATCGCCCATGCACTTCCGTTGCTGGTGTTGTATGCCCAATAAACGAAGTTGCTGTTGATGAGGGTCGGATAAAAGAACACATCACCGACTACACGAGCACGACCTCCGCCGGCGTACGTCCAGTACGTTTGGATCGGGCTTCCGTTCGAAGCGTTCAACACCAACCACGTGGTGCCGTTGCTGAGATTGTGGCCGTGCAAAGCACGCTGGACACTCGAATTGTGATAGGCTCCGAAATAGAGCACGTCGTCAACGACAGCAGTGAACGACGATGTGATTTCGAGTTCATTGCTGCTTTCACGCCAGACGGTACCGTTCTCCAAGCCGTAGCCGAACAGCCCATCCCAATTTCCTTCTGACGCTTCGAAATACAAACTCGTGCCGTAGGCCATGCTGAATGCTCCGTGCCACGAAGTCATTCCACCATAACCAATGAACTTGTAACAACCAGGGGCAAAGATGGAACTGTTGATGACCCAAGCGGTTTCGTTGTCAAGGCCGTACCCATAGAAGGTGGGTGAAGCACCCGTGCCGTTGGTTGCTGCCGTGTAGAGCGTGCCGTTGTCAACGTGGTGAAGGCAGGAACTGGCCCACGGCATGAAGGTGCCCGCTGGCGCCGACCAGGAACTGCCGTTGCCCGTGGTGATGTTGATGAAGTCAGGTTCAAGGTGCACGTAGGTGTTGTTGGTCAGCGTGTTGTTCTCTGGGTTGTACTCGAACGGACCAGGAGCCTCATCGTTGATGGTGAGTGTAATGGTGAACGAGGACGATCCACCGGAATTGTTCGCCCAAATCGTATAGGTTGTGGCCGTTGTTTGGAGAACGGTCGGAACACCCCAAATCGTTCCGTTGCTGGTACCAAAGTTGAGGCCGGCCGGCAGGGTCGCGTTGATTTCCCATGAGGTGATCGTACCCGAACCGGTCAACGTCGGTGCTAACGGTAGGTCACTGCTGACCGTGTTGTTGTTCAGGTTCAAATTGCTCGGAGAATAGGAAAGGGTTGGAACCGGTTCTGGGTCGATGGTGATGTTGATGGTTCCTGACGATGAACCACCCGAGTTGTTGGCCCACACGGTGTACGTGGTGGAGGATTGCTCAACGGTGGGTGTGCCCCAAATGCTACCGTTGGTGGAACCGAACGAAAGACCGCTTGGCAAGGCTGGACTGATTTCCCACGAGGTGACCGCCCCTCCGCTCGCCGTCGGCGTGGTGGTGGTGATGGCCGAATTGTTGGTGAACGACATGTTTTCGGGCGAATAGACGACCGAATTCGGAGCGACGTCGTTGATGGTGATGTTGAGCGAGGTGTTCACCGAACCCGCCGTGTTGTTGGCCCAAACGGTGTAGGTGACGGCTGAAGTTTGCAAGACGGTCGGTGTGCCCGAGATGTCACCGGTGGTTGAGGAGAAGGAAAGACCGCTTGGAAGAGCAGGGCTGATTTCCCACGACGTGGGTGTTCCACCGCCCACCGTCGCCGTGTTGGTCGTCATCGCAAGACCCTTGGTCAAGGTCATGTTTTCCGTGTCGTAGGAGAGCGAGGTGGGGGTCGTTTCGACCTTGATGGAGATGGTGGTGGAGGACGAGCCGGCGCTGTTGTTGCCCCAAATCGTGTACGAGGTCAGCGCTGAGGCAACCGTCGGTGTACCCCAAATCGTTCCGTTGGTTGAACCAATCGAAAGACCGCTTGGAAGGGCAGGGCTGATCTCAAAGCCGCTGATTTCTCCGCCCGTGTTGATGGGTTGCACTTCAGCGATGGCGGTACCGTTCACGAACAAGTAGGACGTTGGTGAGTAAGAGAGGATTGGGACGTTGAGACCAACTTCAAGCAAGACTTGTCCACTGAAGGACTGGCCCGAGATGTTGGCCCAGACCGTGTAGTTGGTGTTGAAGGCCGTCACCGATGGTGTGCCAGTAATCGCACACGTTCCACTGGTCAGGCTCATGCCGGTGGGCAGGGCGGGGCTGATGGCACAGGTCGCTCCAGTGACCGCTGCAGAGGGGAAAACGCCCGTATCAGCGTAGGTGTTTCCGCCGTAGTTGTTGTTGCTGACCGTCGAAGGGCTCGTTCGGTCCGATGGGCTGTTGAATCCGCCGTTATCACCCACTTGACCGTCACCACGGTTGCCCCAGCACTTGAGTTGACCGTTGTCAAGTTGAGCACAGGTGTGTTGTCCACCTGCGGAAACGGAAATCGCCGTCCGTCCAGAACCCAGCGAGATGACCGAGGAAGAGAGCGAGGAAACATCGCTTGAGGAGCCACCGCCGTTGCCGAGCTGTCCTTTCGCATCTGAACCCCAACAGGTCAAGTCGCCGTTGTCAAGAATCGCACAGGTGTGGTCATAGCCCGCATCCAAGTAGACGGCGTATCGACCCGAGGCAAACGAACCGCTGACCGCGGCTGGTGTTGAACGGTCGGAGGTTGAGCCGGTGCCCAATTTCCCATTCAATCCATCGCCCCAACACGTGATGGAATCGTCGTCGAGAATGGCGCAGAAGTGGTATTCGCCGGCCGTGATGGATTTCGCCGTCCGTCCACTTCCAAGGTTGATGGCGGAAGCGGGTGGACTGTTGATGTCCGCGTTCGTCCCGCCGTTGCCCAATTGTCCTTGAGAATCATCACCCCAACACTTGACCGAACCGTCATCAAGCAAGGCACAGACCGTGGTCATGGCCATGGCAAGCGACACCGCTGTTCGCCCTGAACCGAGTGAGCCAATGGTGGTGGGTGTGTTGGTGTTGCTCGTTGAGCCAATACCGAGCTGTCCGTCCGAATTGTGGCCCCAGCATTTGGTTGAACCATCGTCAAGGATGGCACAGGTGCTGTGACCGCCGGCGTAAATGCTCGTGGCCGTTCGTCCACTTCCCAGCGAGACGGTAAACGGGGTGTCCACGTCACCGCCCGAGGTTCCGATTTGCCCGTTGTTGTTTCGTCCCCAACACTTGACCACGCCAGCATCGGTCAAACCGCATGCATGCTGATGGCCAAAGGCCAAAGCGACCACGTCCGAGCCGAGGTCGGTGGTTCGTGTGGGGATGTCCTTGCACTTGTGCCCGCTTGTTCCGCAGGCGGCGGTACCGCTCTGACCGTTTCCAATCTGACCGTTGCCGTTTCGACCCCAACAAAAGACATCGCCGTTGTCGTCAATCGCACACGTGTTCCACTCGCCCGTCACCAAGCCGGCATAGATGGCTTCGAGCGGGTCGTAATCCCACTCCCAGGTGATGTCAGTGCCAATCGAGGAATTGCGAGTGATGGAGGCACCGTCTACGCTTGGCGTCAAGGTCCAATTGATGTTGAGGGTCAGCGTTGCCGAAGAAGAACCGCCCGAGTTGTTGGCCCAAATCGTGTAGGTTGCGTTGCTCGTCACGTTCTCAGGTGTTCCCCAAATGCTACCGTTGCTCGTTCCAAAGGTCAGACCTGTTGGCAGGGTTGGCGTGATTTCCCATGACGTGACGGCCCCTCCTGTGTTGGTTGGTGTGATGGTGGAGGAAAGCGGGCGGTTGTTGGAAATCTCAACCGGCGAGGAGTAGGAAATGGAAGCGATTTGGTCGTTGATGGTGATGTTGACCTGTGCGGAGGTGGAACCACCGGAGTTGTTGGCCCAAATCGTGTAGGTGGTCGCTGAAGTTTGCAGAACCGACGGTGTTCCCCAAATGCTGCCGTTGGCCGACCCAAAGGAAAGACCGCTTGGCAGGCTTGGGTCGATGTCCCACGACGTGATGGCCCCACCGCTCACGCTTGGCGTGTTGGGAGTCATCGTTGTGCCCTTTTCGAGCGTCATGTTTTCAGGTGAATAGGACAGGGCGGTCGAGTTGCTGTACACCCCTTTACTCGCGTTGTACAATTGATTGACGGCCGTTAGATTGAGGGCGTCTGCATAGGCCATAACCGCACCGATCTGCCCGTCGAAAGGCTGACTGTATTCACCTGCATTGTACGAACCGATGCTTACACCGTTGCCCGTATTTCTCAAGTCACCGCTGCTCGCCAGAGAGGTGTTCTCCACTTCGACACCGTCGATGAACATCGCTAACGAGGTCCCTTTGTCCGCCACCAAGACGACATGGTACCATCGGTCGGTTGCAATGGCTTCGGTGGAGGTCCTGGCCACAGATGAATTGCCAGTTGTCCCAACATCAACTTGCACACCATTGCTGTTCATGCGAATCATCCAACCGACATCAACCGACGCACCTCCGTCATCCACTTTCCCAACGATGACGGATTGTTGAATCGTTGATGCGTTGAACCACGCCGAAACCGACCAATCACCGCCCGAGTCCGGGTCATGATCGTTGGTTTCGCCGAAATTGATTTCGTCGCAATCAAAGTTGGCAACGGCTCCAGCCGTACAACTACCGGCGAAAGAAAAGCGGGTGCGTTCGGCTTCCCACGTCGCACCGTCAATCGTGCCGTTGTGGTCGTATGAAGACAAATCAACCAGCGTCGTTCCGCTGCCGCTGTACGAACTGCTGTTGGACGGGTCGACAAAAAGGCGTAAATCAAGGTCGGGGAAGAGGTTTTCAAGAGCGGCGGAACGACTTTGGGGGGAAGGTTTGTCAAACTCTGTCGGGTACGACCATCCCTGCATCGCGCCGATGTAGGCGGTTTGCGCCAACATGACCATCAACAACGAAAGGACCAGCGCCTTCCGTTGTTGGGGGTTGTTGAGCATGATGCCACCTAAGTGGTTGGAGTACGACGTATTCGCATTTAATGACCGACCCTGTATTTTGACTGCCTCCCCCTTTAGGGGGAGGCATCATCGCTCACGCTTCCTCGGAGGAAGGACCGAAGGTTGCGCTCGCAGGTGTACCGTGATTCGCTCACGCATCATGGCGGAAGTCACCGGGCCAATCACCCTGAGCAGCGACCGGCCAACCGCCCTTTTTGGTGTTGAAGCCAAGGTCGGAAAATCGGCGTCGTGATTGGCGCCAAACGGGCAATAAGTAGCCCACTTTGGAGCGTTCACCGAAGGTCCAGCGCCAGGGGCAGCGATCCATGCGAGCGACCCAGTGATGGACCAAGGTTCGAAATTGAGGTTCTTCCGGGCCACCGGGCACCAGCCACGAAGCGATGTTCACGGCGCCTGACGAGCCTCGCGTTTCCGACCAGCACGTCAATTCCATGCCGCGCAGGGGCCCGTCCAACACCTTGAGCCCGAGGGTTCGGGCCGACTGGGCCATGGGCATGATGATGGCAAAGCGGTCAACGAGGCGAGAACCTTCGTGGCGCTCAAGCGACCAGCCCGCTTCCTCAGCGAGTTCTCGAAAGACGCGAATGGCTTGGATGCTCGAGACGCTGACCTCAAGGTCAAGCGTGGCTTTCCGCACCATGAACGTTCGAGCGGACGGGCAGGGATGAACCCTTGCGTCGCCTGGCTGTCGCTCAGGGCGTTGGGCGAAGATATCGTGCGTGCGATGGCGGCGCTTTCCACGGTCGTCGCCCGTCTGGGCGAGGTGTACCCGTGGCCAAGGACCGATGGACAGGCCGCGCTCACACGAAAACCGGCGTCAACCGGCGTGCGAATCGGCAGCGATCGGACCTTGCTCAGCCAAAGAGCGAGCCAAGACCGTCGAAGCCGCCTTCCTCTTCTTCTTCCTCTTCCTCTTCAACAGGGGCAGGGGCGTCAGCACCGCCAGCGGCGGCAGGGGCAGCAGCGGCTGCTGCAGGAGCAGCAACAGCTTGGGTCATGGCTTCAGCGATGTCAACGCCAGCGAGGGAGGCCACGAGAGCCTTCACTCGAGCGTCGTCAGCGTCGACGCCGGCGCCCTTCAGGACAGCCTTCACCGACTTCTCATCGATCTCTTTTTCAGCAGCGTGCAACAGCATAGCAGCGTATACGTATTCCATGTTTTTTCACCTCAGTGTTTTGTTTAGCCGAACAGGCTCCCGAGGCCGTCAAAGCCGCCCTCTTCTTCCTCTTCTTCCTCTTCTTCAGCCTCGGCTGGGGCTTCGGAAGCGCTCGTGTCGACAGCGGCTGCGGCGGAGGCGGCTGCGTCAGCAGCAGCGCCCATCATGGCAGCCAGTTCGTCGTCGAGTGCGTCGGGGCTCAACTTGCCAGCAACCCCAAGGGCGCTGACGTGGGCTCGAGCCACCAAGTGTGGCATCGTCTCGGCCGTAGCAATCGCTGCTTCCAAGGCGACGGCCAGCGCTTCTCCGCTGGCTTTGGACAAGAGGGTTGGCATCGTCGTTGGCGTGAACCACGTGATGTGGCAGGCCAGGTTGAAGGCACCTGCAGCCATGCCGATGAGGTCCTGCTCGAACTGCTCGTAGTCGATGTCAAGGGTGGAGGGCTCAAAGAGCGTGCCCCCCTCGAGGGTGCCGCAGAGGCGCAGACCCGTCACCATGGGGTTGATGCCAATCTTGGAGAGCATCATACCGAGGTCGCCTTCGAAGACTTCGCCTTCTTCCAGCACGACGGTGCGCTTCTGAATCTGGACGGTGCCGCCCATGATCTTGGCGGGAATGCCGACCGAGTTCAGGTCACCGACAATGGGGCCTGGAGGCATGCCGGTGTCTTGCTTCTCGACCACAATTTGGAAGGGTGCAATGTCACCAGCCTTGGCAGCACGACCAGCCTCGGTCTTCTTGAGTTCGGTGAACATCTCAAAGGAATTGAGGGAGGACGACGACACAAGAGCGGGTTGAACGGCCGAGTCGTAGAGCGTTTCAAGGTCCTCAGCGTTGAATCCAGCGCGCTCCCAAGCGAGCTTCATCAAACGCTTCTTGGCCACTTGAATGGCCATCTGGTCACGCAGGGTGGCTCGCATACCGAACATGGCGGAGGCGGGCACGCCGTGAATGTCGATGACGGCGATGGTCTCGCCGCTGGTGAGCAACGCGTGAAGGTCGCTCACGGTGTCCTTCTTCCAGGACATGACCTTGGGAATCAAAGGATCACCTCGACGCGATGTGCTGGACCCATGGTCGTCTTGACGTACATGGAGCGAATGTTGCCCACACCACGTTCCAACTTGGTCGTGACACGGTTGAACACTTCCATGGCGTTGGCGAGCAATTCGTCATGAGATTGCTTTACGGTACCGACGGCAGCATGGAAGGTCATCTTGTCGCCCGACTTGACCACGATGGTGCTGGCCAAACCGGCGGCGAGCATGGCCGGGTCAAGGGTGGGGGGAACGGGGCGAGGCATCTTGCCACGTGGACCGAGCACGGTACCGAGATGGCGACCGATGAGCCCCATGTGAGGCACTTCGGAGAGGAAGAAGTCAAACTCGTTGGCGACCTTCTTGGCACGACCCTTCTTGCTACCGAAGTCTTCGATGTCCTGAGGGGAAAAGACGGCCAAACCGGCAGCCTTGGCCTTGGTGGCGGCTTCACCAGCGGCGAACATGGCCACCTTGAGGTCTCGACCGCGACCAGAAGGAAGGCGGATTTCTTCCTTGATACGGTTGGTTGGATTCTTCAAGTCAACGTCCTTGATGGTGAACGAAATGTCCACCGATTCGACAAACTTGCGGTCTGGAGCCGCTTCCAGAGCGGCTTTGATTGCGTCACTGATTTGTTGTTCCATCATGCATCACCTCGGCGGTCAGCGAAGTGCGCATGGCACCTCTCCCGCAGTTCGTGAGTTTCAATTAAAGCGCTCGTCCCATTCTCCTTTTGCAATGATCTCGAGGGCTTCATTGGCCCAATGACCGTCCACCTTAACGCGCATCGACACGCAGGTCCCGATGACCTCACGAGTTTGCGCCTTCAAGTCAGCACCGGTCAGGTGACCGAGGCCGGCCTTCTCTCGAGCCACTTCAATGGCCTTTTCGAGGGGCAGGTTCTCGGTCGCGGAGTCCATTCCGCCGTTGCACTTTGGCACGCCCAAGGCTTTGATGATGAGCTTGGAAGTCCATGGCTTTGGCATTGATGTCAACTCCTTCCATACGAACGTAGGCAGGCCTCCGACCAAACACCCCTATTTAATCGCGCCGCGGAGGCCAAAGCCCGCCAAAGTACCAACCAGCCCCGTGCAACGGTTTTGGCGGCGGTGCAAGCCGAATCGGCCCGAATTGAGATGAGCGCCGTTTGAACCGTAAACCAATTTTCTTATAGCCACTTGGACCAAGGACCGCCTATGAACACCGCTGCACGCCGTATCGCCCTCTTGATGGTGGCCCTGCTCATCGTGGCCGTCCCCCCAACCGAAGGTTGGTCGGCTGGAAAGCACAACCAAGCCAACACCGGGTGCGGTTGCCACACCAACAACAACAACGGCATGAGCGCCACGCACAACTTTACCGCCACCTACATGCCAGGCATCATTTACTCCATCGGCATCAACCTTAACGGCGGTTCGCAATCCTTCAACGGCGGCTTCAACGTGCTGGTTGACAAAGGCACGTTGATGAATCCGGGCGCAGGCGTCCAAATCACCAGCAGCGGCTCGACCTACAGCGCCACCCACACCAGCAGCGGTCAACTTGGCTGGGACTTTGAATGGATGGCCCCCAACACCGGAAGCGGAACCGTGACGGTGGAAATCGCCGTCTTGCAGGCGGATGCAAGCCAAACCAACTCCGGCGATTCGTGGGACCGCCTGACGGTGACCATTCCCGAGTTCACCCCACCTCCCCCGCCCAACGACCCGCCCGAAGCCTCCAACGTGGCCGTCACGCCCGCCCCCGAGGCTCGAACCGACGCCGACCTGTCCTTGGCCTACGACTACGCTGACAACGACAGCGACCCTGAATCGGGCACGACCATCAAGTGGTACGTGGACGGGACCGTCAACACCGCCCACAACGGAAAGACCACCATCGATTCCTCCTCCACCCAACCCGGCCAGAAATGGAAGGCCGAAGTGACGCCCAACGACGGCAGCGACGCTGGAGCTGCCGTCATGAGCAACGAGATCACCATCATTGACATCGACTCGGACAACGACGGGGTCCTGGACGGCCAAGACGTCTTCCCCAACGACCCCAGTGAATGGGACGACTCGGACGGCGACGGCGTCGGAGATAACGGCGACCTCTTCCCCAACGACAGCTCGGAAAGCGCCGATGCTGACGGTGACGGTGTGGGCGACAACGCCGATGCCTTCGATAACGACGCCACCCAAACGACGGACAGCGACGGTGACGGTTACGGCGACAACGCCTCCGGGACCAACGCCGACGCCTTCCCCAACGACCCCACCGAATGGGTGGACAGCGACGGCGACGGTGTGGGCAACAACGCCGACCGCTTCGACGATGACCCCACCGAATCCGCGGACTCCGATAACGACGGCGTGGGTGACAACGCCGATGCCTTCCCCAACCACCCCGGCGAGACGATGGATTCCGACAGCGACGGCGTGGGCGACAACGGCGACGCCTTCCCCAACGACCCCACCGAAACGGTGGACAGCGATGAGGACGGTGTGGGCGACAACGGCGACGCCTTCCCCAACGACCCCTTTGAATCCGCTGACACCGACATGGACGGCGTGGGCAACAACGCCGATGCCTTCGATGACGACGCCACCCAAACGACGGACCGTGACGGGGACGGCTACGGTGACAACCCTGACGGCAACAACGCTGACGTGTTCCCCGAGGACAGCAACGAATGGATGGACAGCGATGAGGACGGCTACGGTGACAACGGCGACGCCTTCCCCAACGACGCCACCCAATGGGCCGACCAGGACGGTGACGGCTACGGCGACAACCCGCAAGGCACCACGCCGGACCGGTTCAAGACCGATGCCACCCAATGGGCGGACGCCGACAACGACGGTTACGGCGACAACGCCAACGGCAACAACGGCGACGTGTTCCCCGCTGACCCGACCGAATGGATGGACAGCGACGGTGACGGCGTGGGTGACAACAGCGACGCCTTCCCCAACGACGCCAGTGAAACCTTGGATTCTGACGGTGACGGCATGGGCGACAACGCTCAAGCCATCTACGAAGCGGAGTTGGCCGCCCAACAAGAAGAGGAGGACGCCGCTGCCCGCATGCGCATGATCATCGGCGTGGTGCTGGTCCTCCTCGTGGGTGCTGGGGCCGGTGTGTTCTACATGCGCAGCCGCTCTGGAGCCGGAGGCGACGAGGTCGCCAAGGACTTCGGCATGCCCGACATGAACGCTCAACCCGCTGCCGCAAACACCGGTTACGACCCCATGGCCACCACCGGTTATGCGGCTCCGCCCGCGCAAACCTACGACGCCATGGCCACGGCCGGCTACGCTGCTCAACCGGCGACCGCTGCCTACGACCCCATGGCTACCCAAGCCGCCGTTCAACCCGTGGACGACAGCGCCCTCAATGCACTGGTGGAGCCCGAACCCGTGGCCGCCGCCGTCGCCATGCCTGAAGCCGTGGCCCAACCCGAACCCGTGGCCGCGCCGGCCGAGCCCACCGTGATCAATCAGTGGACCGACGAAAACGGCCACACCTGGCGCGTGATGAGCGACGGCACCAACCGCTGGTGGAACGGCACGGACTGGCAAAAGGTCTGAGACCGGCACGACCGTTTCGTTTGCATCTCGCAGTTCTTGAGCGGCAAAGGGCGTTACGCCATCTGGAACGGTATCAGCACCCACATTCGCAGGTGATGAACAGGAGTATATGTGCCAACGCCCGTGGCAGAGGCCATGGACCTCCCTGAGCATCTCGCCGAGCGATGCCGGTGGGTATCACAACACCGAACCCCGGTGGGCGACGGCCCCGTGGTCGTATGGCTGAAGTCCCTGTTCCGCGTTCACGAAAACCCCGTGGTTGACGTGGCTCGCTGGATGGCTCATCACCATGACCGACCGCTGCTGATCTACCACGGGCTTGACGAGCGCTACCCCCACGCCTCCCTGCGCC
>JADHNB010000043.1 GCA_016779705.1 Candidatus Poseidonia sp. | reverse complement strand
GCCCTGGAAGGCCGCGGAGGTCTTTCGGCCGCCGGCGGTGTGATCTCCGACGCTTCGTGGGACGACGACGTGGAACAACTGAATTTTGACGAAAACGGGGACGACGGGTTCGCTGACATGGACATGAAGGCCGAGGGAGCAGCAGCGGATGCCGGCTCCATGACCTATGAGGAAGAGAGCATCGAAGCCATCGCCGGCATGCCGACCCCCACGACCGCCGCTCCTGAGGCAACTTCGGCGCCCCGCACATCAGAAATGCCTGCACAAGCCCCTCCTTTGCCAGAGAGTGGTCTGCCGGACGGTTGGACAATGGACCAGTGGCGATGGTACGGCCACGAATGGTTGGCCAAGTACGGCAAGAATTAGAGCCATACAATGGGCAAACTGGCTTTGAGTGAGCCCAACTCTTGCCCGGAGTAAAGCGGTTGGCCCTCCACCTTGCAGGTGTTCATCACGAGCCAAAGAAACCCGTTCCATGCCGTGGCGTCGGCAAACAACTCCACCTTGCCTTGGGCTGCGGCCAGCAACAACATGGCCTGATCGGTTTCGTCGCTGCAGAGCGCCTTCACCAAATCACGGGCACGGAACCGGTAACCGGGAGGGCGCCACGACATCATGAACATCACACCTGGAAGGGTGCCAGATTCAAGCGTTCGGCAAGATGGTCCACGTCCACGTCCACGGCCAACTTCATCCGTTCCCGCAAAGTGTCGATCTCACCCTTCATCTTCAGCATCTTGTGCGTGCGAATCATATCGGCCAACAACTCGTTGACGCTTTTGTGCCCTCCCGTGGTCCGAAGGGTGTTCAACTGGCGGCGAATTTCGTAACTCACGCTCACGGAGGTCATTCCTTCGGCGGTCATGGTCGTACCCGAAAGCGGTTTGATTTGGGCCCATACTTAACCCATCCGAAACCAATACGGGGTCCAGCATCGGTTTCACAGGGTGAATCGCAGCGCCAAGCCCTTTCATCGAATGTTGCGTTCCACCCGAAGACGAGACGCTTCGGTGATGCCAAATTCCCGACGAACTTCAAGGACGCGCTGATGAACTTCTTTAGCGAGGGTCCAGTATTCGAGGCTCCCCGCCCCTGCCCCGGAGTTGGTGGGTTTGTTCAACAGGACGGTCGGTGCACCGCTCCACGGGGCTTCAGCCACCTTCGCCAAACGACGAACGGTGGTGTTGAAGAGTTTGTTTGGCATTTTTTTGTTGACCTGGTCGCACACGTAGGTGCTGAGTTTTGAGCGGCCGTCAACCATCGTCATCACGATGCCGAAGATCTTGAGGTTTCGATTGATGCGACGTTGAATCATCTTGATCGAGTTCATCAACATGCTGAACCCTTCCAGGGCGTAATACTCCGCTTGGACCGGCACCATGACCCAATTCGCAGCACACATCGCGTTGATGGACAGCAACCCGAGCGAGGGAGGGGTGTCAATGATGATGTAATCAAACTCGTCGACGATGGGCATCAAGGCCTCTTGGAGACGGGTTTCTCTTCCAATCTTGTGGCTCAATTCAATTTCTGCACCGGAGAGGTGAATGTCGCTGGGCAAAATCCAAAGGTGCCCTGCATCGATCGATTCGGGTACTTTCTTGCCACCGTTTCGATTGCTCCAAGCCTCTTGCATGGCTTTCGTAATCTCTTCGGGGGGGATCAAGTATTCCTCCATCAACGGAAGGTCTTCGCCCGAATCGTTGGTGAGCAGGTCATAAACGGTCTTCTTGATCTTCTTTTTTTCAAGCCCAAACGACGTGGCGCAATTGCCTTGTGGATCCAAATCCACCAGCAGCACTTTGGCCGGTGGCAGGCCTTGGCGAGGCGAACCTTTGGCCAACGCGGCAGCGACGTTCACGGCCGTGGTGGTCTTGGCACATCCCCCTTTTTGGTTCGCTACGGCGATGACCATCTTGTAAGGATTCATGCTTGTTCACCCCCCGCAAACAGCCCACGGTGGAACTCCCCTTTCAATGCAAGCCTCGACGAGCTTGCTCTCAAGCGGGTTGAATCACGGGGACGGGAACTTCCGAGAGAATCTTGCGCACGATGTGCATGCCCGTGATGCCTCGAATCTTGGCTTCGGGCTTCATGTTGATGCGATGCGAGATGATCTGGAGAGCGATGCCCTTGATGTCGTCGGGAATGACGTAGTTGCGGCCCGCAACAGCGGCGGCCGCACGGCCCGTCTTGAACAACGCTTGGCTTGCACGCGGTGACGCCCCGTTGATGACGCGGTGGTCTTCACGGGTTCGCTGCACGATTTCGATGATGTAGGAAAGGATGGCTGGGTCCACATGAACCGTTTCAAGGGCCTTCTGCATGGCCACGACCTTCTTGGGAGAGGTGACTTGCTCGACCACGTGGTCGTCTTGACCTCGCAACTTTCGACGGGCAAGGATGGCCTTCTCTTCGGCTCGATCAGGGTAACCCATGCTCATCTTCATCAGGAATCGGTCCATTTGAGCCTCTGGAAGCGGGTAGGTACCTTCCTGTTCAATGGGGTTCTGGGTGGCCAACACCACGAACGGCGCTGGCAATTTGTGGGTGATGCCTTCAATCGTGACCTGCTTCTCTTCCATGGCTTCGAGCAAGGCGGCTTGCGTCTTGGGCGGCGCACGGTTGATTTCGTCCGCAAGCAAAATGTTGGAAAACAGCGGGCCGGCTCGGAGTTTGAACTCGCCCGATTTTTGGTCGTACATGTAGGTCCCCATGATGTCAGAGGGCAGCAGGTCGGGGGTGAACTGAACGCGCTTGAACTTGCAGCCCAAGGCCCGAGCGAAGGTGTTGGCCAGCAAGGTCTTGGCCAATCCAGGGAAATCCTCCAGCAACATGTTGCCGTTGGAAAGAATCCCCACCGTCACCCGACGGAGGTTCTCGTTCTTGCCGATGATGACTTTGCTCACCTCGTTCATGAGGCTGTTTGAGATGGCTGAGACGGTGGCGATCAAATCTTGGGTGCGAGCACCACCAGCGCCTGCTTGCATGCTTGCTTCCATGGTCAAACCTCGTTACAGACAGGTCACTTTTTCCTTTCTTATATCAATGTGCGCGCTCCAATCTCAATAAATGCTCATGCACGCTTCGGTTCACCAAACGGCTACCGGCCCCAGAAATGGTTCTCCTTGCGATGGAGGGCCGTAATCTCGTTGAGGATCTCTTCTTCAACGGGAGAGAGGTCCAACGCTCTGAGGCGCTTGACATGCCGCTCGGGAACATCCACATAGAATTCTTCCAATTCTTCGATGTGGCGCCCCACCGTCGGCCCTTGTATGGCGACCGCCACTTCGTCGCCTTGCATGGCCTCCCGGACATCATCGGATGAACGGGTTCGTAGGCTTTTGATTTGACCGACCGGCGTCCCGTCGAGCTTCATCAAGCGTTGCCCGACATGAATGCGGCCACCAAGCACGCGCATGCCAACGATGGCGGGTCCTTTGGCTCGGAAGGTGTGGTCCTTCAGGTACAATACCCTCCCGGGGTAGACCAAGGATTCACGTTGCTCCTCCTCGATGGCCGCCTTGGTGGCTTCCTGCCACGCTTCAAACTCGTCCATGATGTGATAGATGATTGGTCCAGCGATGAATTTCACGTCACCGTCGTCGTCTTCAAGATGCTGCGCAACTTCGCTCGTGGTGGCCTTGGTCGAAAAGCCAAGAATGACCTTTTGCAACGGATCGGTGGCGGTGCTGGCCATCAGGATGTCCTTCTTGTTGACCGGACCCACCGTGGCTTGACGAACGGGAATGTTTCGCTGGTGCAATTCAAAGGCCAGCGCTTCCAAACCGCCGACGGTGTCGGCTTTGATGACAACCCCCGTGCGGTCCTCTTCGGCACCGCGGCAAGGGCCTTTTTGCGCCGTGTGTTCGGCGAAGGCGGCCCGAGCGAAAATCTCATTGCAAGCCGAACACATCACCGGCATGGCGTTGAAAATGTCACGCCACTCCTCCCGGATGGCTTCCTCAGCTGCTTCTTTCTCTTCGGCGGTGTTGGCCAAATGAAGGGTCGTCCCCGCAATGGTGGATTCAAGGTTGGGGGCGACGATTTTCACGCCACACGCCGCTTCAACGGCGTTAAAATTGACCCAGCGCTTGCCGGCATCTCGCATCTCGGCCATCCCTTGCGGGCGTTTGAGTCCCTTGATGTGCGTCGTGAACGGGCCGTCCTGACCGGCCAACATGACGGTGTCGCCGATCTTGAGTTCCCCACGATACAAAATGACGTCGACGGTCTTTCCCATGCCGACTTCGTCGCGCATCTCAAGCACCGTTCCTTGCGCAGCACCGAGGGTGTCGGTCAAGCGGTCCTCAAGGAACCGCTCGGCCAAGCCGACCGTGACGGCCAACAAATCTTGGAGACCTTCCCCTTCCTTCGCTGTCATGGGAACAAGGGCGACGTTTTGGCGGAAGTCACGAATTTGGTCATAACGCTCGAGGTTGAAGCCGTGTTCTGAAAACTGCCCGATGATTTTCCAATAGCGGTCCTCAAACAACGCTTTGACATCGTCTCGCTGGCCTCGAAAGGACTCGATGAACGAGCGGCCGCGTTCGCATCGCCAGCCATGCAAGCGATCCACTTTGTTACCGGCGATCACGAACGGCGTTCGGGTTTCCTTCAGGATGTTCAGCGACTCGATGGTTTGAGGTTGGAGCCCTTCCATGATGTCAATGACCAGAACGGCGATGTCGGCAACGGACCCGCCACGGTTACGAAGCGAAGCGAAGGAATGGTGGCCTGGTGTATCGATAAATAGCAATCCGGGGGACTTGAAGCTCTTGCCACCCAACATGGCTGCACATGTTTCGTTCAGGACGTCGGCGGGCACCTCGGTGGCGCCGATGTGTTGGGTGATGCCACCGGCCTCGCGGTCCATGACGCTGGCTTGACGTTGACTACCAATGGAGCGAACCATGTCCAAGAGACTGGTTTTTCCGTGGTCAACATGGCCCAAGACCGAAACGATGGGTTGCCGATTGTGCCCCCTCACGGTGGTTTCGGCATCCTCAACGGGTGGTTTGTCGTCATTGGTCATGTCAGCACCTCAGTGCACGGGACGGTGAGCGTTCACTCGTAGACCCAAGCGCCCATGGTGTTGTCCCATGACATCAAGCCTTCGGGGAACCACAAACCGAGTTCAAACGCTGCCGTTTCCGGTGCATCGGAGCCGTGAATCATGTTGAAACCCATGTCCATGCCGAAGTCACCTCGAATGGTCCCGGGCTCGGCTTGGCGGCCGTTGGTGGCGCCAATCAACTTTCGAGCGACCGCAATGGCGTCAACGCCCTCCCATGCCATGCAGACAACGGGGCCTGACGTGATGAATTTGATTAAACCAGGGAAAAAGGGACGTTCCTTGTGCACATCGTAGTGGGCGCGGGCGACGTCTTCGCCAGGAACCATGGACTTGAGCCCGACCAATTTCAGGCCTTTTCGCTCAAAGCGTCCAAGAATTTCACTCACAAGTCCACGTTGCACCCCATCGGGTTTGATCATCACGTACGTCGTTTCCATGGTGTTCACCAACCCGAGCGAAAAGTGACCCGTTTAAGGGCGTTGCGATGCGGCTTGGCATCGGTTCACTGGATGCCGCCTTTCACGTAGTGGCGGGTCCACTTGACCTTGCGAGCATTTCGCTTCAACTGGAGTTGGTTCTTGCGGGCTTTGCTGTTCTTGAACCAAAGGACACTGCCGTCCTTTCGAACGAACATCATGCCGGTGCCTGGTTCAATCTCTTCGCCGGTAAAGTTGCAAATTCGTCGTTCTGGCATGTCGATCACCGTGCGTTCAGCTTGCGGGCTTCACGGCCCGTGTCCTTGAGCATCAAAATGTCACCCACGCGGACGGGGCCGACCACGTTTCGGCTGATGATGCGCCCCACGTCACGTGGGTTGGGAGCGTCGTTGACACGCACCTTGACTTGCGTGGCTTCACCGGTCATTCCGGTGCGGCCGACGATTTCGACCACTTCTGCTGGCCATCCACCAAGTTCTTCACTCATGGTTCATCAACTCGGGCGACTTCACTTCTTGAGGCCCTTGATGGCCTCAACGACGTCGTGGAATTTCTCTTGGGCGCCTTTGGTGACTTCCATCACGGCGACCGAGGCAGCGGAGGTGCCTTTGGCCAAGCCGACGCCTTGGGCAAGGAATTCTTGGCTGGGGACGTAGCCGTAGGGAATGTCCTTCTCTTCGCAAATCAAAGGAATGTGAGCAAGGAGTTCGGGGGGGTTCACGTCTTCGGCGAGGATGATGAACTGAGCCGTGCCGCGCTCGGCAGCCTTGGTCACTTCGTTGCTGCCTTTCTTCACTCGACCGTTCTTGTTCAGGTCAAGCATGGCATAAATCTCGTTCACGACGTCTTCTGGGGTTTCAAATTGCACATGTACACTCATTGGAATCTCTCCTTCCTCATGATAGGGGCAGGCCTCCGCAGGACCACGCGAATATAAACGCAACGGCGCAGTTCGCGCCGCAGAAACCAACACCATGTCGGGTGCTTCAAGCGCAGTGCCCCGGTTTTCACGAATCAAGACCCAATTCTGCCAAGAGTTGGCGGACGCCACGGGCCAGCGCCGGACCTCCCGAAATCACGTCTCGAGCGTTGGCCAGCGACCCCGTCGCATGGACGCCGTCGACGTAACGCAACAAGCGAGCAATGGCTCCACCGGTGAACAAACCGTGGCAGCACGCTGCGTGGACTTGAACAGCACCTTGGCTGCGCAAGGCTTCAGCAGCTCGGCAGATGGTCCCTCCGGTGGCGATCATGTCGTCAACGATGGCGACGGATTTACCGGCCACGTCCAAATCCTTGGCCTTGTGAACAATGGTATGGGCGTCAATTCTCGTCTTCTCAAGGTACGAGAATTCGCACCCGATTTGTTGAGCCACGTTGGAGGCTCGTTCAATGGCACCTTTGTCGGGAGAGAGGATGAAATCCGGGTCGACCGTGTCTTTGAGGTGTTGAGCCAACTCTGGCATGGCCGAGGTGAAGGCCACGGGCACGGAAATATCTTGGAGCACGGCCGGAGCGTGGAGGTCAAGCACCGCAATACCGTCACAACCGCACGCCATCATTTCGGCGATGGCCTTGGCTGAAATCGATTCACCCGGCTTGAATCGCTTGTCCTGACGTGAATATCCAAAATACGGAATCGCCAAAATCACCCCTTTTCCAACGTCAGGGAGGGCCTGAGGGCCGATGTTTCGCAAATTTTGCATGTCGCCTTTCCGTACGCCTTGTATGGCATCCAACATCAGGAGGGTTTCAACGATTCCTGAATCAGGAAACGTGTTTGAGACCACGACCACGGGTTCCTTACGCATCGCTTCAATGGATTCGCTTGGAATGCGGATGTAGCCTTCCGTGTCGGGGAAGCGACGGGTTTCGAGGAGATGGTGTTCCCACCCCAATGCCTCGGCGAGTTGCTGGGCCATGGGCCCCGAGTTGCTGCCCGATACAACGACCATGCCATCCCCTTACTGATGGCGGGTGGCTGGACCTTCATGTTCTTTGCGAGCCCGCACAGCCGGTAAAGTGGTGCGCGAGGCAGGACTTGAACCTGCGACCTCCCGGTTATCAGCCGGGTGCTCTAACCGACTAAGCCACCCGCGCAAGGGTAAACCCGCCGACCAAACCCCCCGTCATAAGCATGACGGAGACGGTAGCACCGCACCGGGGCGGTTCGCTTCACTCCTCTTCCATGGAATTGACCGTGATGTACGAGGGCAACTGCAGCACTTTCTCGAAGGTTCGAGACAACACCACTTCGTCCAGGCGCTCACGGGTGCGAGCAAGCGCCGTGATCGGAATCCGGATGTGCTCTTCAACCCCGAACTCGGTTTGGATTCGCGTGCGGGTTGAAACGATGACGCCCTTGTAGGTGCGCTTGACTCGGAAGAGGCCCGTGATCACGCCGATCTCTTCGCCTTGGTTGTCAAGGACCGCTCGGTCCAGCATTTCATCAGGCGCGTACAATTTTTCGTCGATGCGGACGGTGTTTCGCCACCGGCGTTGCAATTCCCGCATGGATTTCGACAGCTTGACCGTCCCGTCGCCTTGGATGCTGTGCACCAATTCTTTTGGAAGCGGAGCCAATTCCGCTGGTTTTCGCATGTATTCATCGGCCACGTCAGGCACCACTTGAATCCGCATCGATTTGACGCGGGCCTCGTTGGGGTGGTGACGTTCCCCGACAATCGTCCCTACTTTCGTATCGTTGACGTAGACATCACGTTGGAGCAACTCCTGGATGTCGTAATCTGTGTTTTTCATTTCCCATCTCTCCTTGCCGATTTTGCTCGGCTTATCGGGAGGTCTTCCTCGGCACCTAATATATTCTTCCCCAAATAAAATATCATTTCCAATTACATTTGACGCATAATTGATTGCTCAAGCAATTGAAATATAGAACAAAATTTGATTTTTGTTGTCGCATAACGCGCCTAAATACAATAGGAAAAACGCTGTGTTTTTAATTTTTGAAAACTCGTTCTTTAATTGGAATGGGCGAAAATAGGCCAATCGGTTTCGAGTTGATCACCCGTGCCCCCGATTGTCGATTTTGAAAAAATTTTCAATTGAAAAATTAGAAATTTCAGCGGATAAAGCCGTCAACGCCTCGCCACGGGTTTGAACGGCAGGGTTGATGAACACCTCCACGCCCCTCGGGGCATGAGCCTTGACGTGGCCCTGGAGGTTCCGCTGCAACCCCTGATGCGCCACGTCATCGAACGTGGATTGCAGCGAGGATTCCGCTTTTTCGTGCCCGATGAACACCATGGCGAGGTGCTTGCTGACTTTGCCACAGCGTGCATCGCCTTCCCGCAGCAACTCCTGTCGATGGGTTCGGCCCCTGCCTCCTTTCTGCATTTGAAGGTGCTCGAACCCACCTCGGAACACGGTCGCCAAGCCGTTCAAATCCTCGTAAGCCATCAAAACGCCGACCGATCGTCGGGGGCACTCCGCTGCAAAATCCACGTTTATGACCTGCTCCCCGCCAACCCCGAGGGTGCAACGATGGAGGTCTTTCGCCGATGGATGAACGATGACTTTTCCATGAAGGGACAAGCATCGTTGGGCGGCTATTGGTGCAGCATCTCCGATGTGACCGAAGCGTTGATCCGCTTTCTTGCCCATCCAACCTTTGATGACGTCAACTATCACGTGAGCGGACGACGCTATTGGAGCGCTGAAGAAACTCGGAAAGAATTCTTGGCCCTTGCTGGACGAACCGACGCAGGACGGACCGGGAACTTTGCCATTCACCACTTGGAAACGGCCCAGCTCCAATCCGTTACGGTGGAAGTCGTTGACGCTTCCAACCGACCACCTGAACGACCCGACCTCGGTTCCTTTCACCGGCACCTCGAGGGCACGACGGGCGAGGGTTGGCGTCCGACCATGCCCCTTCGGCAGACATTGATGCTGGTGCTGGCTGAACTTGAGGGCGTCACTCGTGGGGTTCGCTGAACAAATCCGCCCCCAGCAACGGCAACAACAAACTGGCGTCACCCTCAACACACACGTGCGGTGCTTCAGGTCGCATCTTACCCCAAGAAATGGCCTCTCGCAACCGAGCACCCGAAAGGCTCCCGTCGTGTTCGGGGGCCGTGGTGATGTAGACGGCGCTGTCAAGGCCACCTCGGTATTGATTCCACCAGATGACGTGATGTTTGGAAATGCCGCCTCCAATCATCAGCGCATTGGAGGTGCCCACCTCCCAGGTCAAGTCGCTCATGACCTGTTCATCCGCCAACGTATCAAGATGGAAATCCCGGTGCTTTTGGCGGAACATGAACAACTGGGCGCCAATGGACCCGTCCGTGATACCGGGGATGCAAACCGGAATCCGGTGTTTAGCAGCCCAATAGATCAGGGTGTTGGGCGTACCGATTCGCTCACCCAATTCCCACACGAGATGGATGGAGCCAAACCCAAGCCAGGCATCAGCACCGGTCTTTCCCGTCGAGGCCAGACGGTCGTTGTAAATGTCTTCCAAAACGGGCATCACAACCGCCTCAAGAATCTCGCCGTAGGAGGCGTTGGGCACGATCACGTTGCCCAGACGCATCAAAGCGTGCTCGCCCAATTCAACGTCGTCGAGGTCAAACGAACCGTGGTAATAGTCCTTGTAAGCACGAGCAATGTCGTGGTCCAGCGTCCCACAGGTGGTCGAAACGACGTTGAACATCTTCCGCTTGACGGCTTCGACAAAGAAACCTCGAGTCCCGGTAGCGCACAAGCAAGCGGGGAAGGAAAGCCAATTGGTGACTTGGCTTGCATCGCCGTCGACCGCTTGAATTTCCTCGTTCATATCAGCAAGGATGCTTCGTGCCTCCGCAAACTTCGTGGCGGTGAAGCCCCCAGCGCGAGCCATTTGTTCGATCAACGCTCGGGGGGTGGTGGCTTTGGAAAAGTCGTAATCCACCACGGGTTCGTCAAACGCATCGGGGTCAACGGCCATGGGGGAACCTCCGGCCTTTGCTTCAAGAACATGTGCCTCTTGAAGCCTCAATCGGTCCATCGCTCAAGTTCGTGCAAGCGGTCACGTAAACGAGCTGCCTGTTCAAAATCAAGCTCCTTGGCTGCCTCTTGCATGGCTTGACGTAACGTTTCCATCAAGGCTTGACGCTCTTCAATCGATAGGTCGGGCGCCACGTCGTCAGGCTCATCATATGTCAATTGAGAATTTGAATCTGCAATTGTTTTTTCTTCGGTTGAAGCCCACGATCCTGCCCCAAGGTTGAGTCGTTGAGCCCAATCACCTTCTCGTCGCCCTCCTTTCTTGGCGATCAAGCGGCGTGAGCCGTCCGCTGACGTGGTGGTACCGCTGATCAAGGCGTCCTCCGTCTCACCCATGGCCGGGAGCGCCTTGACGATCGTTTTCGGAACAATCCCCAAGGCATCGTTGTTGGCCCGTTGGCGTTGACGCCGTTCCAGAGTTTGGCGGATGGCGGCCTCCATCGAGGGAGAAAAACCGTCAGCATACAGCAACACCTTGCCGTGCTGATTTCGGGCCGCTCTTCCGATGGTTTGCAACAAACTCCGTTCGTTACGAAGGAAGCCTTGTCGATCGGCGTCAAAAATTGCCACCAAACTCACTTCAGGAATGTCAAGCCCTTCTCGAAGGAGGTTGATGCCAACGATCACGTCGATGTGCCCGTGCCGTAACGCATTGATGATCTCGGTTCGCTCGAGGGTGTCGATTTCAGAATGGAGGTGGTGGGCTTTGACCCCCATTCGATTCAGGTAGGCGGCGACTTCCTCGGCGAATTTGATGGTCATCACCGTCACCAGTGTACGCTCACCTCGCTCGATTCGCAGATTGATTTCCGTCAGCAAATCGTTGACCTGTCCCGCCGTGGGGCGCACTTCAATTTCCGGGTCGAGCAGACCCGTGGGGCGCAACTCCATCTTCGCGATGCCCTTGATGGCCTGAAGCATGTCGTACATGGATTCGGCCTCGGGGTGCTTTTTGGCGAGGTCGGGCGTTCCGGCTCCCCCACCCGAAGCCGCATGAAGCAACCCGTTCGGTACCGGCTGCCCGGTGATTTCGCACAAATGCCTCAGTTCACGCTCTCCGGGCGTGGCCGACACATAGACCATTTGCGGGATTAAGGACTGGAATTCAGGCAACTTGAGCGGGCGATTGTCCGCAGCTGATGGAAGTCGGAAACCGTGTTCAATGAGGCTGTCTTTGCGTGACTTGTCCCCGTGATACATGCCCCCAACCTGGGGAAGACTGACGTGAGATTCGTCCATGATGACCAAGAATTTCTTGGGGTCGCCATGGAATTGGTTGGCGCAAGCAGCGAAAAAATCCAACAGGCAATACGGCCGTTGGCCGGGAGAACGCCCGTCAAAGTGGAGGGAGTAATTTTCAATGGATTGGCAGTGACCGATTTCTCGCAACATCTCGAGGTCGTACTCCGTTTTCTGTTCCAGGCGATATCGCTCCAATTCCTTGCCCTGTTGAGCAAACCATTTCGAGCGCTGATTCAACTCCTTCTCGATCGATTCCAACGCTGCCTCAAACCGCTCTGGACTGGTCATGAAGAACTCCTTGGGGTGAATCCAAGCTTCCTCCAAATCGTCCAGCGCCTCCCAGGAAACCGGGTCACAAATTTGGATCGATTTGATGCCGTCAAAGTCAAACACGATTCGCAGCGGGTCGTCTCTGCTGGGCATCCACACGTCCACCACCTCGCCACGCACGCGGCATTCCCCGCGGGAGAGGTCGGAGGTCG
>JADHNB010000042.1 GCA_016779705.1 Candidatus Poseidonia sp. | reverse complement strand
TCGTCGGAACCCTCGAAGTCTTGGGCGAAGAAACGGGTGTGCTCATCCTCGAGTGGACGAGACTTTCCGACCAGGTTTCCACCAACGGCTTTACGCTTGCACCGGGTTCAACCGTCGAGTTCAAACTCACCGTGATTTCCAACACGGCTCGTTCGGCCACCGCCGAGGTGGTGGTCCGTTCAACAGCGACGGGGGCCGGCGTGACGACGTCCGACCAAGCCGTGCCGCTGATGGTCACCGTCGAAGGACCGGCACTCCCGCCCAATGGGTTGTCGCTTCCGTTGGGTCTGACGGTCAGCCAACCCACCACCCTCGCCGTCATGGGCGTGGGCTGGTTGGTCGCCGTGCTCGCGGTGCTTCGATTGCGAGGTCGAGCACCGGCGGACCCAGAGGAGGGCAAGTCGTTCGACGCCGCGGAAGAGGTAGCGGAAGAAGATGAAGAGGACGAATCCCTCCCTGAATTGGGGTACAACGAGTGCCGACTGGACGGCGACAGCAAAGTCAACTGCCCCACCTGTGAGGCTCGGCTGGGCGTGCCTCGGGGCAGCGTTCCACCGTTCCGGTTCACGTGCCCGCAATGCAGCAACAAGATTCGCGTGGTCGAGTGATCAAAGGCGCTGAGCCACCAGCAGAAACGCCGTGTGCCCGAACGGTCCGTTGACGGGTCGCATGCCGCCTTTGGAAGCCCGCCCCCACTCTCGTTCCATCAACTCGCCGGCCCACTCAACGGTAAGGCCCGCCGCTTCACAGGCCTCCCAGGCCCGCTCAAGTTGCGAGGTCACGGGGCAATAGCAAGCCAAACGACCACCAACGGCCAGAAGCGGCGCCGTGGCTTCAACGGCCGGGGGGTGGTCGGGCAGATCAAGGATGACCGCATCCACGGTCGGGACGACGGCTTGCACGGCCTCGGTGGCGGCTTCAACCGTCCCCTCGAGATGATGGTGGCGTGGGAACGAGGGCCAGCATGCTCGGGCCCGCTCAAGATTTTCCAGGGCCACTTCAGCGTGTTCGCTACGCGGCTCGACCGTGATGAGGGTACCCGTTTCTCCGAGCGCCCGGGCGATGTACAAGGAGAGGCCTGCGCTACCGATGCCGGCCTCAAGCACCGTGTCACCCGGGCCCAACCCAAGTCGAGTGATGAAAAAGCCAGCGTCCTTGCTTCCGATGGTTTGGGCGCGCCGAACCATGCCACGGCTCAGTTCGGGCAGACGGGCGGGAAGCCGGAGGAGCTCCTTTTGACCGATGAGCACGGGTTCACCGAGCGCCACCTCGGCGAGCATTGATTGCGGATTAAACACGCCAAGGCCCTTGATTTTCGTTGGCTCGTCAACCATGGGAACGACGTAGGTCTTCCCGTTTTCTTCCGCCAACACGGCCCATTCGTGATGAGTCACAAGGCGCGCCATGAGCCCCGAGGTGTTAAGTTTCCCTTCGGACGCCTACCATCGTTGGCTTGCTCGCCAGTTCACCACCGAATGGATGAGTCGGAGGGGCGAGTGTTTCATATACCCTCCAAAGCCTGCCGTAAGCATGAAACACGCCGCTCGCAGTCTCGCCCTGGTCATCGTCGCCGTCTTTCTCGGTAGCCTGGCCTCTGGAATGATGGCCGATTTGTACCACCCCCCTGTCGAACTTCAGGACGAGGAGCCGCTGCTGCAGCGAGCTTCGTCCGCTACCAGCCCGGGACACGTGGTGTTTGCGCAATACATCTCCTCGGACAACTGCGGTCACTGTTCCAAGACCGGTGGCGGGTCTGACACGCACCACCTGCTCAAGGGGAACTTCCCCGACGAGTACGTCTACGTGACCTACATGTCCGCCAACTACGGCGACACCGACACCGCTCGTGCCGGTGCTGTTGCTCCCTACAACTGGGCATGGACCACGGGGGGCGCTCCTGACGCATACTTTGGCGACCGCACCGACAAGCGGCAATCCGGTGCCTCCGCCAACTACGACACCTACGATTCCCTCTTCTCCAGCGGTGGTGGCATGCACAGCACCGTCAACGATTACGGCATGTCTGCGGCCGTCTCCCAGAACGGAAACAACTACGACATCTCAATTTCGTACAAGTACACCGGCTCAGGCACCCCTGCGTCGAACATGAAACTCTACGCAGCGTTGGTGGACAAGGACTGCACGGGGTACTCCTACTCCTCAGGCATTCCTCACGGCTACAACTGTTGGATGGCTTGGCTCACCGCCGGTGACACCTACAAGTCCAAGGGTAGTGGAACTGGATCCGCCTTCCACAGCGTGACGGTCTCCTCCACCGAGGCCAGCCAAAGTTGGACCTCTGTTCCCACCTCCGTGGTTCCCGGCGGCATTAACAAGGCCGTCGTCGTTGCTGCCCTCATGAGCGGCAACCAAGTTTCGCTCGGCGGCAGCACGCCCCACGTGTACCACGCCATCGACTCCACGATGGGACCCAAGATGGACATCGGACTCTCCGGCTTGCAAGTGACCAACGCCCAAGGCACGACCTCCTACATGCGAGGCGATGTGGTCACCATCGAAGCCGATGTCAAGAACACCGGTGACTTGGATTACACCGATGGCGGGCAACTGGAGTTCTTCTACAAGAACGGCGCCACCAGTACGGTCATCGACACCGTCAACATCCCAACGCTCAACGTCGCGTCGGGCTCGACCTACTTGTCCGGCTCTGCAACCTTTGACACCTCCGTGCTGCCAGCCAACGCTTGGACCACCACCTTCGGGGCTCGCCTCACCGGACTGACCGGCGACATGGCCTCCAGCAACAACGTTGCCGAGACCCTCGTTGACCACGACCGACCCCCAGCCGTGATGAACCCACAAGTGCTCGGCTCGGACGTGATTCAGCGCGGTGAATACGTCACGGTGCTCGCCAAGGCCGACGCCGACGACAACGTTGACACCATCGACACGATGACCTTCGATGTCGAAGTCTCCCCTGCCGGTCAAAGCACCTGGGATGGCAGCATCGTCTCGGGCGGCGAGAACGTTCTCTTCAGGGACTTGGCCGCCGAAGGCCGTGAATACATCATCACGCCCACCATGTCGATGTCCGCCGGCACCTACGACGTGCGAACTCGCGCCGTGGACGCCCGCGGTCAAACCAGCAGTTGGACCGAATTCAACGATGCCTTCACCCTCGCCAACGGCCGCCCCACCGTGATCGCCGACCCGGTGCCCACCGTCATGTGCGACTTGAGCACCAAGGTGAGCATGGCCGGCCACATCGTTGACCCCGAGACCCCGCTCAGCCAACTCATCGTTGATTCGGACAGCGAAAACTTCGTTGCATGGCACGCCGCCAGCGAGGAAATCGAAGTCTTCTTCCCGTATGAATCGGGTTGCAGCGGTCAAAAGGGCATTGAGGTCACCGTTGACGACGGTGGCGATTACAGTGACACCGGGGCGCTGCCTTACGGAACCTTGCTGTTCAACATCATCGAAAACGGTCAACCCCGCTGGCAAGGCCTGCCCATCCAGACCATGGAAGAAGGTGGCAGCGGCGTGTTGTCGCTGAGCAGTTTCCTCTCGGACACGGATGACACCGGTGCGCCTGTCGACGCTTCCGGCCTGACCATCCAAATCATGGACAACACCAACCCCGAGGCCGTGTCCGTTGAACTGCGCGGTTCCACCCTCGGTTACGAGGCGGTTGACGACGACGTGAACGGCGAAACCACGGTGACGCTGCGTGCCAGCGACGGTGAGCAATACTCTGACCAGACCGTCACCATTCGAATCACGCCGGTGAACGACGCCCCACGCATTGACATGACGGACATCGAGTCCTTCTCGCTCAAGTCGAACAAGCAGATGGTCATCAACCTCAAGAACCGAATGACCGATGTTGACAGCCCTCTTGACCAGGCCTTCATCACCGTGACGCCCTCGGAGCCCGGTGCTGCTCGTTACAACATCCTTGACGGTAACATGATCCTCCTCTTTGAGGACGTGGGTGAACAAAGCGTGACGATCTCCGCCACCGACGGCTTCGCCACGAACACCTACATCATGACCGTCGACGTCTTTGACGCTTTGCCGTTCTACATCTCAAAGAACGACGATGGCAGCGGTCACCTCTACGTGGACATGCAAGACACCTACGAGACCCAGACCCCAACGGCCTCGTTCTCCTTCACGGAGAGCGCACCGGCTTTCAACGTCGTCTCCTTGACCTGGTCGTTGTGCAACGATTTGTCGGGCACCTGCGATGGGTTCTGGGAATACGACCTTGACTTGTCCCGTTCCAACCTCGGCTGGACCGAGGAAATGAACATCCCGTCAGCCTACGGTGACGGTGGATATGCACGTACCAACGGCATGCGAAACATGGATTACATCTCCCTGACGGTCCGTGCAGTGGACACCAGCGGCCAGGAATACAAGACCACCGACCAAACGAAGTGGTACACCACCGAAGCCCTCCCCGCACCCGTGGACATGGACGACGAACTCCTCGTCTGGTACGTCGCTGACCTGCTTGGCGACATTGAGGCAGCCGAATTGGCGCTGGCTGAAGGTAACGATGACTCCACCGTGCTCGAAGCACGCCTGATGGAACTCGAAGCGAAGCTCGAGCTTGCCTGCGACGACCCACGTGCCGATTGCCCCACCGAAGAGGTTCAATCGAACGGCGGTGAAGAAGCCGAAGCCTTGAACATGAACGTGATTCTCATCGTGGTTGCGGTGGTCATCGTGGCCGCGCTCCTCGGTTTGATGTTCATGCGAGGCGGCGGCGGTTCTGAGGTTGAAGAGACCAAGTGGAACGAAGCCATGCTTCCTGCTCACGACACGGTCGCTAACTCGATGTACGGCGGTGCTCAAGACCTCTTCCAACAGCCCGTTGCACCGATCACCGCCGTGGCTCCACCCCCCGTCTCCCCCGTGCAGACGCCCGGTCCTCCGTTGCCCCCAGGCGGCCTGCCCGCCGGTTGGTCCATGGAGCAGTGGGTTCACTACGGTCAGCAGTACCTTGACCAAATCAACCACCGCTGATTGCAAGGTTTATCAGCCCTTGACAGGGGTGATGGTAAAGCATAGCCCTAAAGGGGAGTGAGGAGAGGAAGAATCGTGACCGAGGCCGATGCGGATGCGACGGAGGTGCCCAGTGAGGCTTCCGATGCGGACGACGCATTGGCCGGAGGCAACGATGACACCGTGACGGTGTGGTCTCCCGAACCCAGCGGCGCCGACGAGGTCTTGGCCGCTTCCGTGGAGGAATGGATCGCCACGGTGGAGTTCGAATCCACCGCCGATGTGCCCATTCCCGACCGCCTGGTCGACCAAGTGATCGGACAGGAAGCAGGTTCGGTGGTCATCAAGAAAGCCGCCGAACAACGCCGGCACATGTTGATGATCGGCGACCCCGGTACGGGGAAGTCCATGTTGGCACGGTCCATGACCGACCTCTTGCCCAAGGATGCGCTCGAAGATGTCCTGGTCTATCCCAACGAGGACGATGAAAACGTCCCTCGGGTGCGAACCGTTCCGGCGGGACGTGCTGAACGCATCGTGAAGGTGCAAAAGGAAGCGATTCGCCAACAGCGGGAGAAGTCGCAACGCATGCTCTTCATTGCCTTCGCCGCCATTGGTTTCTTGTTGCTCATCGCCGCTCTTCAGAGCGGTGATTTGTTCACCTTGCTGTTCGGTGGTTTCCTGTTGGTCTTCGGCTACATGTTCATCCGAAGCCGTTTGGGCGCCGTCGACGACAGTCGCATTCCCAAGGTCCTGGTGAAGCACGACCTCAACGAATTGCCGCCTTTCATCGATGCGACGGCGACCCTCTCCGGTTCGCTGCTGGGCGATGTGCGCCACGATCCGTTCCAGTCCGGTGGTATGGAAACCCCCGCCCACGACCGAGTGGAACCCGGGGCCATTCACCGAGCCCACAAAGGGGTGCTCTACATCGACGAAATCAACCTGCTTCGCCTGGAAGAACAACAAGCGCTCCTCACGGCCATGCAGGACCGGGCGTTCCCCATTTCGGGTCGCTCCGAGCGTTCCTCAGGAGCCTTGACGAAGACCGAGCCGGTGCCTTGTGACTTCATTCTCATCGCTGCCGGAAACCTTGACGCCATCCAAGGCATGCATCCCGCCCTTCGCTCCCGTATCCGGGGTTACGGGTACGAGGTCTACGTGAACTCCGAAATGCCCGACACCTCTCGCAACCGCCGTCGCTTGATTCGCTTCATTGCCCAGGAAGTGCTTCGCGACCAAGACACGGTGCGTGAAATCCCTCACTTTGACAAGAGTGCCGTGGCCTTGATTCTGCGGGAAGCTCAACGACGAGCCGGTCGTCGTGGCAAACTGTCACTCCGCCTTCGTGAACTCGGTGGCTTGGTTCGAATCGCTGGGGACCTGGCCGTCGAAGCCGGTGCCCCCTTCACCTCCGCCGAGCATGTGCTCGGTGCACGCAACATCGCCAAACCGCTTGAACAACAAGTGGCCGACCGCATGATTGAGCGACGCCAAGATTACGCCATGCTGGTCAACAGCGGCGAGCGCGTGGGCCGAGTCAACGGTTTGGCCGTGCTCGGTGCGAACTCCGGACTTTCGGATTTCAGCGGCATCATGCTCCCAGTCGAAGCCCTCGTCACACCCTCTCAAGGCGGTGGAGGAAAGATTCACGCCACGGGCGGCCTGTCTGACTTGGCCAAAGAGAGCGTTACCAACGTGAGCGCCGTCATCAAGAAACTCACCGGCAAAGACATCTCGGATTACGACATCCACATCCAATTCGTGGACACGCACGGAGTGGACGGCGATTCCGCTTCCATCACCATCGCCACCGCCATCATCTCGGCCTTGGAGAACATCCCCATCCGTCAGGACTTGGCCATGACCGGCTCGCTCTCCGTGCGAGGCGAAGTGTTGCCCATTGGCGGTGTGACTGCGAAGATCGAAGCGGCGGCCCGCTCTGGGGTCAAGACCATCGTGGTGCCCCGAGCGAACATGCAGGATGTCCTGCTCGACGACCGCTTTGAGGACATGGTCGAAGTCGTTGCGGTTGATACGCTCGACGAGGTCATGAAGTACGCTCTCATCAAGCACGAGCAGAAGGCCAGCTTGGTGGAACGCCTCGAGGCGGTGATTGACCGTCTGACCCCCGATGTTCAAAGCAAGATCTCCCTGGTTTGAGCCCTTGTAAATCGGAAGACTCCGTGCTCCTTCTGCGGTTGAATACAAAAGGGGCCGTTGACAGGAAGCGTCGGTGGAGACCATGGCTGAGCCGGTCAAGGATGCGGGGAAGGGCGCTTTGCTCGTGCTCTTCTTGGTCACCATGATCGACATGATCGGCTTTGGCATCATCATCCCCTTCCTCACCTACCTCGTCAAGGACTTGGCTCAAGCCGAAGGGGTGGTGCACGTTGGCCTTTGGGTCGGCTTGTTGATGACGTCGTATTCCGCGGCTCAATTCTTGTTCTCCCCGTTTTGGGGTTCCCTCTCCGACCGCATTGGTCGTCGCCCGGTCCTCATGGTGGGCTTGGTCGGTAACACGGTGTTTTTCACCGCTTTCGGTTTCTCCAACACGTTGCTGTTTGCCCTCGCCATGCGATTTCTAGCGGGCGTTTTCAACGGCAACATCGCCGTCGCTCGTGCCTACATTGGCGATGTCAGCACGCCGCAACAATTGGCGACTCGGATGGGGCTCATCGGCGCAGCCTTCGGATTGGGCTTCACCATCGGCCCGTTCATTGGCGGTGAATTCTCAAGTCCTGCTGAGCGTTGGGATTTCTTCGTTGGCACCGTCTTTGATACCTATCCCTACTTGCTGCCGTGTGTCATCGCCAGCATCCTTTCAACCGGTTCCCTCGTCTTGGCGTTCTACAAACTGCCTGAATCGGTCGACGTTCGAGCCAAGAACGAGTTGAAGGAGCGGAAAGCATGGACGGCCCACATGTCGGGCATGGCCAAAAACTCGGTGGTCATGTTGGGGACGTCAAGTATCGGAGCGATGATTTGGGTCTCCATGCTGTTTATCTTCGGCTTCACCGTGATGCACGCCGTCTTCATCCTCTACACGGAAATGAGCGTGAACCTCGGTGGCCTCGGCTTTTCCGAACAGGACAACGGGCGGGTGTTCGCCATGATTGGCCTGCTGGGTATTTTGACCCAAGGCGCCCTCATCGGCCCCCTGACCCGTAAGTACGGCACTCGCCGATTGATCCCTGCTTCCATCCTGGTCACCGGTCTGGGCTTGACCCTCATTCCCTACACGCAAGCCTCGATGGCTTGGATTCAGATGTTGCTGGTGACCAGTTGCATTGCGATTGGCAACGGGTTGTTCCAACCTTCCTCGAGCACGTACCTCACCCGCATCGCTCGAGAGGAGGGGTACGACCTCGGAGCCGTCATGGGGGCGCAGGAATCGCTTGGCGCCTTTGCCCGAATTTTGGGCCCACTCTCGGGCGGCCTCGTGTGGGAATTAACAGCCTCTGGTTCGTATCCCTGGGACTACCACACGGCCTTCCATTTGTGCGGCGCCTTGATGGTGATTTCGGCCCTTCTCACGCTCCGCCTCCCCGCACTTTCGAACCTTGAGGCCGGCGAACAAGCGTCCTCGACCGTTGAGAAGTCTTGAAATGGTCTTCGTGGGTGTCTCGGTCATGGAAGACGGTGCAGCGTGGAACACCCAACAGTTCCGCAACCGTCTGACGGTGCTTTCCAATGCGGCCGTCATCATGACCCTGGTCACGATTTGGCTGATTCAACTCATCGACGTGCTTCAACCGCTGTTCATTGCTCTTGGCATGTACTTCGTGTTGAAACCCGGAGCGGATTTCCTCTCACAGAAAGGGTTCCCGTTGATGTTGTCCTACATCACCATGCTCATGCTGGCCATCCTCATCGTCTTGGGTGCGGCGTTCTTTGCGTACCAACAGACGGCCGATTTCCTGAGCGATGACGAACGCATGGGCGAATACACCGACCGTCTGAATGACCGTTGGGACGATTTGAAGGGCATGCCGCTCATCGGTCAGAGCCTTTTGGATTCGGGCGCCACCCCCGATGGCACGCTGGACGAGGATTTGGGCCACATGGGCGTGCTCGACGAAGGTTCGGGCTTGACCGATGCGATGGGTGCGGTGCTGGCAAGCGTTGGAGCGTTTTTCATCACGGGCATCACCGTCCTCTTTTTCCTGCTCTTCATCATCTTCGAAGCCAGTTTCCTGCCTGGACGGATTGAACGAGCCTATCCCGGGGGAGCAAGCGAACGCGTCCACATGGTTCGCGACCAGATCGAGGCCAGCGTCAACACCTACGTCGTGGTGAAGACCGGCGTTGGCTTCGGAACCGGGTTTTGTGCGGGCATCATCATGCTGGCGTTTGGCATTGACCTGTGGTTCACGTGGGCCTTGCTGACCTTTTTGCTGAATTACGTCCCTTACATCGGCTCGCTGTTGGCCACCATCCCGCCGTTGATTCTCGGGTTCATCCTGCTTGACCCCGTGATGCTGATGTTCTTGGGCGTGTTGTTGCTGACGAATCAACAATTGTGGGGCAACGTGATTGAGACGCGATGGGCGGGTCGGGCCTTGGACATTTCCCCGGTCCTTCTCTTGGTGGTCACGGCCTTCTCGTTCTGGGTTTGGGGCATCATTGGCATGATCCTCTCGGTTCCCTTGGTCGTGATTTTGAAAATCGTGCTCGAAAACATCGATGCGACTCGCCCGATTGCCATTTTGCTTTCCGAGCGGGCACCCACCCTCGAAGAGGCCTGGCGTGAAGCCATCAAGGATGGGCGAATCACCGCTTACGAAGAGCGCATGTTGAGCGATTTGCAAGTCAAGCTCGGTTACAGCGATGTGGAGGTGAAACTGCTTTCCGCTCGCATTGCTGCTGAGTACGCCTTGCGGCGGGGTCGCCTCAGTCTGGACCAAATCGCCTTGATTCGCATCGGTATTGGGCACATGGCCGAGCCGCAGAAGTGGAGCACGCAATTCGAAGAGATCGTGACGGAAGGGCGTCTCAGCGTGATGGAACGCTTGTTCCTTGGCAAGTTGGTCTTCGCCCTTGATTTCACCGAGGAAGAATGATCAGAGCACTTCGGTAAGGATGCGCTCAAGTTCGGTGTTGATCGTCAAAATCAAGGTGCCGAATTCGGGAGGAATGTTCGGGTCTTCGTACAGTTCTTCAAGCTTTGATTGTGCCATAGCGATGCGGACGTCCAACTTCTTCGCTTTGTTCAGCAACCATTGGTCGCAGGCTTCCTTGGCCTGACGGCGAATGTTTCGAGGCACTTTGGGGTCGTCAATTTGGTTGATGACGGAGGCAACTTGTTCTAATCGTTCTTCGATATCCATGGACCTCACCTGTTAGCACGCATCAAGGGCTAATCGGTGGCCGTCTTTAAGTTGATGGCCGTCGTCGTTCCCTGTATGGAGCCGACCAACGAGGCCATCTTGGGATGGACTCGCGTCGCTGTCTTGGTGCTCGGCATGGGCTGGGCGGCCTGGATGGACCACAAGCAACGTCGGGTGCCCAACGACCATTGGATCGTCTGGGCCAAACCCGCAGTTTTCATCTGGGCGCTTGATTTGATGACCCAAGGGGCGGATTGGACCATCTACCTCACCGCCGCCGGGGTGGTTGCTTACGCCAGCGTCTCGGTCTTCGGCCGCCCAACCCTGAGCGATGCCGTTGGCGGCTCGTGGATGGACCGATGGTTTCTGCTTTGGTATGCAGCGGCGGCCGCCGGTGCCGTTGCGGGTGCCCTGCGCTATCAGGACACCACGCCGTTGGACGCCATGCTTGGCGAGGGAGACCCGTTGGGCGTCTTGTGGTGGAAGACGGCGGCCGTGTTTGCCGTGGTGTTCTTCATCGACCTCGCCTGGCGCTTGCGCTTGCTCCACGGAGGAGCTGATGCCAAGGCGTTGATGTGGGTCACGCTGTTGTTTCCGTCCTGGGCTACCGTTCCGGTCATGATGGAAGGGCCCGGGGGGCTCGCCGTGGTGGCCCTTCCCGTGAGCATTGCGTTGCTGATTTGGGGTGGATTGGCTTTCTTGGCCATCCCGTTCATCATGCTGGCCCTGAACCTCAAGCGGGGGTTCATCACGCGCTTGGGTGACCTCAAACTCGCTTGGCATGCGTCGATGATTCCGCTGGACGAGGTGCAGCGACGTCATGTGTGGCTGCTTACCGATGTCATGGAGCACCCCGATGGAACGCTCCATCCGGTGCATCAGGCAAGAGCACCACGAACCACGCCCAGCGATGAAGCGCTGGAAGCGCAGGTGAATCGTCTTCGAAACGAAGGGGTTGAGCGGGTCTGGGTGAGTTTCAAGATGCCGTTGCTGGTGTTCTTGTTCCCTGCCGTGCTTCCGCTCGTTCTGCTCGGAGATCCAACCGCTCTGTTGGTGGCGGCGATGAACTGAACGAATCAGTTGCCCTTTCGCTCAATGTTCTTCGGGCGCAAGCCCTTGTAATTGCACTTTCGGCACCGAGCAGCACGCACGGCGTTGCGGGCGTTGCAACGCATGCAGATTTTGCGGTGAAGCATGCGGGCTTCTGCTTCGGGGAATCGTGCCATGTAGTGGGCGACAAAATCCCCCTATTTAATCGCAACCACCCCGTTTGGGTATCTTCAAGGACGAGGCCGCCCTGCGAAGTGCGTGAAGGTGACGCGTCTGCCCGGCATTCATCACGATGGCAACATCGTGTTGGTCTTGGGTGCGGCGGGGAGCGTTCTCATCGACGCCGGCACCTCGTGGTACCAGGCCCTGCAAGTGGAACGGGTTGAAGGATTGCTCGAAGGTCGCTCGCTTGACCGCATCCTGCTGACCTCCCGCCGTTTCCCCGTCTCAGGAGGAGCCCACCATCTTTCCGAAGCGTTTGGCAACGCTCCCGTTCACATCCATCCCGAGGGTCAGGCCGCTTTGGAAACGGGTGATTTTTTCACGACGTGGGCCAATCGGTTTGACTCCGATATGCCGCCCACATCAAGCGTCCCTGTGGCACCCGGTGAGGTGTTTGCGTTGGGCGATGGCGAGGTTCACGCCGTGGCGCTGCCCGGCCATGCACTGGACGGCGTTGGTTATCATCTGCCTCAACTCTCGACGCTGGTGGTTGGTGCCTTGTTGCCTCGGGCCGACCGGCCAACCCGTTGGGATCTGCCCGGGGGGAACCTTCGGGACTTGGTATCGAGTTTCAAGGCGATGAAAGCACTCAACCTGAAGTCCATCGTCCCGTTGCAGGGGCCCGCCATCCGTGGCAAGACTCACGTGAAGGACGTCTTGGAACGGCATTTGTCGTTCTTTGAACAGGCGGTGGACAACGAAGGAAACCCGCCCGCTTCGTGGCATCGACCGGCTCCAACAGCGCTCTGGCTCACGCCCCTTCAACCGTGGCCCCTTGAAGAGCAAGAACAAGTTTAGGCGGGGTTGGGCATCACGTAACTGCGGTCAAGCCGCTTGAAGCGTTTCACGTTGAACGCCTCCGAGGTGTTCGTGATGTTGTGGTGTTGACCGTCAAAGGAGCGGACATGATGGACCCATCCGCTTCGAACATGCACCGCATCGCCTTCGAGGTGAAGGCTTGAAACGGGCCCGTCAATGCTGAACACCAACTGACTGCGGTGTTGCTTTCCGTCTTCAAGCGACCACACCGCCCCGTGCTGGGTGCCTGCCAAGAAATGAAGCCGGCCTTCCGTCACCAGGCACAACGCTCGGATGCTCCCGGATTGCAAGG
>JADHNB010000041.1 GCA_016779705.1 Candidatus Poseidonia sp. | reverse complement strand
ATCGCGAACCGCTGAAGGTTTCGGACCTTGAGCGAGCCGTTGACGTGTTGGTCGACCTTGACGCTCAAATCGATCAGCGCATGGACGTCAGCGAACGGATGGCCAAAACGTCCACCACGGAACTCGCTCAACTCGAAGACGCCATGGTCCTTTTGGCTCAACGGGCGGGTGAAGCCGACATCGACGAACTCATCACCATCGCCGATGAGCTGCGTGCCATCGAGGAGCGATTGGTGGAGTTGGATCCCGAACGAGCACCGCTTCCTCCCTTCGAGGCCGAGACGTCCACCAAAGGGCGACGTACCGTCGGACGGCGTCGCCCAGCCGTGACCTCTGCACCCGACGAGCCCGGGGTCGGGTCATCGCTTGACGAATACGAACCCGACGGCGAGTGGAACATTGACGGTACCGGCATCGAGGCCGACGACCTTCTGGACGATTCAGCGGAACCCCAGCGCGTTCGGTTGGCTCGCCTGCATCCAAAAACGGTGCTGGTGGGTGAAGAGGAATGAAAGCACCGTGGTGGATGGAAGGGGTTCATTTCGCCTGCCAGCCCAATTGCGGCAGATGTTGTGACCAGCCGGGGGGCATCGTCTACTTGTCTCCCGATGATGCCCAACGCTTGGCGGACCATGCCGGTTTGCCGGTTGAGGCGTGGTTGGACCGCGACACTCGCCAAACCCTTGACGGACGCTTTGTGTTGAAAAGCCGGGATTCCGACGGCGTGTGCATCCATCTCAATGAGCGACATCAATGCTCCATTTACGCGGTTCGACCCCAGCAGTGCCGAGCCTTCCCGTGGTGGGGAGAAAACTTAGCCACGCCCGGGGCATGGAAGGCCACCAAAGCCTCCTGCCCGGGCATCGATGCCGAAGATGCGTTGTTGGTGGACGGGCAAACGATTCGCCTCCATGTCTTTGCCGACCGCACCTCGACCAAAGGGTTCCGTGAGTGGCCGGTGCCGAAACGACGCTGGAAACGCTAGACTGTGTAGGTGTAGTTGCGCACACCTTTTTTGGGTGGCGTTTCAAGCATGAGCCGCCTTTATACGAAGCACGGATGTCCGCCCTTTTGGAGGGCAGACGATGGGGGACGACGAATTCTTGTTCACCGTCAACACCGCTCACCTCAACACCGGTCTTCGTGGCATTCCGGTGGGTACCTGTCGAACATCGTTCGTGACGCCCACCGAAGGGGTGCATTACTGCGGTTACCCCATCGCTGAACTGGCGCATTTTCCTCCCGAAGACATCGTGTATTTGTTGTTCAACAAGGAGTTGCCCACCCCCGCTCAGTCGCAAGCCTTCCGGGCTGACCTCGCCGCCCGTGGCGCCGTCCCCAGCAGCTTGGCTGCCGTGTTCCACACCCTTCCCAAAGACGGCCACCCCATGGATTGGCTCAGCGTGGGCATTCACACCTTGGGCATGATGGAGACCACCGGCGACTGGAAGGAAGACGCCCTCAACCTCATCGCTCGGATGCCCCGCCTGATGGGGCTTATGTTCCGCATTCGTGAAGGTCGGGTCGAGAACATTCCCGAAGACGACCCAAGCGCTTCCATGGTGCAACGCTTTGTTCAGACCCTGGACCTTGAAGGCGTGGACCAAAGCCTCATGGAAAAGATCCTTGCCACGTATCTGGTGCTTCACATGGACCACGGTGGAGGCAACCTCTCCACGTTCACCGGCAAGGCCATCGCCTCGGGTCACGCCACCGTTTACGCTTCCATGGCCGGTGCGATGAACGCGCTCTCCGGTCCGCTCCACGGTCGCGCCAATCAATCGTGTTTGGAATTCGTCCTGCGTATCGGGACCAGCGACCCCGATGAGGTCGAAGCCTTTGTTCGTGGCGAATTGGCAGCCAAGCGTCCGGTGTTCGGATTCGGTCACGCCGTGTTGCGTGCCGAAGACCCAAGGGCCACCGTTCAATTTGCCTTGGGCGAAGCATTGTGTCCCGACGATGAGAATTTCAAGATCATCCGCACCCTGCGAGAAGTAGCGCCTCGCGTGCTTTCTGAAAACGAGAAGATCTCCAATCCAAACGCCAACGTGGACATCGCCAGCGGTGCCTTGTTGCACCACGTCGGGTTCACCGACCCCACCTACTACACGACCTTCTTTGGTTGGGCTCGCGTGGCCGGTATTGGTGCACAGATCATCGACGAGCGCACCGTGATGCGTGATGGAAAGGGCACGCCCATCTATCGGCCAAAATACATCGCCGAAGGCCAGTCCCTGCGTCACCTCGAATGAGGATTGAGCACTGGGCGAGATGTCTTCCCGCAACCGCGATGCCCGATGAGCCTTGGTGCCGCCCACGGAGGCGTCGCCGCTGCGTGCTGCTGAAGCACCGTTTCCACTTCGGTTGGCCATCGCCAACGCTCCTTCCACTCGGTGACCAGGCTCCGTCTCCGCTCATCATCGGCCTGTGACCAGGTGGGGACGGCCGCCTCCAATTCCCTGAGCACGGTACGATGATTCCCTTCCTCAGCCTCCAGGAGCGTTTGCCATTCGCTTTCGGTGAGCGGTCGGGTCCCGGGTTGGCGCCAACGTGCGTGACCCGAGGGCAACCAGGTCAGGTTTGGGTCAGCGTGATCGGTCAAGCCGGTCATCCCGGCCCGCAACATGGCGTGTTCAAGTTCGGGGCGGGTCGGCCATACATAGGTCGCCATGCCTCGCCGTGCCCGATTCAGACGGTCATAGGCGCTTCCGTTCAAGCCAACATGACGACCGAAGGCCAAGTGCTTGGTGCCTGCCTGAACGTATTCGACCGCACAGGGCAACATGGAACTGCCTTGTCGCAGATGACGGTTGACCAAGCGTCGAAACGGGGTGGTGAGGTATTGAGGAAAGGCTTGGAGGCGTTGGGTGGTTCGAGTTCCGTAGGGCGGGATGTAGGGGATGAGGGCCGCCCAAGGTCGTTTCGTGGCGGACAGCGCCGCCGAGGCGGGCATCCCTTTGTGGAATGCGTAGAACACGGTGTTCATGGCCGGAATCTCCCGTTGGTCCAAGGCTGCTTCAGCCAATTGCATGGCGGTGGCCACGTGCTGATTGTGCTGTTTTCGTCCTCGATAACCCCCGCCGCTGGGTGCCTTTGGATGGGGGCGTTTGATCTCCACGCAACCCATTTTCCCGTGTTCAACCCACTCGCGTTGCACGACCGCATCGTCCAGCAAGGCCTCAAAGGAAAGGAAGCCGAGGGCTTCAAGGTCGGCCAACGACCATTCTTCCACCCAAAGGGGACGGCCCTCGATGAGGGGAGGTGGGACCGAGACCTCACGGTCATGGTGAACGACCAAATGGCCGTCGGCCGTGATGCGAACATCAAATTCAATGCCGTCAAAATGGACGATGGCGTGCCGAAGACTTTCGAGAGTGTTTTCGGGAGGCGCTCTCCACTCTTCGCCATCCATGGTATGCTCTTGTGCCGCTCCTCTCTCAAGGTTTGCCTCGTCACGTCAACGTCCAATTTCACCCGTCAAGATGGCGCAGAGCCCGAATGCCTAAAACCAGCCTTCCATGCCCCAGCGCCATGGACCCCTATGAAATCATGATGGGCATGATTGTGGTCCTCACGCCAATCATCTGTTGGTTCTTCACCCGTCGTCAAACCGAATTCCGAATTCCGGTCAGGAAGTGGGCCGAGGAGTTCCACAACAAACGGTACTACCTTCACGCCATGGGGTACATCGTCATCATTCGATGGAAAGCCATCACCGACAAGCTCAACGAACCCATGAAAGCCCGAACCGGGCATTGGACGTCGTGGGTTTACGGCATTGAGGGCGAGTTTACCAAGTGGGTTCAAGACGTGTTCGCCAACGATGCACTGACTGAATTCCTCAACTTCCACTACCTCTTCGTCTACCTCTTCTTGATTTACGTCACCACCGTGTACTTTGCCTATTCAGGCGACCGTGACATGACCGACAAGGTCACGCTGAACTACTTGCTCATTTATGCGCTCGCCGTCCCGTATTACCTGTTCTTCAACGTCGAGGTGACCTCCTCTTGGATTCCGGAGATGGATGCCCTGCTCTACCACGACGGTTGGTACACGGTGTTCTACGCCCTGCACGACCCGCTGGACAACGCCGTACCGAGTTTGCACGTGGCCATTCCCTTCGGCATTCTCATGCTCAATTACCTCCATGTCAAGGAATCAGGGGGCACCCTGCGTGAGTGGCGCCACTGGCCGTACCATGTCTTTGTGCTGGCCAACACCGTGCTCTTCATGTTCACGATTCTCTACCTCGGTATTCATTGGTTCGTTGACATTCCACTCGGCATCCTCATCGGGGGCATTGGCGCCTTGTTCATCCATCATTTGCAGCCTCGACTTCGCAACGATTTCGGCCCGGTGTTCAAAGGCATCTCCAAAGAAAAAGCACGACGCCACATCTTGGTCGAAGGCATCGTCATGCTGATGCTGCTGACGGCGATGCTCATGGCGGTGAACTATCAGGAGGAAACGGTCGACGAGCGAGTTTCGTTCCGGTTGGGTTCGGGTGACAGCACGTTCGAAATCATCCAGAAGTTCGAGCCCAACGACTTCGTGGTGTCCAACATCACCAACCTCAACGAAGAGGGAGAGTTGGAGGTGGTGCTCGTCATGGTGGAAACCAGCGTTCCCGCCATGGAGACGGGAGCCATCGTTTGGGATGACATGGTCGCCCTTGGCGAACATCATCGCATCGCCCCTCAAACCACCCTGAGCCTCAACATCACCTCTCCGAAAATCTACCATTTCATCGTCATGCATTACGAAGATCAAGGGGGAGATGAACCGGTCATGGAGGTCCGAATCATCAACGATTACGGCGACGATAAGATGTGGCAGGCCTTCATGCTCAGCCTTCCATCGCTTTGGATGACTGGATTTGTGGTCTACCGCCTCTACCGATTGAAGAAAGAAGGCCGCAGTTTGATTGATTCTACACCCTCTTATGTGTGGGCCTCGTCCCTCGCCTCGGACGAAGAGGCGTAAGGGCATGACCACCGAATCGATTGAGGCCACCGTCCAACGATTGGCGGACTCCTCTGGCGGGCAAATTCTTCGCTCGTTGCGTGACGGTCTCGCTTCTTCGCTCAAGGTCTACCTTGCCTTGTTCGTGCTTGGCTTTGTCATCTCCTTCCCGGCCACCAGCGGATTCATCGCTTGGCTCATCGATGCGGACCGTTTGCCATCGGGCGTGGACATCATCGTGGTCTCCCCGGTCGAATTTCTGTTCCTGCAACTCCGCATCGCCGGTTCCATCGGTTTAGGGGCCGTGGTGCTGATGATGGTGGTGCAGGTCGGGCTCCACGGCGTTCGCCATCAAGCGGTCCAAGCTCGGCTGAGTGAACTAAACGTAAGCCTGCCCCGGCCAGGCCCAGCCGTGGTGGTCACCGTGGTCTCGGCGCTTCTGCTCATGGTCATCGGGTTGCTCTATGCTTGGCATGCGCTGATTCCGATGTTGCTCGAGTACCTCACCAAGGATGCGCAGCAGGCCGGCCTCTCCACGGAATGGCGACTGTCAAGTTACGCCGGTTTCCTCGTGAACCTCTTGGCCGCATCCGCCATCGGTTTCCAAGCGCCCCTGGTCACCACGCTTGTCCTGCGAAGCGGCGTGTTCACCCGAGTTCAACTCGTCCAAGCACGGCGAGGAATTTGGTTCGGAGCCTTTGTTTTAGGCGCCTTGTTATCCCCGCCCGACCCGCTATCGCTTTTCTTGGTGGCCCTGCCGGTCATCTTCCTGTTTGAGCTGGCCATGTTGATTGACCGAATCACCCGTCAAGAAGAGCCTCGGGCAGTCGTTCAATAGGGACCGGCATGTGTCCGGGTCGAGGTTGATGGTCAACGCCGTGGAAATCCGAGCCGACCGTGATTCCCATGCCGTGCTGCTGAGCCGCTTCCATCAATTCATGGCGGTAGGCGTCGTGGTGCGCCCGGTGGACGGCTTCAACGGCGTCCACGCCCAGCGAGGCGAGGCAGGTCAACAATTCAGGGGTCGGGACGCCGTAATACAACGGGTGAGCCAACGACGTTATGCCTCCTGCAGCCTTGACCGCCTTCACCGCCTCGGCGATGCTGGGCTTGAGGTGCGGGACAAACCCGGGCAAGCCGTCGCCGATCCACGTCTCAAACGCTTCGGTCTTTGAGGCGACGTAGCCCAAATGGACCATTTCTTCGGCCAAATGCGGCCGACCAACCGAACCGGTCGCCCGCCGACACACGCTGTCAACCTCCACGGGCATGCCCAGCTCGGTCAATCGCTGGCACATCGCTTCCATTCGGGGGCGACGTCCGTCTTGGCGAGGGGTTAACCAGGCCTTGAAGGCCTCCATTTCAGGATTGGTTCGGTGAGGGTGATGGTTGGGGAAGAGGGCCAGCAGATGCCAAGATGCTGAGGGCCGTTCACGACCGACGGCGTCCATCCATGCTCGTTGAGGTGGAGCAGCGGGTTCGCACGTGATCTCGACGCCGGGAATGAATCGCACCCCTCGTCGCTCTGCCTCCGTGGCGGCGGTGCTCCACCCGTCCGTGGTGTCGTGGTCGGTCAGCGCCCAAACCCTGACCCGTTCACGGGCCATCAATTCAGCGACGAACTCCACATCGTGCTGACCATCGCTGTGGGTGGAATGGGAATGAAGGTCGAGGTGCTCCGTCCACATGCATTGCGTCCTCCCGCCCAACCCTTTCAAGGGTTCGGGCTAGAACAAATCGTCCAAATCCGGAAGCATCGGCACGGATTTCGCCGTTGGGGCAACGGGTTCATCCTCAAGAAACAAATCGTCCAGGTCAGGCAAGATGGTTCCATCGAGGTCGGGTAACGCTGGCGTTGGGTCAAGACCGAGGGAGCGTGGGGATGCCTCCGAGGGTTGTTCGTCGGGAAGGTCGGTCGTTGGGTCGTCCAACAACCCCTCAATGGAAGGCAATTCAGGGAGGTCATCGAAGTGAACCAAGGCTTCACCCGATTGGTTCGACGTTGGCGCCTGCGAGGGTTCACGAGGGTCATCCGCATCGTCGGCCAGCAAGGCATCAAGGTCATCCAAAACGGGAAGAGCAGGGCTTGGGGAGGGCGTCGAGGTTGGCGCATGAGTGTCGGCGGTCAGTTGTGTGTTCGCCGTGGGCAGAGGGACGCTGTCTACGCCATCCCTGACAAAGACGCGATTGGGTTCCAGTCCAGGGATGGTGGCTGGGTCACGGGTGGGGACGTGTTCACGGCCCGGCAACGGGACGGGTTGAACCAACACCCGTCGGAGCGTTTCGCCCGTTTTTTCGTCCGCAGGCTGCGCTTCCCGCTTGTTGGCGTTCCGCTCCTGAGCAGCGCTTGCTTCCCGAACAGTGGCCGCCACCGCTGCACCGAATTCGCCAGAACTCAGGGTGGAAATTGCCGAGGAGACCTCCACCGCATCGGTCGTGGAGGTGGACCCGAGGATGCCGGAAATGATGGAGGCGGTGGTGGGGTTCACCACGCCTGAATCGGCCGGACGAGCACCGGTGACGGTAAGTCCGAAGTCCTCAACATCGCTTCGGGGCTGGTTCCCTTGGCCAAGTTCGGGCACCTCGTTCTCTTTGTTGGCAAACTGAGCGACGACGATGGCGATGGCGGCGCCGAGGACCGCCCCCATCTCTTCTTGGGAGATTCCAGGTGCGCCGACGGCATTGAATTGCAGATTCGCCGCGCTCAGAACCAACAACGCTCCTGCCGTTAAGGTGGAAACGGCAGCCAGCCGTGGGGCGCGAGGGTCGTGGGTCACAACGGACAATCATCGGCCTGTGTTTTATTCATTCGCCTTGCTCAGAACGGCGATGTTCAGCGGCACGAACGGTGTTTTCCATCAACATGGCGATGGTCATGGGTCCAACTCCGCCCGGCACCGGTGAAAGCCAACCCGCCACGTCCTCCACTTCAGGTGAGACGTCCCCTGCCAGTCGCCATCCTCGATCACGGGTGGGGTCGTCCACTCGGTTGATGCCGACATCCACCACCACGGCACCGGGTTTGACCCAGTCGGCTTTCACCATCTCGGGACGGCCCACGGCCGCCACGATGACATCGGCTTGCGCTGCTAAGGCCTGAAGGTCTTGGGTTCGTGAATGAGCGACGGTCACGGTGGCATCAGCGCCTTTGGCGGCAAGGAGCAAGGCCGCTGGCATGCCAACGATGCGAGACCGACCCAGCACCACGGCCCGCTTTCCGGTCAACTCAAGGCCGGCCCAATCGAGCATTCGCATCACCCCGCTGGGCGTGCAGGGAAGCATGCCGTCGGTTCGACCTTGAACCAAGCGGCCCAAATTTTGCGGGTGAAATCCGTCAACGTCTTTGCTTGGATGGATCAAATCCGTCAGCGCTTCCTCGTCCATGTGTGAAGGGAGGGGCGATTGAATCAGGATGCCGTGCAAGTCCGCTTGGTGGTTCATGGTCGCAATGTGGTCGCGGAGCACGGCTTCTTCGGTGGACGCAGGAAGGGCGATGTGAGTTGAGCGGATGCCGAGGCGTTCACAGGTCTTCACCTTCGAATTGACGTACACGTGAGATGCAGGGTCATCGCCCACGATGATGACGGCGAGATGAGGCTCGATACCGCTTTTTTTCAGGGCGGCCACTCGCAAGGTGAGGTCGGCTTCAACCTCGGCGGCGCACGCCTTGCCGTCCAAGCGTTGAGCGGTCACGCCTTGATGACAGGGGGCCGCTTCTTGAGCGTTCGCTTTGCCTTCACAACGGGGTTTTGAACCCCATGGCCCGTACAACGCACCAACCCGCACGTGCTTCGAAAATGGCGAAGGAGCCACCGAAGACGGCTCCGGCCACGGCGTACCAGCCAAAGCCGAGCGTGAGGGTTTCGGTCATGAGCAAGAGGGCGAGAAGGAGGCCAGAGGCCACGCCAGCCATTCCCCCGACGAGCCTTGCAGCCTTTCCACGTGCGTCGATGTTGCATTCCAGCATGATGGGAACTCCCTTTGGGAGTATTTGAATCGGTGTTTTTTTGGAAGCAAAGGAGAGCCAACGGAGGGACTCGAACCCCCGACCGTCTGATTACAAATCAGACGCACTACCAGACTGTGCTACGTTGGCCTTGTGATTTCGGTGACGCTCCCCCTTGATGAACAAAGCGGCGTAGGGGTCCGTCACCATCAACGGTCAAAGCAAAGAACGAGGGCGGGTTGGATGCGTCGTGGAGGTGGAGCCAAGCATGCAGTATTTGGCCAGCCACGGCCACGAGAAGACGGGTAACGATGTCATTTTCAGTTGGCTTGCTCGCTATCAACAAGCGGCCGCTGCCGGTGCAGACGCCGTCAACGGGACCGTGGGTGCGCTGCTCGAGGACGACGGTTCCTTGGCCATCAACTCGGTGGTCGATGCCGCTCTTCGAGTGGCCCCGGCACCTGAATTCTCAGCCTATGCCCCGCTCAAGGGCCTCCCTTCCTTTTTGGACCTCGCCGTTACCTTGGCCCTCGGTGATCATCGGGAGGGTTTGGAACGTTCGGGAGTGGCCACGGGAGCCACCGCCACACCGGGTGGCTCGGGGGCGTTGTTCTTGGCAGCGAGCAATTTTGCCGAACGGGGCGACGCCGTACTCCTTCGGGACCGCCATTGGGGCCCGTACGCCGGCTTTCTCAAGGGCTGTTCGCTCGAGGCCGTCACCTACCCGTTGCTCCCGTCGCCGGAAAGCGACGACCCGACCATGTTTGCCCGTGGGTCATTTGTTGACCAACTCGAAGCGATGGCCAGAAAGCAACGGACCGTCATGACCTGGCTCAACGACCCAGCACACAACCCCACCGGGTTGAGTTTGCCCGCAGAAAGTCGACGCGACCTCCTGGTGGCCTTCATGGAACAAGCCATGCGTCACGAACACGTGGGCCACACCCTGCTCATCGATGCGGCTTACCACCTCTATGCGGACGAGCCGCATGGATGGGCCGAGACCATCACCGAGGTGCTCGATACGGGCTTGCCTTGGCCGGAGAACATGTTGATTTGTTTCGCCGTTTCCCTCTCAAAATCGCACACCATCTACGGCCTGCGAACCGGGGCCTTGGTCTACCTCCATCCCGAACCTCAGAGCGTTGGTCGGTTGAACGATGTCATGGGCGTTACCGGTCGGCAGACCTGGTCGGCCGCCCCACGAATCGCCCAGCACGTGCTCAGTGAACTGCACGCCACCTCCGAAGGTGGCGAAGCCTGGTCAACGGAACGAGACCGTCTTGCCGACCTGCTGTTGCAACGCCGACAGGCCTTCGTGGCGGCGTGTACCGCACGGAATGTTTCGATCAACCCCACCCACGACGGTTTCTTCGCTTGGTACGAGTGCGACGACCCCGTCGCCGTGGCCGAAGCCTGTGCCAGTCGCCACGTGTACCTTGTTCCCCTTTCAGGAGGCGTTCGAATCGGTTTATGCGCCATTCCGCTCAAGCACGTTGAACGCGTGGCTCAAGCGTTGAAGGAAGCCGTGGAGGAAGGGGCGTGAGTCGATTAAGTCGGGAGAATTTTCTCATCACCGGCTTTGTTTGCATCGTCTTTGGAGCTTCCATGAGCGTTGCCGGCTTGGGCCCCATGGCGATGACGGTGGGGTTGTTCGGTGTGGTGTTTTACATCGTTGGCATGACCCTTGGTCGTCAAACGGGGATGTCGCCGGAAGCCGTGGCCAACTGGGTGCCCGAGGGCGAGTTGCTCCCCGATGCTGGCCGTTTCATGTTCAGGGTCGATGTCACCCTCGATGAGCCCGTGACATCCTCCATTCTGTGCGGCCCGTGCGGTCAGGTAACGGTTGAACCTGGACCCAAGCCAACCTCCTTTTCCTGTCCAGCCTGTCATCGTCTGCTCTGGGATGAAGAAGAGTGAATCTCGGTCTCGCCTTCCGATGCGACGGTGATTTCAAAGCGGAAGCGAGGTTGGGAAGACCATGGATGCACCCAATTTGTTGAATCCCGAGCGACGTATGTTGCTCGCGATGCAACGAGCGGGCGCCAGCACCGTTTGGTCGCTTGGGGAGGTCTTGGCCGCCTGTGAATGGACGGACCAAGCCGTGGCGGTCGGGGCTGGCCATGGGTTACAGAATCACGACTTGGTGGCCGTTGAGGAAACCGTTCTTCGTGAAGTTCACCTTGATGTTGAGGGCGAGCGAGCGGTGGCCCAGGGGTTGCTTGAACATCGCCTTTGGACTTGGATTCTCCAACAGGATTCGCCGTCAATGCAAGCGCTTCAGCAAGCGTTTGAGCGACACGAGGCTGGTCCAGGTGTTGGTTTGCTCAAACAACTGGGCGTCGCCTTGGAAGGGGGCGTGTTTTCGGCGACCGATGCCGACGCGGTCACGGCATCCATTGCCGAGCGCATGGCGTTTTTGAATTCGCTTCCCGCTTCACTCGAAGCGTTGGACGAGGCGATGGTCGCCCACTTCCGTTCCCGCAAGCACCTGGTTCAAACGCTTGAGCGCACCGAGCGTTCGTGGTCCATCACGCCAGCCGGTGCATCCATTCCTGCTGACCGACTGGTCGAACAGCACGTCATCGCCGACATCACTCCGGAATTGCTTCAAACCGATGCTTGGAAGGAGGCGGCGTACCGCCGGTTTGACGTGACGCTTGAGGCCGCCACGCCTCGTACGGGTCGAAGCCATCCCATGCAGGCCCTCATCGAACGTATACGAACCGTGTTCCTCGAGATGGGCTTTTCCGAACTGGTTGACGATTACGTTCAGACCGCTGGTTGGAACATGGACGCCTTGTTCATCCCCCAAGACCACCCCGCACGGGAAATGCAAGACACGTTTTACTTGGATGAACCCGCCGTTTTGCCCCTCGAACCCTCGTTGATGGAGACCTGGAAGGCCATCCATGAACACGGAGGCGATACGGGTTCCAGGGGATGGGGGGGAACCTATTCCACCGACGTTTCGCAACGCCCACTTCTGCGAACCCACACCACGGTGAACACGGTCCAGTACCTCGCACGGCATCCAAACGAAGCTTGCCGTGTCTTTTCAGTGGACCGGGTGTTCCGGAAGGAAGCCATTGACCGCACCCACCTGCCCGAGTTCCATCAAATCGAAGGCATCATCGTGGAAGAAGGCGCCAACCTTCAGATGCTGGTGACCACGCTCAAGACGTTTTACGCTAAAATGGGTTACCCCGAAGTGAGGGTTCGCCCGGCCTATTTCCCGTACACGGAACCGAGCCTTGAGATCGAGGTCAAATGGCGAGGCAAGTGGTTGGAACTTGGCGGTGCAGGCATTTTCCGACCCGAAGTCACCGAACCGCTTGGCATCACCTCGCCGGTCTTGGCTTGGGGAATGGGTCTTGAGCGATTGGCCATGCTCGTGCTGGGTCTTGACGACATTCGCCAACTTTACGTCTCGGATTTGGAGTGGCTTCGTAACCAACCCATTCTTTGAGGGCGTTCTTCGTTTCACAACGGCACGAGGTTCATAGAGGACGACTCGCTGGTTTTAGGCATGCAACCGAACACCATCCAGCTCTTCATGTCCAACGTTGAAACCATTCCGGGGAAAGCCATCGTCCAATCCTTGGGCCTCGTCACCGGGTCGACCGTTCGTGCCAAGCACCTTGGCAAAGACATCTTTGCTGGCCTGAAAAACATCGTTGGCGGGGAACTCAAAGCCTACACTGAGTTGCTGAACGAGTCCCGAAACGAAGCGCTTCAGCGCATGATGATGCAAGCGCACAGCATGGGTGCCAACGGCATCGTGAACGTGCGTTTTGCCACCTCAAACGTGGCGGCCGGCGCATCGGAGTTGTTCTGTTACG